>JALSMA010000047.1 GCA_026988015.1 Desulfobulbaceae bacterium | reverse complement strand
TGAACCTAAAGCTATCCGAAGAATAGTCGAGCATCTCGATCTATGGCGCATACCGGCACTTTGTTTTGTCTTCAATCCGATGCTGCGTCCGAGATCATTCTGACTGCAAAAAAACTATACCAAATAAACCGTTGGCGGATTTCGCAGAAAAAATTTGCATTTCTCCAGCTGGTTTTGTAGTCTGATTTTACTTCTTACTGAAAATTTTTCAGGGATTGCAGGTCGCTGTCTGCGCTACAATCAGTGTGGCCAAGAAAACTGATCGAAAAAGCGCTGCCACAGGCAGCCAAAGAGGTGTTTTCGTCAAGAAACCCTGGAAAATCACCCCGGAATTTTACGGAATCTTAGTCCTCCTGCTATACTCTGAAAGCGATTACTTATCACCTAGTACGGCCGAATGATTAGGATCAATTTCTCTTGACACCAGAGACTGCAGTGAAGTAATGAGGCCTGCTGCTGCAACAATGGTATATTTACACTCATGAGGCCTGGCAGCATGTCCGCCACTACCTTCCAGACGGATAATAAAAGGGTTTCACAGGCACATATTATACCTTCATCAACGGTAATAACTCCAGTCTCATAATGGGTGTCTATATGACCACCAAATATTGCCACAAGGTCTTTTACAGCACCTTCCCTGATCATTTTGTCTGCGCCACGGCCACTCTCCTCGGCAGGTTGGAAGAGAATTCGTATCCTGCCAGGAAGATCCATCTCAAGTAGCAGTCCTTCAGGATTTTCGTGGATGTGCCGTCTGATGGTGACCATCCAGGATTGCAGATCACTGGTTTCACCTGTAAAGTCTTTCATGTACGCAATATTTGCACTGTTATCACCATCATTCTGACATCAGAATATTTTGATAGATCCCACGTCCCCCTCTTCACTATCAGAACCGGACTCATTATCTGCGTTACTGTTCTTAACCGCCGCCTCCTGCGCCAGGGATTCAGGTTCATGCTGTATGTCTTCTACGGGTTCTGTTTTTGCAGGGAGTGATCCTGATTTCGATGGTTCAAAGACATCTTCACCAGTTTCCTGTACGCTGAGATCCGAGATACCACTCGCCAGAGGTTGTTTAAAAACAGCAATCAGGCCATCATTTACTTCCATAAAGGAAACCAACTCCCATCCGGATTTCCCAAATTCATTTAAAGAGACTTCTATTTCAGCCTCATCAAGAAATACACTGCCAAGAAATCCTTCCTTTTTCAGGCTGAAATGGACAGTTTTATAACTCCATCGCATATCTGGCTCCATCAGTTTCAGTATCACTGCCGTAAAAATTCATCATCTTTAAACTGACCTTCATACACTTTTCCACTCTCTGTGGTCAATTTTCCAAAACCGTTACGGCGCCCCATATGAAACTCACCCTCATAACGACTGCCATCAGCAGAAACCAGAACTGCCTCGCCATGGGGCATATCATCACGAAACTCTCCAGTTATCACACTTCCATCCGCATAGGTCAGCTTACCATTACCGTAAAATCGGCCAACCCGGAATTCCCCTTCATAGTGGCTGCCATCGCTGAAATAATAACTGCCATTTCCAGAAAAATGATCTTTTTTCAGCTGCCCCACATATCTGGATCCGTCGGGATAGGTAAAGATGCCGGTTCCCTCTTTGATATCGTGGGCAAAATCTCCCTCATAACGTCGTCCATTGGTATACCTGTATACACCACTTCCATGGAGTTTTCCTTTTACAATACTACCTTCATAGACATCTCCATTGGCATACTCAATCACCCCCCGTCCATCCATAAGACCATCACGTACAGTACCCTTATAAAACGTGCCATCAGTAAACAGATAACTTACCTTTCCGGTGAGGGGCTGTTTATCTTCGGCCCTGCAAATTCTTCCATTGTGGAAGATATAGCTACCTCCTCCTGTCTCCTGTACCGATATACTTTCTTCTGGAACATGAACTATGACAGAGTTGTCTTTTTCTTCCGGACCTTTCTTTGTTGCAGCAGCAGTTTTCACCACCGGGCGACCATCGATAAACTCCCCGGTAAAAACAGTACCATCTTTTAGTGTAAGGCTTCCGGTTCCATTAGGTTTTCCAGCCCGAAACTCACCTTCGTACCAGGATCCGTCTGCATAAAAATGCTTTCCCATCCCAGAACGTTGCCCCTTAGCAAAACTGCCTTCATAGCGACTGGTATCAGAGTAGTAAAATATTCCATGCCCATGCGGTAGTCCATGATCAAACTGACCGACATACCGCGTATTGTCGGTGTAGGTGAGCTCGCCTTCTCCATGACGATAATTATCAACAAACTGACCACTGTATTTTCTGCCATCAGGGTAGGTAAGAACTCCTGAACCGTTATATTTGTCCCCGGAAAAAATACCTTCATAGTAGCTTTTATCAGCACCCTCCCAGATTCCCTGGCCCCGACGTTCACCTCCATAAAATTCACCCGTATATTTACTACCGTCTACATAAGTTTTGACACCTCTGCCTGCGGGCTGTCCGTTATGAAATTCTCCATTCCAATAGGTACCGTCGGGATATGTCAGCTTACCATTCCCTTCAAGGAGTCCGTTTCTAAAATCACCGACGTAATATCTACCATCAGGATAGATAATACTCCCATCCCCATGATAACGTCCAAGAAGGAACTCCCCTTCATATTTCCTTCCATCCTTAAAAGTCAGTACTCCACGACCATTAATAATACCCGAGCGAAACTCACCGTCATACTCTCTGCCGTCTGGACTGGTCAACACACCTTTTCCATAATAGACACCTTTCTGGAAATCACCACTGTATCGGGTCCCATCCGGGTGAGTGAGTACCCCTTTTCCCTCAATGGCACCACGAACAAACTGACCGGTATAAGTCCTGCCGTCCTCATGAACCAGCACACCCTGGCCATTTTTACAGTCACCCTTCACACATCCGGCATAACTTGCGACACCATAAAAAAAGACCACTCCAAACACCATGGCCATGATTTGTAGTTTTCCTGTATGCGCCACTATTTTCTCCATCAGCAATATGCCTTTTTGACTTCTTCTGCAATGATCTTGATGCCTCGGGCAACCTGTTTTTCATCCTGAGAATAGGTCACCCTGATACATTCTTTCTGGTGCTGCCACTCTTGTTCCAGGCCAGGAAAAAAGAAATGTCCGGAAACAACAAGTACATTTCTCTTTTTTAAACGCTGGTACAACTCATGACTGGTGATGGGAAGATCCCTAAACCAGAGCCAAAGAAACATTGCCCCCTCAGGCTTATGCAGTTTATAAGGGGTGCCATCCAGTGCTGCATGAAAATTCTCCACAGCTTTTTCCATTTTCTGCTGGTAAAAAGGTTTAATCACATTCTGACTCACATTCAATACCTCACCACTTTCAACAAGTTCATGAGCCAGCATGGCGCCAAAACTGCCAGTGGCAAGATTCATAATGGCGTTCATACCTGATACAGCGTTGATTACCTCCTTGCGGGCAACCATGATTCCAGTTCTTGCAGCAGGGAGTCCAAGTTTTGACAAGGAGAGACAGACAATGATATTCTCATTCCAGACAGGTTTGGCTGAGGTGTATATTATCCCTGGAAAAGGAACCCCATAGGCATTATCTAGTATAAGGGGAACCCCATGCTCTTTTGCCAGGGTATCCAGTTTTACAATCTCCTCGTCTGTAAGTACATTTCCTGTGGGATTTGTAGGACGAGAAACGCAGATCGCTCCTGTTTCAACTCCCATGCTGAGATTATTAAAGTCCACATGATACTTAAACTGGTTGTCCTGAAGTAATTCTATTCGGGGCCTAGTAGACACAAAAAATGGCTCACTGGTACCAAGATCAGCATACCCTATATATTCCGGAGCAAGTGGAAGACGTATTTTTCTAGTGGTTCCATCCGAATGTTTTCCTGCAAACATATTAAAGAGAAGGAAAAAACCGGCCTGACTGCCATTGGTAAGACAAATATTCTCGGGCCCGACGTCCCAGCCATATTCTCGACTCAGCAGGCTTGCAAGGACATCCACAAAATCCTTTTCTCCCTGCGGAGGATCGTAAACCCCAATCAGTTTCTGGAATGACCCGGTATCGGCAGCAAGATCCTGCAGGCGTTTCTGGATAATCTTCTGAAATCCCGGTACATGCCCGGGATTTCCACCGCCCATCATAATCATATCATCACCACCAGTGGCAAGCGCATTGCCAAGATCATCCATGAGACTGAGAATTCCGGCACCGCCTGTAAACTGTTCACCAAATTGTGATAATTTCATAATATATCTCCATTTTCAGGCGACAAGACCGCCCCTGGAACCACCCGTTGATTCTTTGTTTCCATCGGGTGATATTTTCTTTTTAAAAACCTGGCATTCAATTCCGGAAGAAGTATAAACCAGCAACGCTGGATTTTGGGACGATTTAAACCCCATTGCCCTGCAACCATATGGATTCACCGGATTGTAGGTAACATAGTAATGAATACACTGAATACAATTTGGACGACCGGGCATACCCATCTTTCATGTTATGAGAAACTTCCTCTTTTCACTGTAAATATCTTTATTGTGCCACAATATCATTTTTTCCTGTCATTATCAAAGTGACAAATAAAGAAATGACCCCACCAGCACTCATCAAACAGCCCATAACAACAAAACCGACACTGATAGAATACAGGTCACCAATAAAACCGATCAAAGTTGGCATCATACCGCCACCAATGAGAAAAGCTAAAGGCAAACACAGAGAAACAGCAACACTTCCATGCTTAGGGGGGCCAAGATTTGTTAACACTGCAAATCCTGCTGGAAAAAAACAAACCGCAAAAAGAGGTTGTGCCACCACCAGAAAGATCAGCCAATTCCCATTTCCAACCATTGCCATTGATGCAGTGAGTATCCCTGTAACAAGAAGTATCAGAGCCATAACAAGTTGCTTCCCATATCGATCCCCAAACCAACCACCAGCCAGGGGCATTACAACAGCAGCTATTCGAGAAATGGAGAGAAGTGTATTGGCCTTTCCAGGATCCATTCCATGGTCATTGACCAGAAAGAGCGGTGCCATCGCATAAATGCCAAGGGTTGAACAGATGGCCAGCGAAAACAGCACAACCATTGCCCAGAACAGGGGCATCTTGAAAAACATCCATGATGCTGACAGGTCTGGAGCCGTCCCTTTTACAGTTGATCCCATGGAACTGAAACCATACATCACTCCAAGTATGACAATCAGTACCCCAATCAGCGCAAGCCCCATGCGCCACGAAAAATACATAAGAACAATATCACAAAAAAGTGGCGCCGCGACAAATCCTATATTGGGGGCAAGTTCATGTATTGCCATACCTCTGGAAAGATAGGCTGGTGACACAAGGCCTGATATGGTGGCAAGGGCAGAGGGAAAATAGAGTCCAGCCCCAAGCCCCAACAGAAAAAGTCCCCCCTGCAGGGTTACCAAGGTGAAACAGCTGCTTAGAACAAACAATGCCAATCCGAGTGAAACAGAAGAAAGCACGATGGTACGCTTATGATTGATACGAGCTGACACAAAACCAGACAGTAGAATCGAAATAAAATAGCCTGCAGAAATAAATAGGAAAAATGATCCCGACTGCACATGATCTATCCCCATCTCCTTCTCTATAACGGGAAGGAGTGGTGAAAAGATAACCCGGGAAGTGAAATTCAGGAAAAAAAGCAGCGACAGAAAAACCAGACCACCGAGCACTGGATAAAGTGGGTGTTGTTTCATTGAAGATGAAAAGTTATTTTAATCACGAGCCCTTCGCTTCCAGATTTCCATCCATAACCTGTCATAAGCGACAGCTGCTGGTGAACCTGGTGTTGTGACAGCAACAGGAGCACGATTAATACCCATCTTTTCAACATCTGCAAGATAAGGAACCAGTGCCTTGAAAAACACCTTTTTCTTTCTATATGTTTTTACCATATCCACATGCATATTTTTCCTGCGTTCAACCATGGAAAAAAAAGCACGTAACTTGTTTTGATCTGCACCAATCTTATCAAAAAACTTTATAAGCTGTGCCAGAGCACGAATGGAGAGCGTTGTGGGGATAACCGGTATCACCACCTGATCTGCAGCTGTGATAAGATTCTCAGAAAGGAGAGTCATGTTAGGAGGACAGTCAAATATAAGTACGTCATATTTATCTGTTATGCTGTTAAAAAGAATCTTCAGCTCATCCCTTCTGTCACTATCGAGTGCCAAATCCAGGTTTCTAAAGGAAAAATGGGCAGGAAGTAGTTCAAGATTCGGGTATAAAGTTGTGCTGATAAACTTCTTAAGACGCCCTTTGACGAACTGTTTTTTTGAAAATTTCCCCTTAGTACTGACATGATAATAAAAACTCGAGGCCCCCTGCGGATCCATATCACAGAGTAACGTCCTCTTACCGCGACGTGAACTGTCATAAGCTAGGTTAACAGCAGCGGCAGTTTTTCCAACACCACCTTTGCTTGAATACACAGCAATACTATTCATTATACCAACCGGTCCTCATAGAATATGTTATACTCATAAAACAATCAGAATCTGTGACGAATTCGTCATTACTTTTCCTGGTAATACACTGAACCTCAAATATAAATTTGATGGCGTCTTAAAAACTCTTCACCTGCTTCGTTGCTGTATTTTTTGTTCAATTACGACGAACCCTAGTAGGCCGAAATCAATCATGAAATATACGCCTCGCATCTAAATTTTTTTACTTGGCCATCTATCAATTGACCTTTTTACGAGATTGTCAAATTTAACAATCCGGTGCGTTAGAAACCCTAGCTGCATATCACCCACTCACGGATTCAGACCTGGGCCAAAACAGACTGAAGAAGAATACCCAAAAAAGCAGTCATGAACGATAGTCCGCGTTAATTTTCACATAATCCAGTGAAAAATCACAGGTGTACACTTCTTCACACCCTACACCATCTTTAAGATCAATACACACTGCAATCTGTTTTTCCTTAAGCAAAAGGGTCGCTGCTTTCTCTGCAGACGGACCTACAGCCAAACCATCACGAACGATAACCACATCACCGAAAGCAATGTCCACAGTATCAGGGTCAAACCGAACCCCAGATCGCCCCATCGCTGCGAATATTCGTCCCCAATTGGCATCCTCACCAAAAAAAGCAGTTTTTACCAGTGGAGAATTTGCAACTGTCCTTGCCATCCGTTCAGCATCTGCCTCTCCACGGGCGCCACAGACACGGATGGTAATACATTTACTGGCCCCTTCCCCATCACTCACAATCTGCAAGGCAAGATCCTTAAGCACTGCTTCCAGGGTGTCCTGGAATATCTGTTTATCATTGGGGTTGTCCTCATCTATCCATGGGTTAGAGGCTGCACCATTTGCCATGACAAGAACCATATCATTGGTGCTGGTGTCACCATCAACGGTGATCCTGTTAAAGGTTCTATCAGTTGCCTGCCTGAGAGAGTCGTGGAGCTCCGGAAAGCTGATCTGGGCATCAGTAATCACAAAAGAGAGCATGGTGGCCATATTGGGCATTATCATCCCTGCTCCTTTTGCCATCCCCATGAACTTGACTTCCTGCTCACCTATTATCACCGATCGTGTAACCACCTTGGGTACCGTATCTGTGGTCATGATTGCATGGGCAACATCCTCGAAATGATCTTCTCCCAGACCCTGAACAAGCTTGTCCATGGCAGAACGAAAAGCCCCGACATCAAGCTGCTCCCCAATCACTCCGGTGGAGGAGAGAAGTACCATATTGTCATCTATTTTCAGGTGGGTTGAAAGAAGTTTACTGGTGGTAAGTGCAGCCTTCATTCCCTGCTCACCTGTACAGGCGTTGGCACTGCCACTGTTCACAAGAATTGCCTGAGCACGCCCCTGCATCAGCCGTTCCTTATCGATCAGAACAGGTGCAGCCTTTACCTGATTTGTTGTAAAAACACCGGCAGTTACCGCAGGCACATCGCTGTAAATAAGGCCAAGATCCAGCCTGTCACTGTAGCGTATTCCGGCGGCTACGGCAGATGTTGAAAATCCTTTAATTTTCATAATAATTTTCCCTCTCCAGTGTGAAAATCTCAGATGTTGACAATACCATTCCAAAGGAACAGAATGCCAGTGAAAAATAAGTGGTTTTACATTTTTCCGGTATCAGAGTAAATTTGTTGCACAGTATCGTCCCGAATCCATGACCTAACGCCTCGAAAGGAGGCGAGTGCTCTTTTTTACATACTTGATTGTGAATCTTATATTTGTATTTCAGTATGTTATAAAAAACATTTTTAGAGCCGTCACGAATTCAAGATCGTTGCATACCAGAAGCAATCCTTTACCCCTGCCGTTACCTTGCATTATGGAAACAGAAACTATTCACTGGAGCACCAATCTTCTCGCCGTAGTTATTCCCCTCACTGATTTCCTGGTTCGACTGGGACTCTCAATTCGGGTGATTATGCGTAAGAGGCAATATGGCGTAACCCTCGCCTGGCTTGTCGTGATACTCCTGCTCCCTTTCCTGGGTGCTGTAATCTACCTCTTCTTTGGAGAAAACAGGATTGGCGAGACCCGGGCAAAACGTGCTCAGGAATCGCTAAACCACTATCGGAAATGGCTTGAGTCGCTCCATTCCATTGCTCCGGTTGAATGGTCTAACCTGCACCCCGAGCTCAAACCTATCCATCGTCAGGCCATAAGTCTTATAGGAATCCCGGCAATGGATGGCAACTGCCTGGAACTCATTGAAGAGCCAGAAAAAATAATGCGCTCGATAATTAAGGATATTGATACAGCGAGATCTACCTGCCATCTGCAATTTTATATCTGGCATGAAGGGGGAACAGCAGACGAGGTGGCAGCAGCAGTTATTCGTGCAGCCGAACGTGGTGTCACCTGCAGAATTCTCATTGATTCCATTGGTTCAAAGGAGTTTTTAAAAGGAAAAAAGATACAGGAGTTGGCTGATGCCGGGGTGAAGATAGAAGAAGAGCTACCAGCAGGTTTCATCAAAGCACTGTTTGTAAGAGTAGATATCCGCAATCATCGTAAAATTGTTGTAATAGACGGAAAGACTGCTTACACGGGAAGCCAGAATATGGTTGATCCACACTTTTTCAAACGGGACTCGGGAGTTGGACAGTGGGTTGACACCATGGTTCGTATCCAGGGTCCTGTGGTAGAAGCCCTTGCAGGCACCTTCATAAGTGACTGGTTCCTCGAAACCGATTCAGAAAAGATCAGTAACCGTTCACTTGATCAGGATATCATGCATGTTCGCCAGATTGCAGACATCACCCATCAGCCAAAATGCGGCGACGTCCCTGTACAGTTGGTACCATCCGGCCCTGGATTTTCCCCTGATGCCATCCACAACCTCCTACTCACAACGATTTATGCCTCACGGAAGAATATAACCCTTACCACACCCTACTTCGTGCCGGACGAATCCATTCTTACAGCACTGCAATCCGCTTCCCAGCGTGGAGTAAAGGTCATTATAATTGTGCCTGAAAAGGTTGACTCAAGACTGGTTCAGTATGCAAGCCGTGCACGCTATAAAGATCTGCTCAGTGAAGGTGTCACCATAAAACTATTTCGGGGCGGCCTGCTACACTCAAAAACGATCACAATTGATGATGAGTTTGCTCTGTTTGGTTCAGTCAATCTTGACATGAGAAGTTTCTGGCTCAACTTTGAGGCAACACTTTTCATCTACAATCAGGACTTCACCAAGAGACTGCGCCACATCCAAAGCTGTTATGAAGAAAAATCCCGAACCATCACCATTGCCGAATGCTCCAATCGCTCGATGGGAAAACAATTTCTTGAAAATGCGGCCTTGATCATTGGCCCTCTGCTGTAGGTAACAACTTGAAGATACTACTCATATCTGACATACATGCTAATTTTCCGGCTTTAAAATCTGTTCTGAAACACTTTAAAAACACCACTTTTGACACAATTATAAATTGTGGAGACTCCTTGGTTTATGCCCCTTTCCCTAACGAAACACTTCACTGGCTCTCTGACAACAGTGTATATTCCATCCTCGGCAATACCGATCGGAAGATAGTAAAATTACTCAAAGGTAGAACTTTCAAAAAACCCAGCAAGCCGGATAAGCGTATTATGTATACTTGGACGGCTGCCCAACTTGATTCCAAATCAAAAGAATTCATCCTCTCTTTAAAAAAGACCGGCAGTATCGAGGGAAATGGATACAGCCTGGGAATTTTTCATGGTAGCCCTCAAGACCCTGATGAATTCCTGTCCCCTAACACCCCCCCTGCGCACTTCAGCAGACTTGCAAGCCTTACAGCAGCAGATATTATCATCACAGGTCACTCCCACTACCCATACCACATAAAAAGCAACGATCATCATTTTATCAACCCTGGAAGTGTCGGGCGCATGTTTGATTCAAACCCCGCTGCCTCATGCGCCGTCCTGACAATTACAAATGGTCGGGTTGTTACAGAATTTTACCGTATTTCCTGGTTGATCGACGAAACTGTCATGGCCATAAAAAAACATAATTTACCTAAAATATATGAACGTATGTATCAAATGGGAAGAAAACTCAATTAATAGTTGATGCAGAACTTTTAAACTGCTACATTTATTCACAACATCAATCTTCTCTCAGGTAACAGATAACATGCCACCAAAAAAACAGAAAACACCTTCAGACTGCGAACAACAAGGTAGTACCGCCACCATTCGAAAACTTGTCAAAAAACTTGACAAAGATTTCAAATCTCAACCACCTTGTGAAAAAACACAAAAGATACTGTCCGTTCTCAAAGAGAAACACAAGGAAGAGATCGTTGAAGCAGCCCTTCTGAAATACTATAATTCAGAAGAACTCAAGCCCTATCAGGCAGAACTTATTAAGATGCAGTCTCACCTGGAACGTACCGGAAAAAAAATGATCATTCTTTTCGACGGTCGTGATGCTTCCGGCAAAGGTGGTACAATTCGTCGAGTTGCCCGCTATATGAACGAAAAACGCTATCGTGTCGAAGCATTAGGGAAACCGACAGATACTCAAAAGACAGAACTCCACATGAAGCGTTACATAGAACGATTTCCACATGCCGGAGAGATCGTCTTATTTGATCGCAGCTGGTACAACCGTGCCATGGTGGAACCCGTCATGGGGTTCTGTACCAGAGAACAATATCGCCGTTTTCTTAAAAAGGTCACATCCTACGAACAGAATTTCATCCTTGACGGTGGAAAAACCATCCTGCTAAAACTCTATTTTTCAGTCACTAAAGAAGAACAGGCAAGACGTTTTGAAAGAAGAAAAAACGATCCTTTACGACAATGGAAACTCAGCGAAGTCGACCTGCAGGCTCAAGAACTCTGGGATGAGTTTACTGAAAAGAAGCGAACCCTTCTCCAGAAATCCCACACTAAACAGTCTAAATGGTGGATTATTCGATCAGATGATAAACACCTTGCACGCCGCGAAACCATGAAACTAATCCTCAGTTCTGTTAAATATCGAGGCCGCAGCCGAACCCTCGACTTTTCCATTGACTCAGATATCGTAATCTCGGGAAATCGAGAACTGAAAATCATGAACAAACAAAAAAAACGGTATGGTACCCCCTTGAGTTAAGGAGAATCAAATGGCAGTAAAAAAGAACAAAAAACAAAAAAAAGATCAGAAGCAACTGCAATGGGAAGCCTTCAAGCTCCTTGAAGGAACAGCTCTAAAAAATGAAAAGAGAAAGCCCGGTAAGGGAAAGATAACCATTCAGGTAAAAAGATGGCACTTGGAGTATGAAAAGGAGCTAAAAATCCTTCAGATCGAGTTGATGAAACTGCAGAAGCATATGCAGGCAACAGGTGACCGGGTACTTGCTATTTTTGAAGGTCGAGATGCAGCTGGAAAAGGTGGCACCATCAAGCGTATTACCGCCAATCTCAATCCTCGAAACACAAGAGTAACCGCGCTCACAAAGCCCAACGAAACCGAGACAACCCAGTGGTATTTCCAGCGCTACACCCCACATCTCCCCGCCGCTGGAGAAATTGTACTTTTTGACCGCAGCTGGTACAACCGCGCCATGGTAGAACCCGTCATGGGGTTTTGCACAGATGCGCAAAACAAACGATTTTTAAAAGATGTTCCAATGCTGGAGGAACTTCTGGTCAAAGATGGTATCAAACTTTTTAAATTTTACTTCTCGGTTTCCAAGGACATACAGAAAGAACGCTTTGATTCACGAAAGCTTGATCCCTTAAAACAGTACAAGCTCTCTCCCGTCGACAATCTGGCCCAAAAATACTGGAACCAATATTCAGTACGAAAATTCCAGATGTTATCAGAGACCAACAGAACCATCTCCCCTTGGACCATTGTCCGTTCAGATGTGAAGAAAAAGGCAAGAATAAACTGTATCAAGCACATATTGTCCAATATGGAATATGCCGACAAACTTCCAGCAGAACAATTGGAATGTGATCCTGAAATCATTGTCTCAGGCATTGACGAGCTCCACCACATGGAACTTAACATCATGAACCCCAAAAACCTGCACGGCTAATAACCCGGGGTCTGCAAATACCGATCAACCCGGACACCTTGAATAAGTGTAATACAATTCTGCCTCCCTCAGGGGGAAAAATTGTATTAAGAAATTTTTACGCGGTGGAATAATCCTCGAACCCCTGCACAACCACTGTATATTCAGGATCTTCAGTAATATCGACACGGATAAGCTTATCAGCCTTATCAATTAATTTCCGACAATCCGGACTGAGGTGAAGCAGGCTGATTTTCTTTCCTGCCTGCTCATATTTTTGGGCCAGTTGGTTAATAGCTTCAATACCCGAGTGATCGGCTACCCGAGACTCCTTGAAATCAATAATTACGCGGTCAGGATCATTTTCCACATCAAATTTACTGTTAAACAGCTGCACCGAGCCAAAAAAGAGTGGTCCAAATATTTCGTAATGCTTTACACCGTCTTCATCAATATGTTTTCTGGCCCTGATACGTAGCGCATTCTCCCAGGCAAACACAAGTGCGGAAACAATCACCCCGGCAATAACAGCTATGGCTAAATCGAACATGACGGTTAAAACAGTCACCAGGAGAATAACCAGTGCGTCTGCCAACGGAATCTGGTCAATGACACTGAAGGTACTCCAGGCAAATGTCCCAACAACAACCATAAACATGAGACCGACAAGTGCTGCAATGGGGATCATCTCAATATAGACAGCTCCAAATAGAATAAAGATGAGCAGGGATAACGCTGCAACAATCCCTGACAATCGACCGCGACCGCCTGATTTGATATTAATAATACTTTGGCCTATCATTGCACATCCACCCATCCCCCCCATAAAACCATTAACAATATTCGCTGTCCCTTGGGCAATACTTTCTTTATTCGCATTACCGTGGGTATTGGTTAATCCATCAATAAGATTTAAGGTCATCAGGGATTCGATCAGACCAATTGCTGCAATAATAGCAGCATAAGGTGCGATAAAAGAAAGCGTTTCAAGGGTAAAGGGAATAACAGGAACATTAAAAACCGGAAGACCTGCCTGGATACCACTCCCCCCGTTGGCCTGCACAAATGACAATACCGTTGCGGTATCGAGTCCAGTAAATATAACAAGCAGGGACACAGATAAAATGGCGACAAGGGCAGCTGGCACTTTTTTGGTTATCCTTGGAAAGAGATAGAGGATGGCCATTGTCAAGGCAACCAACCCTAGCATTGTGTATAATTCCTCCCCTTGCATCCATGAGCCATCAACCTTAAACATTCCCAGTTGAGCTGTGAAAATCACTATTGCCAGACCGTTAACAAAGCCCATCATAACAGGATGCGGTATGAGTCTTACAAATTTCCCAAAACGAAAAACTCCTGCCATGATCTGAATCAATCCCGCAAGCAGAAGTGTTGCAAAAAGATACTGAAGTCCAGCACCTTCTCCACCCATCTCTGTACCCGTCTTCACAAGGGAAACCATTACAATAGCGGTAGCCCCAGTAGCTCCGGATATCATTCCTGGCCGCCCCCCAATAACCGAAGTAACCAGACCCATCATGAAAGCACCATAAAGACCTACTATTGGTGAAACACCAGCAATAAATGCAAAGGCAACTGCTTCAGGAACAAGGGCCAGGGCAACTGTCAGGCCTGAAAGAATATCATCCTTAATGGAGCCTGATTTTCTTTCTATTAATTTAAATCTTTTCATATTTCAAAGAAACATTCTGTATTCTTGCCGATCGTCAGCGGCAAATAAGACCGCATTAATCAGGCTGAACACTCTAAGTGTAATATAATCGTGTTTCATCAACGTTGAATTGGCGTATACCCTTTCGACGATTCATCATTGACGTGACATGATAAAAAAAGGTTACAAGGCAACAGCGTTGATCTGATTCAATCTCTGCAACTATCCCATTACAAGGAGTTTTTTTTCAGCACCTTGATCAATAAGGCAACAGTATAACGACCTGTTGGATAAAAGAATTTACACATGAAAGAAGCCCTACCACATCAGAGAAGAAGGGGTAAGATGATGGCGTTTATGCAGAAGGACGCATCTCATTTCGTGATAAACCTGCTTAAAGGGTCACATTAAAAACAAAAAGTCACAGGGAGTCCCTGTGACTTCGAGAAGGTTGTCTATATTTTATTGTTGCCATAAGAGCAACAACTTTTACCACTGATGCGTCTCAAAAACTCTTCACCTATTTCGTTGTGCGCCCTTCGGGAAATGCCTCAGAGTACATTATCTGTATAGTTTCGCCGTATCCCAGCACGCCGAAATTAAACACAAAATGGGTGCCTCAAATCTACAGTTTTTCGAAGTTTACACCTGCCTGCTTAGCCATCGATTATTTTAACTTTTTAAGCGTTTACCACCATTGTATTCAATACACGAACGGTTTCTGTCATGTCAATTTGGTTTACCGCAACATTTTTTGAATTTTTTACCTGAACCACAAGGACAGGGAGCATTACGCCCTACTTTCTCACCGTCTCTTTTTTCCGGTTTGGCAACAGGAACCGCCTCCCCAGCTGCACCCTTGTTGAGTTTCGCCTGTGCGCGTTCCCTTTCGAGCCGCTCTCTCCTCTCGGCCTCCAGTCGTTCCACATCATCTTCATGAACGACTTTTACCCGCATAAGGGTTGATATGGTCTGCTGTTTAACTGTTTCAATCATTCTCAGGAAGAGATTATAGCCCTCTTTTTTGTATTCATCCAAGGGCTTTTTCTGGCCATATCCGCGCAAACCTATTCCCTGCTTCAAGTAATCCATGGAAAGAAGGTGATCCTTCCAGTGAGTGTCAACCATCTGCAGCAGAATGACCCTTTCAAGGTGTCGCTGGGTGTCAGGTCCATTATGGGCTTCCTGTTCGGCATACTGCGCAGTTACCATCTCAGTTAACTTTTCCCTGAAACTGTTTTCATCCATTCCTGTCCGGTCTGCATCTGTCCAGTCAGGGGTGATATGAAAGAGTTCCATCATCTGCTCTTCAAATCCTTCCCAGTCCCAATCTTCTGAAGCCAGACGGGTATTTGCAAACTGTGCAGCCACCAATTCAACCTGATCGGCCATCATATCGGCAATGACTTCATTCAAATTTTCCCCGGAGAGAACTTCACGACGCTGGCGATAAATCACCTCACGTTGTTTACTCATTACATCATCGTATTCCAGCAGATGTTTACGGATATCAAAGTTGTGCCCCTCAACTTTCCGTTGGGCATTCTCAATGGCTTTTGAAATAATATTATGCTCAATGGGTTCATC
This sequence comes from Desulfobulbaceae bacterium, assembly GCA_026988015.1. Classification (GTDB taxonomy): domain Bacteria; phylum Desulfobacterota; class Desulfobulbia; order Desulfobulbales; family Desulfocapsaceae; genus Desulfocapsa. The sequence continues at coordinate 30,764 of JALSMA010000047.1, read as the reverse complement.
TTCCTCCATCCCAAGCTTATCCATGATTCCGGAAATACGACCGGACCCGAAGATACGAAGCAAATCGTCTTCAAGGGACAGAAAGAAGCGAGATGAACCGGGATCGCCCTGCCGCCCTGATCGCCCACGAAGCTGATTGTCAATACGTCGGGATTCATGGCGGGAAGTACCAAGGATGTGAAGGCCGCCAGCCTCTTTTGACTCAGGGCTGAGCTTGATATCAGTACCGCGACCGGCCATGTTCGTTGCGATAGTGACCTTTCCGTACTGTCCGGCATGGGCAATAATCTCTGCCTCCCTATCATGCTGTTTGGCATTCAGGACCTCATGCTCAACTTTTTCTTTTTTGAGCATTCTTGATATTTTTTCAGAAACATCAATGGATATCGTACCAACCAGAACTGGTTGTCCTTTTTCGTGCAGTTCTTTAATCTCACGAACAACAGCCCTATCCTTGGCAGCCACATTTTTATAAATAACGTCTGGTAAATCTTTACGCACCATCGGCATGTTGGTGGGCATGATGACCACATCAAGGTCATAGATATTTTTAAATTCTGCTGCTTCAGTATCAGCAGTACCGGTCATCCCGGAAAGTTTGTCATACATTCGGAAGTAATTCTGGAACGTAATTGAGGCAAGGGTTTGGTTCTCCTTTTCAATCTTAACGTGCTCTTTTGCCTCAAGTGCCTGATGAAGACCATCACTATACCGCCTTCCCTCCATGGTACGGCCGGTAAACTCATCTACGATAATTACTTCACCATTTTTCACGATGTAATCCACATCTCGTTGAAAAAGTGTATGAGCTTTCAGAGCCTGGTTGAGATGATGCAGTTGCTCTATTGCATCAGCCTCATAGAGATTGTCCACCCCCAGTAATTCCTCACCAAGAGCAACCCCATCATCAGTGAGGGAAACTTGCCGGGCCTTTTCATCCACCACATAATGTTCCTCGTTCTTAAATGCAGACATAATCTTATCCACACTCTGGTACATCTCAGTGGATATTTCGGCAGGTCCTGAAATAATGAGGGGAGTCCTAGCTTCATCAATAAGGATGGAATCAACTTCATCCACAATGGCAAAATTAAACCCTCGCTGACAAAATTCTTCCATATCAAACTTCATGTTGTCGCGAAGATAATCAAAACCAAACTCATTATTGGTACCATAGGTCACATCTGCGGCGTAGGCCTCACGCCGCTCACTGTCAGGCATATCATGGATTATTTTCCCAACTGAAATACCCAGTGAATTGTAAACTTTACCCATCCAGTCGGCATCACGTGCTGCAAGATAGTCGTTCACGGTAACCAGATGAACACCTTTTCCGGAAAGGGCATTCAAGTAAACAGGAAGTGTTGAGGTGAGAGTTTTTCCTTCACCGGTCTTCATCTCGGCAATTCTTCCCTGATGAAGAATAACACCACCAATGAGCTGAACATCATAATGACGCTCCCCAAGAACTCGCTTACCGGCTTCGCGCATGGTTGCAAAGGCTTCTGGGAGAATCTTGTCCAAGTCCTCACCTTTTGCGATACGCTCACGAAAATCCACGGTCCGTGCCGCAAGCTGGGCATCATCAAGCGATGCAACACTGCTTTCAAGTTCGTTTATGCGGTTAACAATGGGCTGGATCTGCTTTAAAACGCGGTCATTTCTACTTCCAAAAATCTTTGTTAATGCTTTTCCTATCATGGCAGCAATTCACTCTATTAATTGAGATTATACAAAATCATAAGGTATCAGAGACAATACATTGGAGTGCTTCTTCATCACAGTCCGGGAACTTTGGACAGTTCAGGCAATCACTCCAGATCTTATGGGGCAGTTTACTCTTATCAATATCTTTAAAACCCTGTTTTCGGAAAAAACCAGCCTGATAGGTCAAAGTAAAGACTTTGTTTATACCAAAATGGTTAGCCTCTTCCAGGCAGGCTCTTACCAGTTCCCGCCCCAGTTGTTTTCCCTGAGAGCCCTCTGTAACAGCAAGTGATCTAACTTCTGCAAGATCCTCCCAGATAATATGCAAGGCACATACCCCAAGCAAAGTCCCGTCGGCATCCACCGAGACCTTAAAATCACGTAACTGATCATAAAGCGAGCTGAAAGATCGCCCAAGGAGTAATCCTCTGTCAGCATAATGATTAAGGAGAGTGTGGATTTGCTTCACATCACTCATGGTGGCATTTCGTACCATATCGCAGAATGTTCAGTGTCTGATTATTTTCTTTTTTTTCGTTGCTTCAAGCTGAATAATTTCCAGAACCTGGTGTCCTTCACCACCACCTGACAAACCAGAAGATAACGTTGACGATTTCACTGGAGGATACAACAGTGATTGACCAGCCCACACGCCTACCAGGAACATCCACAGAAATATACAAAAACAGACAACAGCAATTCCAAAAATCCCGCTTCTAGTAAGCTGGAATTTGATCTTTTTGACGGTTTTTTTTCGTTTCCTGGTGGCCATACTCCTGCCTACAGCTACTACATTTTTTCAGGAGCACTCAAACCAAGCATCTCCAATCCATTTTCAAAAACCTGCTGCAACGCTGTAGCAAGACAGAGACGGGCATCGGTGACTTTCTGTTCGACGTTTTCAGGATCTATTATTTTGTGTTTGTTATAATAACTATGCCATTCCCCCGCAAGTTCCATCAGGAAAAAGATGGCACGATGCGGCTCAAGATCAAGTGCCGCTGCTTGAATGGATGCAGGGAACGAAGCTATTCGCTTTAAAAGCTGCAACTCTTCTGGTTCTTTGAGCAAAGAAAGATCCACATCACTCACCTCCGGTATCCTTATCCCGTTTTCCCGGGCACGCCGCAGTATTGAACAAAGGCGGGCATGACCGTACTGGACGTAATAAACAGGGTTTTCCTTTTCCTCGCTGGTGGCAAGATCCAGATCAAATTCAAGCTGACTGTCTGCCTTGCGCATCATAAAATAGAAGCGGGCAACATCTGTACCGACCATATCGAGTAGTTCATCAACGGTTACGAAAGTGGCCTTCCTGGTTGACATTTTAACCTGTTTACCGTTTCTGGTAAGGGTCACAAACTGATGCAGTACCACAGTGACCTTACTGGAATCATAGCCAAGTGCCTCTAGACCAGCCATAACATCCGGCACCGTTGCAATATGATCCGAACCAAAGACATCAATCATCCAGTCAAAATTACGACGGAATTTCTCACGGTGATAGGCAATATCGGGGAGCCGGTATGTTGGCTCTCCTGTTTTCTTGATAATAACTCTGTCCTGTTCATGGCCAAACTCGGTTGTTTTGAACCAGACAGCATCATCTTTCTCATAGACAAGCCCCTTATCGCGCAGTGCTTTGACCACCGAATCAATATGGCCCTCATCATAGAGGGAGTGTTCGTTATAGTAATTATCAAAAACTATCCCCATCCGTTTCAAGGTGGAAGAGATACCACTGAAGATCAGCTCCACTGCCTTTTCGGTAAAGGGGAGAGAATCTTTTTCAGTAACCAGGGCATCACCTTTCTCATCAATGAGTTCCTGCGCAATTTCCCGTATATAATCCCCCTGATAACCATCTTCTGGAAATTCAAATGGTTTGTTCTGCAACTCAAGATACCTTGCACGGGTGGATTCACCAAGAACACGCATCTGACGGCCGGCGTCATTGAAATAATACTCCCTATACACAGAGTGACCAGTGGCTTCAAGCAACCGCGCAATAGCATCACCGAGGATTGCCTGGCGACCATGACCAATACTGAGCGGACCAGTGGGGTTGGCACTGACAAACTCAACCATCACCTTTTTTCCCTTGCCAATACTGGAATACCCATATTTTGCGCCGAGGCTCAGCACAGGAGTGAGTACTCCCTGCCATACTGAAGGCTTCAGAAAAATATTTACAAATCCAGGACCCGCAATTTCAAGTTTTTCTATCAGTTCAGTATTATCACTAAGCATCTCGGAGATTACAACAGCAAGATCACGCGGATTTCTCTTTTCAATCCCGGCCATGACCATGGCCATGTTGGTGGAGAAATCCCCCTGTCCTTCACGTTTGGGAACTTCAAGGGAATATTTACCAGCAGTCTTAGAGGACCACTTCCTTTCACTGACACCCTTGTCAAAACAGGAATCGACCAGCTTCTGTAACCGTTCAAGAATCATTCTATATACTTTCGTTCATTGTTATTTCCAAAAAGACAGAGTACCTCATAGGAGATACTGTCCATCCACCCTGCAATTTCGTCACTGCTTATGCAATCCTTTCCCTGCCGCCCTAAAAATATAACCTCATCTCCAACGGTAACACCTTCAATATCAGTGACATCAACCATGCACAAATTCATGCAGACCCTGCCTCGTATTCTTGCTCTTTTACCACCGATAAGAACCTCTGCCTTGTTCGACAAACTGCGTGACAGCCCATCTTCGTATCCGACTGGCAATACTGCAAGACGGGTGGGTTTACTTGTAATAAAACAGTGGCCATAACTCACCCCGACACCAGCAGGTACAATCTTTACCTGAAGCACCTGACTACTAAAAGACATCACCGGCTGCAGCTTTTCTTTTTTTTCAGCAGCTATCCCCGCTACACCATCCGGATAATATCCATATAGTGCTATACCAGCCCGGGCCATCTCACAACAGGTTTCAGGAAAATTAAGAATGGCACCAGAGTTTGCCGTATGCCTGACAAGATCATCTTTGGTCAAGGCATACGGCAGTATTCTCAAAAACCGTTCAAACTGCTCTATGGTGTTATCAGAATCTGCTTCGTCAGCCCTTGGAAAGTGACTCGCAACTCCTGCCAGGACAATACCCGGCAACATTGCCAGTTCCGCACTGAAACTCTCAAAATCCTCTGGAAAAATACCGAGCCGGGTCATGCCACAATCGACTTTAACATGAACCCGTATTTCCTGGTTACGCATTACTGCCTTAGAAGACAGGACCTCGGCACTCTCAATATCAAAGATAATCGGAGTCAGATTATAGTCAAAAAAACAAGCAGCATCAGCAATGGGGAACCCGAGAAAAACAAATATTTCTCCTTTGATTCCAGCTTCTCGCAGATTAATGGCCTCACACAGTTCGGCAACACCAAAACTTTCGCACCCCACTTTGCTTAGTTCACGAGCCACCTTGATCATACCATGACCATATGCATCAGCCTTAACCATGGCAAGCAGCTTTACATTTTCACCGGCCCGCCTCCTCAACAAGTGATAATTATGGCATAAAGCGGATAAACTGACAGTAACCTTATTAAAAGATGAACCAATCATAGTTTTTTGATCCCATAACAACCTGCAGTTCCGTTTTACGGTTTCCCATATTGGCGCCAGGCTATCCAGGCATTCCTGGAAGAATAAAGAAGTGCCCAACCGATGGAAAAATAGAAAAAACCGAGAAATTCCCTTGGCAGTGAGGATCTACGCATCAGAAACCCAGTCAACATCATCAGAAATACCAGCAACCAGGCTTTATAGGAATAAACCCCGCCAACACACCGCCCGTCACGGGTGACAATTATACGAGTTATACTTTTGCGGGCAGAACGATCAAGCATATACCTGGATTTTACAGTTCCAAAAAGTACTGCCGGCATAACCAGCCACATTTGTTCGGTGGCAACAAGCCATATTGTTCCCTTAACCATGAGGGAGATGCCAACAACAGCCCAGATTGATGCTGCGACAAACAGGTGCACCAACACGGAGGCACCGGGTTTAAGTTGTGAGAGTTTTCCAACCATTGGAACCTGGTAAGTTTCAAAAAGGAGTTATCTGGTACCAGACCAGATAACTCCTTTAATCAGCAATGTGGCCAGTTCAAAAGAAATCAACAGCAAAGTACATTGGAACAGCAAAAATACTGTAATCATCACATATACAACTTTTCTACCGTTACAACAAACTCTGATGCCCCCATAAATAAGACAAGCCCATCCCCCCCCTAAAGGGGGAGAATGGGCTTGAAACTAACTGCTTTCTAAGTGACTTAGACTTCAGTTACAGTGATGGCACCCTCAGGACAAACTTCAACGCAGGTCTCACAACCGAGACACTCATCTTCTTCAACAACCTCAGCTTTACCGTCTACCATCTCGTAAACCTGAGCGGGACATGCATCTACGCACTCTTCATCACCAACACATTTGTCTTTATCTACAATTACTTCCCAAGCCATAACAACCTCCTAAAATATTAAAGAAATAAAAAACAGACACAAAAGGGTATCTGTCTCAGTCTCCATAAGCATCAAAGCCATACTGGAACACTTGTTTCGTGTATAGTCAATTAATTCACCACCTGTTTTTTGTCAAGCATAATCCGCCCCTTTTCCAGGGAATTCCCGATTGATAAAACAACTGCGTCTGAGTTTAAAATTACATCTCTCCACAGACAAAAAAGGATTGACCCCAGGCCCATCTGTCTTATAATATCATTGCTTCAATTTTCACATAGTAACTTAATCCGTGAACATTCACTGGTACTGAATACATCACCGACAAACAACCGGTGGTTTCTTCAAACATAGCTGACAGCAAATCGTACATCTGCGCCTCAATATGCTGCCAAGGAAACAATCACAAAGCAGTCGCGGTTACAGAATAACATATGACCCGCTGAGAGAGATAATATGATTAAAAAGAAAAAATCATCAAAAAAAATCAAAAACAAAGCTCTGGTTGCTGAAAAAAACGAAGAAGCCATGGTGGAGGGAATCCTTGAAGGCAGTCCGGAAGGAATTGGGGTCGTGATTGTCCGTCTTGAATGCGGCTGCAAAAAAATGGCTGCAGTTGCAAAGGATGGTGAACCCGCGTCCAAGCTTATCATCTATCGTGATCAGGCAGAAAGTATATGTGACAAGTGCAAAAAGGATGATGGTGACTTTATGCGGGTAACTGAGGCCTTTATCCATTGGTCGAAACCAGAACCCAACGACAAGGAAAAAGAGATGATAAATGCCAAAGTACTTGGCACCATGCCGGTAACCCACTAGCTGGCAGCCCCGATACTACACGCTTGTCACACCCTCCCCAGACCAATATACCTTCCAGCAGATTTTTCCAGTCTGGGGTTGAGCCTGACCCCATAAACAGTACTGATTCCATGGAAACAAAAATGCGACTACTTATTGTCGATGACGAGGTGGATCTTCTAAATCTTCTTAAAAAGGTTTTGTCGCAAAAATGTGCTTGTGAAGTCTCACTTGCCGCCAACGGTGCCCAAGCGCAACAGCTCGTTGACTCTTGGCATCCTGATGTGGTTCTCACCGATATTATCATGCCTGAAATAGACGGCATGAAGCTTCTAAACTTTATACAGGCTACTGACACTAGCATTTCCACTATTATTATGACTGGCTATGGTACTGTTGAACTTGCAGTCAAAGCACTTAAGAATGGTGCCTATGATTTTTTTGAAAAGCCTTTTGACAATGACAAAATAAGTAGGGTTGTGAAACGAGCCCTGGAACGTACCAGACTCCTTCGTGAGAACCAACGACTGCAAAAACAAGTTTTAAACAACTGTAATCCCACAGATTTTATTGGAAATTCAAAAGCCCTCCGCCAAACAGTTGAGCTCCTGACCCGATACGGAGAGAGTGATGCTACCCTCCTTATCCGCGGCCAGTCTGGGACCGGCAAAGAGGTGGCCGCACGCACTGTCCATTTAGCATCAAAACGTTCCGCTAAAAAGATGATCACTGTCAACTGCCCCGCATTGCCGGAACCGATCCTTGAAAGTGAACTGTTTGGCTACTGCAAAGGAGCCTTTACAGGAGCAGACCGTGACAAAGATGGCTTGTTTTTGGAAGCTGACGGCTCTACGATTTTACTTGATGAAATTGCAGATATTCCGGTAAGCCTGCAAACAAAATTACTGCGCGTCCTCCAGGAGAAGGAATTCCAGCCACTGGGACAGACAAAGACCATTAAGGTAGACGTCCGGATCCTGGCATCTACCAATCAGAACCTTGAAGAGAAAATAGCAAGGGGTGAGTTCAGAGAAGATCTCTACTATCGCCTCAATGTAATGAGCATAGTATTACCTTCGCTTAATGAAATAAGAGAAGACATTCCCCTTTTGGCCATACACTTTTTGAAAAAGTTTGAAGCAGAATATGGAAGAAACGGCCTCTCTTTCAGTAATGAGTCCCTGCAGTATCTCATACACAGGACCTGGAAAGGCAATGTTCGTGAATTTCAGAATACCATTAATAAAGCTGTACTGCTTGCAACTGATACGGTATTGACCCCCGCAGATCTGTGCAGTACCTTCAATAAAGGTTTACCCGGCCACCCTTCTTCGGACATACCCATTTCCGAGAAAACTTATGAGACCACCTACAAACAAGCCAAAGAGGAACTACTTTCACGATTCACTATCAACTATCTCAACCATGAGCTCCTCAGTCATGGTGGCAACGTCTCTGCAGCAGCCAAAAGCAGTGGTATGGAGCGTCAGGCTTTTCAGCGACTCATGAGAAAATACTCTTTGAAATCCGACCATTTCAAGCAGTCAGCGCAGTAAATATGTTGCACTGAGCCCTTTCTGTTGCACCAGAAGTTCTTTCCGGTAAAGCTACATTTCACCATCCGACCGTTCCCCCCAGACCCACAGTACTGATATTACAATAATTCACAGTCACAAGGATATTTGTTATTTCTGGCATTACTTGTGCAATATGGCAAGCAGATGTGGGTCAGCAAAGTAACCTCGTCATGGTAGTGAAGACCTTTTTTTAACCATGTTTCAGTCATTGGCCAGACGATCAGGCTGAACAGTCCTTCTTCTTACTGCCACATAAAAGTTGCACTGGAGTCCTATGATTCTTTTCAGAAAAATAAAACCGAAATACTGTTTGCTCCTCCTTGCAGTATTTTTTATTTTTCCTGCTCATGCCCAGGCACTCCAATCCCATACAGCCCCTGAGGGATTATATGTGCATCAGCTGGCCCACATCTTTTTTATCGCAGCACTCTGCTATCTGTTCTGGGATATTCGAAGAAGTTCATTTCCCGAAAAAGGATGGCGTTTCCTCCAGTTGTTCTGCATTTTTATGCTGTTGTGGAATATAGTCGCCTTCACCGGTCACTGGGTCGGCGATTTCATTCTACCAGGCGATATAATACAGGAATCCGGATACCTTTCTGCGAGGATGACTGCTCCCCTCACCCCCACAAAGCTTCTGTATTACTTTACCAAACTCGATCATGTTTTCAGTGTTCCTGCGATACTCTGTCTGTACTTATGCCTGCGCTCTCTGTACCTTGGGGCGTTCAAGAGTGAGGAAGAGGGCAAATGAACAGTCTTCCTATGTTTCCCACTGATTTTACTGATATGGCTGGCTCCCTGATTATTATTGTTTTTTCATTTTTATCCCTGCAATACGCCTATTTACTAACAAAAAAACAACCTGATAATTTTCTCTGGGGATTTCTTTTTTACTTCTGCATGACCCTTGCGGCCTTTGCAGTTTCGCGGGCCATGGGACATCTCGTGAAACAGGTTCTCCTTATCAGTGGCAATACCGAGCAGTGGAAGACTCTTGCTCCCCTGGCAGGTGGATTCAACACTCTCCTCATGACCTCGCTGGCTGCTGTAACAATTTATTATCATAAAGGGATCGAAGGATACCGTGCCATTGAGGAAAAAGCAAAAAGCCTTAAAGCAGCAAACAAAGAACTACAGCAAACCGGAAGTAAACTCCATGAAATGAATGCCCACCTTGAAGAAATGGTAGAAAATCGCACCAAAGAACTTTCAGCATCAGAGAAGAAATTTAGAAATTTTTTCATTAATTCAAAAGACATGGTCTATTTTTGTGATGCCGACAACAGACTGGTGAATATGAACGCATCCGGCCTTGAGATGCTGGGTTACGCGTTTGGTGAACCCCCGAGACTTGAGCTGCATAACATCTTCTACAATGAAGATGCTCTTGATGCATACTTTGAAGAAATCCTTACTCGAGGCTTTGTTGAAGACCTTGAAGTGGAGTTCAAGAAGGCCGACGGCAGCATCATCTATGTCTTGCTCTCAGCCAATGCTATCCACAACGAAGACGGTGAGTTTACTGGTTGTGAGGGCATTGCAAAAGACCTCACCCGCCTGAAAACCATGATGGCTCAGCTGGCCGCCAGTGAAAAAATGGCCTCCATTGGACAGATGGCAGCAGGTGTCGCTCATGAAATCAACACTCCTCTTGGCGTTATTCTTGGATATGCTCAGTTATTGAAAGACGATTTTCCAGCTGATACTGAGGTTGGAGAAAGTCTCAAGGCCATTGAAAGACAGACGAAAGCCTGTCAGAAAATTGTCTTCGATCTTTTAAATTTTTCCAGACAATCTGAAAGTTCAAGAGAGGACACCTCCCTCAATAAAATTATCTCTGAGGTTATTGCTGTAACAGAACACTCTCTGAGCATGGACCATATAACTATCCACAAAAGTCTTGCCCCAAACCTTGACACAGTGACAGCTGATACTGAAAAACTACGCCAGGTCTTTATCAACTTAATAAACAATGCCCATTATGCCATGGAAGATATGACATCGGGTGATTTGTACATCAGTACAAGAAACAGCAATGACAGCAAAGAGGTAATAGCCACCTTTCGGGATACAGGTCATGGCATGACAGATGCAATTCGTCAAAACATCTTTGAGCCGTTTTTTACAACAAAACCTGTCGGTAAAGGCACGGGACTCGGCCTCTCCGTATCATACGGAATCATAGAGGAACTCGAGGGTAAAATAGATGTTGAAAGTCCTGTGATAGAGACTGAAAGCGGGGATACAACTCCAGGAACAGCATTTCATGTCATTCTTCCGGTAGTACCGAAAAAGCAGCATGGCATCACAGCGAGCCACAGTGAAACTGGGAGATTCAGATAAAGCCATGGCAACCATAATATCTTTAGATGATATTCGTGACTCATCAATAATCATAGGAAAAATTCTAAGAAAAAGAGGACACACTGTTTACACCTTTACAGAAGAGGAAGATGCCATCACCCACGCAGAGTTACATGATGTGGACTTGGCCATTCTGGATATTAATTTAAAAAAAATGAGTGGACTCGATGTGCTGTCTGTACTCAAACAGATAAACCCATTCATTAAATCAATTATCCTCACAGGATATCCTGACGCCGCAGTTGCCAGTGAAGCTATGAAGCGCGGAGCCAATGAATTCTGTATTAAGCCTATTGACCGCGATGTTCTTGAACAGAAGGTTAAAAATGTACTCAGTTGTTCCTGTCACACTGAAAAATAAGAGAAACGAAAAGGAGGTACCACGAACAGGAGTCAGTAAAAGTTGAGAGAAGAGATCACGCAGAGGAGAGCAACGAACCCGTGCGGGTTCCTCTCTGAAGATCGTAATTCAAACACAGTGAAGGAGAAAAGATGAAATACAACAGACTGTCAATACCAATAATAGTGGTAGCAATCTGGCTTCTTGCTTTACAGGGAAGTTGCCTGGCAAAAACAACCATCTCGTCTGAAAAGTACAAGGCGGGTGAAATTGTGACCATTGAGGGTCAAATCCAACCCGACCAAGAGCTCTATATAGCCATTGCTCAGCAGAAAATGTTCAAACCCTCAGACGCCACCGGTAAGTTTGAAAAGAAGAAACTCCCTAAAAAAGGAGAAAAAGCGGGATTTTCTCCAGACACCAGCATTCCACCACTCTACTATATGATCACCACCGACCGGGATTCTTTTGGTGAAGATATAAATAAGAAATTTGGTGGCCCTTCCTTTCTGTTCAAAAAGGGACAGGGACTGTACAACACCACCATGTTCAAACTCAAAAAGAACTACCAGGATGTTGGCGCCAAAGAGATGATGGGTCCAATCAAGACTGAGGCGCAGTGGAATTTCCTCAAGTTTGGCCATGAGGACACCTATGGAATCAACACAATAGTTAAGGAAGGTAACAAAGAAGGTAAAATTGTCATCTTTGCCAGAAGTGTTATTGGTGATGCTCAGCAGACCGGTAACTACTGGGACAAAGGAACCACCATCAACCTTGATCGTAATACAGGAAAATTCACTGCATCATTTGCCTCCTTCCGACACACCCCACCAGACACGACCTTTGATGTCTATGTAAATGGCAGCAAAGACGGCAGCTACACAATTGAAGGAAACGGATTCTGGCTAGCCAAAGGCTACCGTTATATGAATCCACTTATTATTGTCATCGGTGCTATCCTTGTTGGAACATATTTCTCAATGATCGGAGCTGCAGGTGGTATGCTTATGGGTGCATTTCAGGCCCTTTTTGTTCAAACGGCTGGTCCTGTTGGTATCAACGCTGCAAACGTACTTCGTCCATCCAATATAGCATTAACCCTGTTCTCCCCCTTGGGATCCTTCTACCGCTTTGCTTTTGTAGAAAAACGTGTCGCATGGCCAGTAGGACTTTCCTTTGGAGCAGGTATTTTTCTTGGTTCGGTATGGCTTGGTGGCTATGTAACCCAGTATCTTTCCATGAAGGCATACAAGGAATGGCTTGGTGTTCTTGTGGTTATCATGGGTATCAAGACTCTCATGGAAATGAGACCTGCGGCCATGAATAAGCGACAAAATATCAAGGCCATGACCCAGAAGTTTAACGCTGCGGTAAAAGAGGCAAAAGAAACCGGCAAAGCAGTTAAAATGGGTTCCATTGAGCCTGTTAAAACTGGTTTCACTGATTACCGTTTTAAGTTCTGGGGCGAGGAATTCCGGATCAACCCGCTTCTCTTTGCATTTCTCGGAATCATCGTTGGTATAGCCTCCCGCGCCTTTGGTATCGGTGGTGGATTCCTGCTGGTTCCGATGATGACAACAATTGCTGCACTGCCAATGTATGTTGCGGTCCCGATTTCCCTGATAGGAACCTGTTTTTCAAGTGTCGGTTCCTTTATAGGGTATATCCTTAACGGTTATCTACCGGATATGGTTCTTGCAGGAGCCATCATCATTGGTGGTTTTGCAGGTGGTATGCTGGGCAGTCGCTGTCAAAAGATGTTCAGCGAAAAAACTCTGAAGATAGTGCTTGCATGTACTCTCTTCTTTCTGTTCTTCAGATTTCTCAAGATTGAATACTGGATCTGATATAATCTATACAGTACCGTAGATGAATGAAGCTGAAAAACATTACTTTTCAGCTTCATTCATCAAACAACCTCTTTCAGGTATAAAGAAACATTATGGAATACATCTTAGACCGGGCCTGGGAACATATTTACGCGTTAATACTGACTACCGCGACTGCTGTCGACTCACTGCTATCACCACTGCAGCCCTTTATCGGACCGGCAGGAATCATTATGCTGCTGGCGATTATCACTGTCTGTACAACGAAATTCCTTGGTAAAAAGTGTCGCACTAAACGCCACAGGGAACTTGAGAAACAGTTCTACTACTGGCTCAGTGTTCGTGAGGAGGCAATGCGGTGTGAAGACCGGGAAAAGGGTTCCCGGATGGCAAAAAACATTGACAAGGCAAAATTGAACAAGTGCTATTACGACTATTTTCTTGAAGGCCTGCTACTGAGTCTTGCCACAACGTACCTTCCTGTTCTTATGGTAATATCCTACATTAACGCGACTTATCGCCCAGACACACTTATGCTGCTGACAGGAAAGCACCATATCATCCAGATCGGCACAGCCAGTGGCGAACCACTTATCATTGGTTCCATTTTTTTCTACATTGTTTCACTGCTGTTTACTTACGCTTCCTGGTATCTTGTGGCAAAATATGCCACGAAGTACCAACGAAAAAAAATTGTTGCTACTCTCAATGAACAGCAGGGCACTTCATCCGAATACGCCTGACAATCTCTTTTACGGAGGAATTATAATGAAAAAATCTGTTTACTCCATCTGCGGAATGTGCACTGTGCGCTGTCCCATCCGGGTGGAGTCCGAAAACAATAAAGTTACCTGGATAGAAGGGAATCAGCATATCCTCGGTGGCGCCCTCTGTGCCAAAGGATCAGCAGGTTCTGCTCTGGTCGCAGATACAGAGCGTCCCAGACAGCCTCTGATTCGTGAAGGCGGTCGTGGAGCCGGACGCTGGCAAAAGGTAAGCTGGCCCACAGCTCTTGACTATATCAGCAATAAGCTACTGAAGATTAAGGAAAAACATGGGGCGGAGTCCGTTGTACTCTCATCGAGAGGTGGCCCCTGGCAGAATATGTATAAAACCTTTATTCATGCCTTCGGCTCACCCAACTATACAAACCACGATAGTACCTGTGGCAGAAACACCCATCATGCCAGTCTTTCCCTAAACGGAGTTGGCCGAAAAGGGTTTATTTACGATATTAAAAATGCCAAGCACCTGGTTCTTTTTGGTCGCAACATGTTTGCTTCGTTGCGGATCGGTGAAAACCTCCAGACCATGGAAATGTTGGAAAAGGGTGGAAAACTCACCTATGTTGACGTACGGCAAACCATGACAGGTCTCAAAGCTGATCGTTTTTTCCAAGTGCGGCCTGGTACCGATTACGCACTTATTCTTGCGATGATCCATGAGATCATCAGAAGGGACGTCTATGACAGCACTTTTATTGACCGTTATGTAACCGGATTCGATGAACTAAGCTACTTTGTGGAACAGTATAGTCCAGCTTGGGCTGCTAAGGAATGCGGAATCAAGGAGAAATCCATTCACGCCTTCATTGATGAGATAATCCCTGTCATGCCAAAGGTTATCTTTCACCCGGGATGGAACCTTTCCCGTTACAAAGATTCTTTTTATGCAAGCCGTGGTCTTCATATGCTCAACATTTTAATGGGTAACATTGAGCAGCGAGGGGGGCTTATTATCCCAAAGGGTCCCGGTGACTGTGGCGTAAAATCCATACGTGGTCTCGACTTCCCAAAACCTGATATCAAAAGAGCTGATGGTGTGGGCTGGAAATATAAACACTTCGATAAAGGGCCGGGCCTGGCTCATCTCTTCTTTGATGCCATGGAAACTGAGGATCCTTATCCGGTTAAGGCATGGATTGCCATGCGGCATGATCCCTTCTGTGGCATGCCAGATCCGCAACGCCAGAAAATTGCATTTGACCACTGTGACCTTTTGGTGTCCATCGACACCCATTACAGTGAATTTGGCTGGTATTCGGATGTCATTCTCCCGGAATCAACCTATCTCGAACGTGACAACACCATCTGTGTCCAAAAAGGATTAAAACCTCGGCTCGCTGTTCGCAAAAAAGCAGTTGAACCTGAGTTTGACACCAAAGCAGCCTGGTGGATATTCAAACAGCTGGCTGATCGAGTAAATATTGGAGACCATTTTCCGTATAAGACTATCGAAGAACTCTGGAACTGGCAACTGGAACCTACTGGTTACACAATAGATGATTTTGATGAAAAGGGCTTTGTTTCGCTCACTGACAAAGAAATCATGTATGATCCAGAGAATCTTGATGGCCAGTTTGGAACGCCATCAGGTAAAATTGAAATAATCTCCCAAAAACTTGAGGAGGCAGGTCTTCCGTCATTGAAGGAGTACAAGTCCCCCATAAAACCACCCAAAGGAATGTTTCGTCTTGTATACGGTAGAGCAGCTGTTCATTCCCATGGGCATACCATAAACAACCCACTCCTCTCCGAACTGATGCCTGAAAACACATTAT
Source organism: Desulfobulbaceae bacterium (assembly GCA_026988015.1). Lineage (GTDB taxonomy): Bacteria > Desulfobacterota > Desulfobulbia > Desulfobulbales > Desulfocapsaceae > Desulfocapsa. The sequence continues at coordinate 15,101 of JALSMA010000047.1, read as the reverse complement.
GGATCAACAGGCGTGCCGCTAACAAACTTGGTATTGCCAATGGTGATTTAGTTGATGTTGCTGCAGAGGACGAAAGCTACTCAGGGACCATTCATGCCCATGTGGTTGACTATATACATCCCGAAGCTGTTTACACTGTCCATGGTTTCGGAAGACAGATTCCATTGCAGACAAGGGCGTATCATGCTGGTCTCAGTGACCAGAAACTGATGGTTGGTAAACTAGACGACTGGGACAAGGCAGGGGGTGCCATTAACCTTTGCGAATCCTTTGTTGTAGTTCGCCGAAGTGTCCGTAACCCCAAGAGGAGGGTCGAACTATGAACAAATATATGATCTACCTCAATTCCAAGAGATGCATAGGCTGTCACGGCTGCGAGGTACACTGCAAGACCAACAAGGGGCTTCCGGTTGGACCATATCTCTGCGAAATTGATCACAAAGAATTAACCGTGGTAAAAGGAGTCCCAAAGACTGATTTTTCTTTTCGATCCTGCTACCATTGTGAAGATCCATTCTGCGTGCCCATCTGCCCAACCAGTGCCATGATCAAAAGAGCCGATGGAATCGTTTACATTGATCAGGAAACCTGTGTTGGCTGTATGGCATGTGCAGGAGCCTGCCCATGGACCATTCCGCAGTTAAATCCGGAGACTAAGAAAGCTGTGAAGTGTGATTACTGCATGGATCGAGTTGACGAGGGCTTAAAACCTGCCTGTGTAACAAAGTGCACCACCCATGCTCTTAAATTTGTCACCCTCCAGGAGGTGTAGAACCCAGACAAAAACAGCAGAGTTGAACTGTTTACGTGAATCCGTGACGGGTTCGGGTGTTTAGTTAATTAAAACAGTTCAGTTCTGCTGTTCCCTTTCTGTCCGCAACTCATAGCAACGTTTCATAAATCCCGTTGCCCATTCGGGTGTACCAAGCGCATGTACATGAGTATAAAGAGCCAGAACATTCTTGTAACAGAGGCCATCGCGGCCATCCATAAAACCTACTCCCCTCTTCATTTCAAGCGCCAGATTCCTTGATTCTCCAAGCCACTCGAGGATTACCGAATATCGGAATTCGTGCCCTTTTACCTCTGTACCGACTTCATAAAATGGGTTGTTTTTACTCACCTCGAAGATTGAGTAACCATGGGCCTGTGGTTTTTTGGACATCCCGAAACGAACGGGAAACACACCTGTAAGGGAAAACTCCTCTCCATCAATTTTGATGGAACTTCCAAGGTAAATAAGCCCGCCACATTCAGCATAAATTGGCAGGCCGGAATCCGCTGCTGCTTTCACAGAATCACGGAAAGAAACATTTGCGGCAAGTTTCCCTGCACTGGTCTCCGGAAAGCCACCACCAATATAGAGCCCGTCGAGTGCTGGAAGCTCTTTCTCCTCCAGTGCATTGATGCTGATAAGGTCAGCGCCTGCCAACTCCAGAGCCTCGAGGTTTTCTGAATAATAAAACTGAAAGGCAGCATCCATGAGCAGCCCTATCCGGAGTTTCTTTTCTGGTAGTACGTTACTCTCTACAGGGCTCCATTCATCAAGCTGCACCATCAGGCCCGTAATTCGATCAAGGTCGAGGTTGGCAGCTGCAGTCTCAGCCAGCAGAGCCATAGCGTCTTCACTCCCCTCATACTCCTGGTGCGGTGTGACTCCCAAATGCCTCATGGGAAAAATATCCCGTTTCATTCTGGGAATGGCACCGAGAACCGGCAGTCCTGTATATTTTTCAACTGCTTCGGTGACCACAGCCTGATGCCGCTTGGTCGCAATCTGATTTAATACCACCCCACAGATTTTAATTCTCTTATCGAGTTTCATACAACCGAGAACCATGGCAGCAACAGTCCGCGTGGTCTTCGTACAGTTGACCACCAGCAGCACAGGAAGCCTGAGCGACAAAGCCAGTTCAGCCGTTGAATACCCACCATCTGCATTAACACCATCGTATAGTCCACGGTTTCCCTCAAGCACAACAAAATCCGCGCCACTGGAATGTTTCAGAAATGACTGCTGTATTGATTCTTCAGTCATCAGGAAGGGATCCAGGTTATAACATTGCCGCCCAGCAGCGAGCTTCATCCAACCGGCATCGATATAATCAGGTCCTTTTTTAAAAGGCACCACCACCCAGCCGGACTCTGCCAACGCTGCTGTCAAGCCAACGGACACCACACTCTTCCCTGAGCCGCCTGCAAGACCAGCAATCACGATTCCTCTTGTCATATCTTTCTATTATTTTTTTATAAACAGGAGAGCACCCCAGCCCCATCTGTAATTATTTAATGTGTTGTCCTTCCATGTAACTCCCACGCCTCTCTGTACATGCGATTCATTTGCTCTTCCAACAACAGTCGATACGTCTCAATCTCATCAGCCTTAATATTTGGTGGGACATAAAGTGGCTCGCCATAAAAAAAATCTATGGTTGCAAAGGGTAATGGCAGGGCTGTGCCATCCCAGGAACCAAAACGTTTATACCGGCTGCATGACCAGATAAGTGGCAATACAGGAGCTTGGACACGCGAGGCGAGCACTATACACCCAGCCTGTACCACCCGCTCCGGCCCCTGTGAACCATCAGCTACAATAGCCGCATTTTTTCCATTACGCATGTGGCGTATCAGTCCCTTAATAGCTTGGAGTCCCCCTTTTTTCCTCGAACCACGAACAGTCTCATAGCCCATTCCCTTCACAATCCTAGCAACAAATTCACCATCCTTACTGGCACTTACCATGGCAACACCATTCTTTTTCCGCATAAAAAAAAGTATCAAGAGGATGGAGTAATGCCAAAAACTGGCAACTGCAGGTTCTTTCCGAGCCGTTATGCTGTCCAAATGCTCCTTGCCATGTACCCGTATTTTACAAGTACTGAACAAAATCAGTGCTATCCAGGAAAACAGCCGGGGTACCAGCCACAGTGCAAAGCGATACCAGAATCCATATTTCATCCTATCTCTATCTCCAGTTTCCGAATGGCCTTAATTCTGTCACGAAGTGCGGCTGCTTTCTCAAAGGACAGTTCTCTGGCGGCATCCTGCATTTCAGCTTCAAGTTTTTTTATCTCTGCTTCAAGCTCTTTAATACTGTAATAGACGGGAAGGTCCTCAGCAGCCGTCAGTATGCCATGGTCATCAGCTGCCTTATAACCACTTGCCTCAAGATGTTTCTGCAAGGTATCCTTAACCTTTGACCGTATCGTCTGCGGCACAATACCATGTTCTGTATTATATGCTGTCTGGATTTCCCTTCTTCGCTCAGTTTCATCCATTGTGCGCTGCATCGACCCCGTAATTTCATCAGCATACAGGATAACCATCCCTTCTTCATTGCGGGCTGCTCTGCCACAAATTTGGATCAGAGAACGTTCGGAACGCAGAAAACCTTCCTTATCAGCATCAAGTACTGCCACCAGCGAAACCTCTGGGATATCAAGTCCTTCCCGTAAAAGATTAATCCCCACCAGAACATTATACTCCCCCTTGCGCAGATCTCTTATCAATTCAATTCGCTCAAGAGTTTTTATATCTGAATGAAGGTAACGAACCTTCACATCAAGTTTTTCATAATAATCCGTCAGGTCTTCCGCCATGCGCTTGGTCAAAGTGGTAACCAGAACAGCCTCTTCTTTTTCAGTTCGAACTCTTATCTCTTCCAGGAGATCATCAACCTGACTGGAGGCGGAACGGACTTCAATTCTGGGGTCAAGAAGCCCTGTGGGCCGAATTATCTGATCCACAAGACGTCCTTCTGCCTGTTCTATCTCAAAAGCCCCGGGTGTGGCCGAGACATAAATCACCTGATTGATACGTTGCCTGAATTCATCAAACTTGAGAGGGCGGTTATCAAGGGCAGAAGGAAGCCGGAATCCATAATGAACCAGAGTCTTCTTACGGGATCTGTCCCCATTATACATGCCATTAAGCTGGGGCACTCCGATATGAGACTCATCAATAAAGAGCAGGTAGTCATCTTCAAAGTAATCGAGCAGGTTGGGTGGTGCTAGCCCAGGCTCTTTCCCAGTGAGATGTCTGGAGTAATTTTCAATGCCATTACAGTAGCCAAGCTCCTGGATCATCTCAATATCAAACATGGTCTTCTGTTCAAGTCGCTGCAACTCCACCAGCCGGTTCTCTTTATGAAAGTAATTCAGCTGCTCTTTCAATTCAATTTTGATGGTTTCCACTGCAGTCTGGAGGCGATCCTTTGATGTTACAAAATGACTTCCCGGGAATACCGTATATTCGGAAAGATGCTCAATGACAGTGCCCCGCAATGGATCTATAATTGAAATTGACTCCACTATATCACCAAAAAACTCCAACCGGATCGCCCGATCTTCTTCATGAACCAAGAAGATATCAATAACATCGCCCCGGACTCTGAAAGTACCACGATGAAAGGAGATATCATTTCTTTCATAAAGCATAAATACCAGTCGCCTCTGCACCTGCTCAGGGGCGTATTCCTTATCCCGTTGCAGAAAGAGGTGCATGTTTTTGTATTCATCCGGAGACCCGAGACCATATATACAGGAAACTGAAGCGACAATAATAACATCCCTTCGGGTCAAAAGAGATCGGGTGGCGGAATGACGCATCTTGTCAATGGCATCATTGATTGCTGAATCCTTCTCTATATACGTGTCAGAAGAAGGAATATAGGCCTCAGGTTGATAATAGTCATAATAGGAAACAAAATACTCGACGGCATTATTGGGAAATAATTCTTTAAACTCTGAGAAAAGCTGTGCCGCCAAAGTCTTATTCGGGGCAATAATAAGCGCCGGTCTTTGTACTTTTTCAATTACTGAGGCCATGGTAAATGTTTTCCCGGATCCGGTAACCCCAAGCAGCACTTGGCTGAGAGCTCCAGATTCCACGCCCCTTGCAAGGGTGGCAATGGCCTCCGGCTGATCACCAGAGGCTGAAAAAGGTGCTATGAGTTCAAAAGGTCTATCCATGTTTTTCCACATACCCCATTTCTGAAAATCTGGCAAACAGCAGGAACAAGAAAAGCTTTGACTTTAAACAGACGATTCTGATACCATCCTCTAACAGTTAGTATGTAATTTTAATCTGTTAGCAGATATCCGTCCATTAATGAAATGTTTTCTCTAAATCGAGGCACTAGAAAAATTTTATCGCAGCTCCCCCAGAAAAAAACCTCGGGGCATAATCAATTGATATTTCAAGGATAATCCTTTCCACAGCAGCGATAAATTAGATAAAAAAGGCCCTTTATAGACAAACTCTTGAAAAAAGGTTGTGGAGTAAATAGAACTGTGGAAAAAATTTCCGTCGTAATTATTGATGATCACCCTGTTATTCGGCATGGAGTAACCTCTGTACTCAAAAAACAACCGGATATGGACGTGGTTGGCGAGTCAAATACTGCAACCTCAGCCCTGCCGGTCATTAAAAAAAACACACCTGATGTGGCCATACTCGATATCAGCATGGATGGTATCAGCGGTATCGATCTTATCCCATATGTTCTGTCAGCATCTGAAAAAACATCCATTATCATCTATTCCATGCATCAGAACAATGATCTTATTTTCCGGGCATTCAATGCAGGAGCAAAAGGGTATGTCCTGAAGATAGATGAAATAAGTGTCCTCATATCGGCGGTTCGGGCAACAGTTCAAGGAAAAAAATTTCTCAGTCCATGTCTTCCCCCGGAAATCCTCGAACAGCTCATGGCAGGGAAAAATGACAGAGGAGCGCTTTCCATACTGTCACCAAGAGAATACGAAATAGCAAACCTGCTTGCCCAGGGGATGGTACCCGATGAAATTGGAGAAACTCTGTTTATCAGTCCCAAAACTGTTCGAGTCCATCGGACAAATATAATGCATAAACTTAACTGCAGCAGAGGCAATGAGCTCCTCCTCCTGCTACGGGATTACTTCCCCCATTGATTGTATAGCAGAAATTTCGTCCTGTAATTCCTGTACCCATTCCATTGCAAGTTCTTTTGCCTCCTGACTGTGGCAGGGCGGCATATTTTTATCGATGACATGAAACGACACATCCGTCTCACTGAGGATACCACTCAAAACCTGCCAATCCTGAGCATTACTCACCTTTTTTCCTTCCCTGGTGAGCCAGCCATTTCTAATCCATCCTGGTAACCAGCTGCCGGCCCCCTCTTTCAGGTAGCTGGAACTGGTATAAAGATTTACCGGTAAGCGTCTCTTCAGACTGCTTAACACCTGGCATGCGGACTGAATATGAATGCGATTGGCAGACGAATCCGTCACAGTATCAGCAACTATCTTGAAATGTCGTCTGTAGCGCAACACAGCTGCCCAGGAACCGGTACCACTCTTCTGACGCCAGGTTATTCCCATAAAAATATGGATGGCTGATTCGTCATGAAGAGGAAGGATTTCTCTCCCTCTTGCAGCTACAGCAAGCTCATCCGCGCGATTATTGTATTTATCATCCGCATGCCCTCTAACCCAACGCCATTGCACTCGATGACGTTCCAGTTCACTACCAAGGATCTCCCAGAGATCTCTGTTTTTAACTGGTTGGCCTGCGGCAGTGAGCCAGTTATCACTACGCCACCTCTCAATCCAGAAGCTTACACCTTCCTGGAGATATCTGGAGTCTGTATAGAGTGTAACCACAGAGCAGACGGGTAAAGATCTTAGAGCTTCCAGTGCTGCAAAAAGCTCCATTCGATTATTGGTGGTATCATCAACTTTACCAGACAACTCCCGTTTTTTCCCCTTTTCGGGTATAATCACAACACCCCATCCACCGGGACCTGGATTTGGACTGCAGGAGCCATCTGTATATATTGTAACCGAAGAAAGTGACATGATATCAGGTACTGATAACTAACATTTTGAATCCGTGGTGGCGTCGTAATTGTTAAAAAAGACACACTGAAATACAAACATACAATTCGCAATCAGAAATGAATGATTCATTCAATAAACACAGGGAACCGGAAGAGATTTTTCTACCCATAAGCGCAAAACGGTATGCTGACTTTTATTCCCTGGAGATGAACCATTTTACCAGGGACATACAGTTTTATCAGCAAAGTTGTAAAGAAAGGGCACTCCTTCTCGAACTAGGCTGTGGTACAGGAAGAATCAGCAACTCCCTCAGCAGCCAGGAACGTCGGGTCATTGGTGTTGACCTATCTCTTGATATGCTGCAACAAGCAAGGGATAGCCATGGAAACACATTTGAATGTATCTGCATGGATATGACAGAAATAGCTTTCACCTGCCAGTTTGACCACATCCTCATCCCTTATAATACCCTTAACCTTTTACGTAACAAACAGGTAATAAAAAAATGCCTCCACCAGATTCATTCTCTCCTCAAACCAGATGCCACCCTTCTTCTACAGCTCCACATCCCTGCTTCTCCTGAACAGCACTCAGGTGATGATAAAATATTCCAGTTTCAGATATTCCCCATGAGGAATGGAGGTAAACTGATAAAGGAAACTCTGCGCAGCCATGATGCCCAAAGTGGTGAAATCCTCCTTGAGGAACGCTACCGACCCCGCCCCGCATACCCTCCTCTCCTCCGTCAAAACTTCAGGCACAGCCATTTTCTTGCCGGCTTTTCACTGCAGCAATGGTTACAAATTTTCACAGACTGTGGCTTTACTGATTATCTGCTCTATGGCGACTATGATTTCAGGCCATTCAGGGATGGAACCGACTCCACCCTGCTGCTGCAAGCATCCAGCTGTACCCAAAAACAATAAAAAGATAAAAAAAGTCTCGTTCTTTGATCTATGTCAAGGTTACCAAAACCTTAGGCGTGTATACTCTTCTCATACGATGCAGAAAACAGGAGAGTCGAGTTGACAATCATTCTTTTCTGCCCCATAGTTAACAGAAGTTTTTTACTTATAAAATAATCAGGAGGATATACCCTATGTATTGTAATCAATGCGAACAAACTGCTAAAGGCGTTGCCTGCACCACCGTTGGTGTTTGTGGAAAAACTGAAGCTGTTGCAGGACTTGAAGATCTGCTCACCCATGCCGTGCAGGGACTCTGTATTGTTGCAGATGCCGGACGCAAAGTAAACGTCATTGATAATGCTATTGACACCTTCGTTTGCGAAGCTATATTTGCATGCCTTACCAATGTTGATTTTGATCCTGCCCGATTTGAAGATCTCATCTATAAAACCGTACGTCTTCGTGATGAGCTGAAAACCAAAGTTGAAGCTGCTGGCGGGACCATAGAGTCATCTGCTGCTGCTCTTACTTTTAGCCCTGCTGTGAGCATTGCAGGTCTTGAAGAGCAGGGTGCCGCACTGAACTTCATAAACACCCTTGACCCCAACGAAGATCTTCAGTCACTGAAGCAGATCACTGCCTATGGCCTTCGTGGACTTGCAGCTTATGCTGAGCATGCCGCTGTTCTTGGCCAGGAAGATGATGAAGTATACGCATTTGTTCACCATGCAATGGCAGCCCTTACCACTGACATGGAACTTGGTGATCTGGTAGCCCTTGCCTTAAAAACCGGTGAAATAAATATCCGGGCCATGGAACTCCTTGATGCTGGTAACACTGGAACTTACGGACATCCTGTTCCCACCGAAGTACCACTTGGACACCGTCCTAATAAATGTATCTTGGTCTCTGGTCATGATCTCAAAGACATCGCAATGCTCCTTGAGCAGACCCAAGGGAAAGGGATTGATATCTACACCCATGGCGAGATGCTTCCGACCCACGGATACCCTGAGTTAAAGAAATATGACCATTTCTACGGACACTATGGTACTGCGTGGCAGAACCAGCAGAAAGAGATGCCTGAATTCCCCGGTGCCATACTGTTCACAACAAACTGTATCCAGAAACCAAAAGATTCCTATATTGACAACGTATTCACTACCGGCCTTGTTGGATGGCCTGAAGTTAAACACGTTGAGGCCAATGACGGAGAGAAAGATTTCAGCGCTGTCATTGAGAAGGCACTGTCACTTCCCGGATTTACCGATGAAGTTGATAATGACACAGTAATGGTTGGTTTTGCCCGCAATACCGTACTTGGCGTGGCTGACAAAATAATCGAAGGGGTAAAATCCAAGGCAATTCGTCACTTCTTCCTCGTAGGTGGCTGTGATGGCGCAAAACCTGGCCGTAACTATTTCACAGAGATGGCAGAGGAGATTCCACAAGACTGTATGATCCTGACTCTTGCCTGTGGCAAATTCCGCTTCTTTGATAAAAAACTTGGTGATATTGGTGGTATTCCCCGTCTGCTTGATGTTGGACAGTGTAACGACGCCTACTCTGCAATCCAAATCGCAGTGGCACTTGCAGGAGCATTTGAGTGTGATGTCAATGACCTCCCACTTTCTTTTATCCTCTCCTGGTACGAGCAGAAGGCCGTTGTTATCCTTCTCTCCCTGTTCAGTCTTGGAATAAAGGATATCCGTCTTGGACCCTCCCTTCCAGCATTCGTTACTCCAAACGTACTGAATGTCTTGGTTGAGAACTTCAACGTTATGCCTATCGGTGAGACCGCTGCAGATGATCTGAAAACCATACTCGGATAATTTCCACGTATTCCTCTTCAGGAGTAACCTAACCGGTTTCTCCTGAAGGTTTACTTCTCACCCTGAATCCCTGAACGTTCAATGGTAATGCAGCGTGGTTTTTCCTACACGTTGATTGTAATATGCCATGTCAATGGATTCAAAGAAAGTAGGGTGTATCAGCAGCAAATATGCATCGGAAGACAAGTGATTTTTCCAAACATACCTGATTGCGATTAATAAATTCGCATTTCAACAGGTTCTGAAAATAATCATGAAACCGTCACGGGTTCAGGTTTATGTTTTCCATCTCCAGGCAGGATACGTTGTGAAAACCTCGTACCCTGCCTTTTTTAATTATTTTTGATATCCTCAAGTATCATGGAAAATACCACTATTAAAAAGACCTTCAGTGTTGTGCCTAGCTTGAACATGGGACTCTTTGCGCCAAGAGATTTTCAAATCATTCTCAACATCATCAATAAATATAATGTTCCCAAGACCAAAATAACTGGTGCCCAGCGCCTGGCACTCCTTGGTATGGATAAGGACGAGATCCCTAAGTTGCAGAAAGAACTGCAAGGATATGTCCGTCCTCAGGTTCAAAACGGGGTTCATTATGTACAATCCTGTCCCGGAATTAAATGGTGTAAATACGGCATAGCTGATTCCATGGCACTTGGAGAAAAGATTGAGAAGATATCCCTTGATGAACCATTAAAGGCAAAGGTGAAAGTTGGTATTGCCGGGTGTCGTATGTGCTGCACCGAACCTTATGTTCGTGATATTGGCGTGTTTGCTTCAAAAAGTGGCTGGTCACTGATTTTTGGAGGAAATGGTGGAGGAAATCCTCGCCTTGGGAATATTGTCGCAAAAAATCTCTCTGATGATTCCATAATTACCCTTATAAAAAAATGCCTTACTGTTTATCAGGCAAAAGCGCACCCCGCTTCACGGACGGCACGTTTTATGGAACGCTTTGGAATTGAGGCCTTACAGCAACTGGTTTTGAATCCGTGAACATTAGCTGCTGCCATAATCTGATTTTTTTCAACATACCTGATTGTGAATTTTATATTTGTATCTCAGTATGGTAAAAAAACAATTACGAAGCCATCACGAATTCAGGTACTAAGGAGAAAGCATATGCAATGCCCCGGACAGGACAATCGATACTGGGATGGCGAAGCTGTTTTTGAGGCCCCCTGCCCCCACTGTGGTAACGAACTCGAATTTTTCAAAGATGATTCCCAGCGCAGTTGCAAAAAATGTGGCAACAGAGTTTTAAATCCCCGTATTGATTTCGGCTGTGCTGCTTATTGCCCCCATGCCGAACAGTGCCTTGGATCTATGCCGCCGGAACTCCAGATAAAACAAAAAAATCTATTCAAAGACAAAGTTGCCATTGCTGTCCGAAAGCAGCTCGTTGGTAAAGAAGATATTTACAAAACTGCCACCATCCGAACCGAAATAGCAGAACAACTCTGCAGGGAAGAACAACGTGGAGACATGGCGGCTGTACTTGCTGCAACCCTTCTCGTTAGCGCTGATGAACCCCTTGCTCTTCTTGAGACTCTCAATGCTGATGGCTCAATAATCAATGCAGTCAGCATGCTTCTCAATCGGAAAGAACCAGGCTCTGCAACGGAACAAGCATCCTTGGATATATATCTTGATGCCTGCCGCCTCACAGCACTGGCCGACAGGAAGGGAGAAAAAACCGCCCCTGATCTTAAGACAGCGAGTGCCAAAAAGTACCTGATGGAACATTGACACTAGAGAGAGACCGCCTTTACCTCCGACAATATTTTCACCTGAGTGCAGACATGATCGGCAAAACCGATACCGGCCTCCTTGTGAACATTATAAACCAATGAAACTCCAGCCTCTTTCAAGAGTTCTACCTGGTCATCAAAAGCAACAATAGCCGCAATGATGATCTCTGGACTCCTCTCTCTTATTTGAGAGGCTGCATAAAGGTTCGCCTCAAAACACGGCATGGCCAGCATGACAGTTTTTATTGTATCTCCCTGTACTTCAATACGTTCCCAGAAATCATAATCAGAAGCATCACCATGAATAACGTGTAATCCATCGTCAAGGTGCTGCTGCACCTGTTCCTGGTCAGAATCCACCCCAACCACCCTTCTGCCGTATCGCTGGTTAAGTTTTTCGTATGCTGCTGTACCAACCCTTCCCATTCCAAAAACGACTCCGTCGACATCTCCCACATGCAACATTTTATCATCAGGAAGACGCTCACTTGTCTCGAAACGCCGCAAAAACGTGCGGAAGCGACGATAGATGACTAGGGAGGCTGAGTTTAAAGGCGAGGCCAGTATAAAGGTGAGTGATAATGATATAGCAAAAATAACTAACCACTCATTACTGAGCCACTGTTTTGACGCTCCCAAGGATCCTACGATCAATCCAAACTCGGAATATGTCGCAAGGCTTAGTGACGCCAAGGTAGCCGTACGAGCCCGTAATTTAAAGCGCGTTAGAAGAACGTAAAAGAGTGCCACTTTAAATGGCATTACAACAACAAAAAGAAATGACACGCTAAGACTCACAAGATCTGGCAAACCTGAGAGTCCAATGGTAAGAAAAAAACCTACCAGTAAGAAATCTTTGAAATTTAAAATAACCTTTGCAAGCTCATTACTCTTGGGATGTCCTGCCAGTAACATACCAATCAACAGTGCCCCAAGATCAGGTTTCAGCCCCACCAATTCAAAAAGACTAGCTGCAGCAACAGGTATTAACAGCCCCAAAAGAACCAGCAACTCCCCATGACCACTTCTTTTCATTAAAGAAATCAATGGTTTTCGTAAAACCAGCAGCCCAATAACACCAAAAGCCCAGATAGATGGAAGCTTACCACTTGAAAGAGTAAGCAAGAGAACAGCAAAAAAGTCCTGGATGACAAGAATTCCAACGGCAATACTACCATGCTTGGAACTCATTTCCCCTTTTTCTTCCATAACTTTTACAGTAAAAACAGTACTTGAAAAGCTGAGAGCAAAAGCAATGAGCAGGGAAATTTTCCAATCAACACCTGCAAAAACAGAGAGGGCTGTATATGAGAGTAGATAGACCAGTGAGCCGAGAAGAACCACAGTGACCAGCATGTGCAATGAAGCTACGACAAGAATTTCCGCCTTTAACAAACTTTTCACGCGAACCTTAAGGCCAATGGAGAAAAGTAGAAGAAGAATTCCGGTATCAGCAAACTTCTCTAAATCATCCCCCCCCGCAAAACCCAGCCAATTCAAAATAAAACCGGCAACTAGAAACCCAACCAGTGGCGGCAACCCAACCTGCTTTATAATAAAACCAAAGCAAAATGCCACGACTATCATTACTATATCCATTCCATCCCCCTAAACAGATGAGAAAACAAAAAGATCAAGAAAAAAAACACCCCTTGACCCAGGTCAAGGAGATTGTATGTTGTTCTGATACAATAGAATTACAAATAAATACAACAAATTCACTCAAAAGAGGATACCACGATGACAACTACTCGGAAAATTATTGAGATTGACGAAGAACTTTGCGACGGCTGTGGGCTCTGTGTTCCTGACTGCGCCGAAGGATCACTTGTCATTATTGACGGCAAGGCAAAAATGATCGCCGACAAACTCTGTGACGGCTTGGGCGCATGCCTGGGATCATGTCCCACCGGAGCCTTGAAAATCATCGAACGTAAAGCCGATGATTTTGACGAGAAAGCTGTAGAAGAGCATCTTGCCAAACAGAAAAAAGAATCTGCAGCTCTCGCACAAAAACCTTCTGGATGCCCTTCGGCCAAGTTGCAGACGTTTGCACCCTCAACCCCGTGTCAGGCTGCGAACAAACCGGCAATGGCAGCTGGTGGTGGCACCTCTTCTCTCACCCACTGGCCCATACAGATTCGTCTGATTCCTCCCACTGCTCCCTTTCTTCAGGGTGCCGAACTACTGGTTGCTGCTGACTGCTGCGCTATTTCTGCACCCAACTTTCAGCTTGATTACCTTAACGGTAAAGTCGTTATGATGGGTTGCCCCAAATTCGACGATGCGGAAAGCTATGTACAACGTTTCACAGAAATCATTACCGGCTGCAATCTAAAAAACCTAACCATCCTCATCATGGAAGTCCCCTGCTGCTTTGCAATGAACGGTATCATTAAGCAGGCCATGGAACGGGCCGGTAAAACCGTCCCCGTTGAGCAAATCACGATCTCTACTCAGGGCGCTGAACTGGATCGTAAAACATGGTAATCCTCAAATCTGCTCGGCAGTGATACAAAAGGTGACACCCCGGTGTCACCTTTTGTTATTCAGCTTTCATCACCGTTAAAACTGTTCCGTCTGCTTGAATATCCTTTGCACGAATAATTCCCCCTGCCAGAGTAACAATTCTGTCCATCTTCCCCGCCATATCTGCGGTACAGATAAATTGAAACTCCCGGCCCCTGGTCATTTTACCAAGACGTGCCCGCACATCTTTAAACCCTCTTCAGCAATCCCCACGATAATCAATCTCGATATTTTTCACCTGCACCTCTCTTCCGGTTACGGTTAATCCGCACACTCAATACCATTCCATCCTGTACAATATCTAATCCGAAGGGATGCAGCATCTGAAACAAAGGTCTTCCAAACAAAAACATTTCATCCTCCAAAACCATTCCTGAAATCGTCACAGCATGATTTCTGAAGGCAATATCGCCATTCACTGACTTGTCAAGACGTTTCAGTGTCTCACTCTCCCGGCAATCCAGATTGTATCCAAGGTTTTTAAAATCAGGCAAGGGACAGTATCCATCATGCTCTGAAATCAACAGGATAGTAGCACTGTCTGTCCCTAAAATTCCAATTCTTGAAAGCAGGTCTGTTTCCACAAGTTTCAAACTTTCACTAGGGGCCCAGCATTTCAAAGTGGAACAGGCCAGAGGCCTTGTTCCATAGATGGAACATCCTTTAGATACAGGCTCATAGTAACAGCACTCCCACCCTCTGCCCTTCCCACGAAGTTTGACAATTTCTTCCATAGTCGGCTGAACCTTTCTACTCACAGGATTATGGGCAAACTCCCCCTTCCTGATGGTAACAAGATCTCGCCTGGGTATCACACCCTGCTCAAGCAGGGCAATATCGGCATGGTGCAGTGCTGCTCCACCACTTCTGCAACAAATACCGCATTGTCTACATGCAGTTTGGGTGCTTCTCTGAACCATTTCCACATCCACTTATTTTTAACCTTTATTTCACTATGTTACAAAAAACAATAATTTCCAATCAATCACGAAGCCAGTTGTATTTCAGCGAAGCACGAAGACACCACAAGAGTTTTACAGCCTGCTGCATATATTTAGTTGCCACAGATATCCAAGTGTATGAATAAATCCGATTTTCTCTTTATAACTATACCCGGAAAGTATATTCTTTCACTGCTGTCCGGTTAAGGAAATAGATACGGCCTGAAGGGCTACTTTTGTGTATAGTGTTGTTACCCCTAACAGCCTATAACAAAAGGAGATTCAGGCCATGGCTCATAGTAACACGGTACTTGCT
>JALSMA010000046.1 GCA_026988015.1 Desulfobulbaceae bacterium | reverse complement strand
ACTTGGAATTAAGGAAAATCTCTACACAATTCTACAGGTCTTGAGTATCACAGTATTTGAAAAAACTCCATTAGTTCAGGCTGTTACTGGATCAGCTTACAAAAAAGAGAAACCTCCTAGCGGTATCTAGCTGAAATTATTTGATTAAACGTTGGGACACTAGTGATCTTTTGTATCTATTGCTTCTTCCTCTTTCTTTTCCGACTACATGTTTTTCCAGGACAACGACCTGATATTTCAGAGTCACTTTCCCCTGGCTCAGCCAAGATATAATGTCCTCCTTCTATGCGAATCGCCCATCCATTTGCTAATGCTCGAGCGACTGCCTTTCTGGCCTCGGCAAGTATACGGCACAAGGTCGGAAGAGAAATATTCATCATCTGTGCTACTTGTTCCCGACTCACGCCCTCAGCATCCACAAGCGTCAAGGCTTCAAGACCTTCCACTGACAAAGTGACGTCCTGTAGATTACGCAATGCAACACCTTTTGGCTTATAATACGTTAATTCTGGCATTTTCCGGATACATCGTGGCTTTCTCGGTCGTGGCATAATCCCTCCTAGTGTGAAATATATTTCATAATTGACTTTAGGTAGAGCCATGGCGGTTGTCAAGTAAAATGTGAACTGTTAATGAAAGATTTACTATCACTGCCCAACAACAGCATGCATTACGTCAACTATACCGCGTGCCATTGGTGGAAAGTGCATTGATAAAGCAATATTTTTTCTGTAAATTCGTTTTTCTTTCGGCCTTTATCGGTTTGTTCAACTTGTATTACATATTCACGTCTGTGATTGAGAACTACACCTTCATCTGACAGCAGAAAACAATAAATGTATCTCCTATTGAACTGTATATCCAGGTCCTCCTGGTACTGATTGACATAGGAAGGTACGATTTTATACGTCGGATCTTTTCACGAAATCAATGGGAGTGTTTTTTAGTAGAAGGCGTGGGAAATTCAATGTGTGGTAGGGTTTACACGGCCATTCCTTCATTGTAGTAATGTATCGTAGATAGATTTGGGAATCATAGTTTTTGCAAATAAAACTTGAAGTTTTGGTTAACTGTTTAGTAGAGTTTGTTATGGAAAATACACAATTTCTGCTATATCAAACTCTTGGTGTCAACTGATCTGGTGGTTTATTCTTTCCTGCTTGTCCTGATAAAAACCAAATAAGTGGGAACATATATTACAGATAAGAGCCGGGCTGTCTTATCATGACGAGGATTTGGGAATATTAGAATGAAGAAATATAAATATTTTTTAGTGATTGGGTCATGCTGATGAGGACGTATTCACTATCATTTTGTGAGATTAAGCAGCTTTCTGAGAATGTGTTTGAAGCGATAGAACATGAGGACGTTGTAATCGACGGACCCTGTGTTACGGAGAGTTGGAATTTCTGGAATAAACTTCGAACAGAACCATTTGGCCTTCTTGTTCACTGCAGCGACCTGCCACTTTCTTTTGTCGGGGCTCAGAAAATCGGAGACCACCCATTGCAGCTGTGTACGGCGCTGTTATTGAAAAATGAAGATCAGAAAGAAAAGATTGATCTGGTTATGGATATAAAACAGGAAATTGGTACTCCTATCCACCACAAGTTATTTTACGATCGGCCTGAGGCTTTGAAATGGCTAGAAGAAAACGTTTAGTTTCCTGAGAAAAAAAATAATTTCCTTGTGGGGAAAAGGGGGGCTTTTTTTTTAATCTGGTGTGATCTGGCCACTCAGCTCAGGGTGAATTAGGCTCGCAATAGCGTAAAGTGTGTCGACAAAGGTGGCAGGAGATGGGCTGCAGATGAGATTCGGGTTGATGACAAAGACCCGTTTCTGCTTTGCAGCACTGATAACGGGCATTGATAGCCATTTTTTCTGTTCTTTTGCCGCAATGCCACTTTCGGAACCCATCATGGCAATGATGATCACATCCGGGTCGGACGCAATCACCTTTTCATAGTTGGTGATACCGCTTTTTTGTTTCCAAGAAATATTAATGCCACCGGCAAGGACAATAAAGTCGTTGGTAAAGGATGTTGGTACAGAAGAGAAGAGAGGCTCCGCCCCTACTTGGAGAAACACTTTTTGTCCGGGTAATTTTGAAGTCAGTTTCTGCAACTTCGCAACGCTGTTTTTTGCATGAACTATGATCTGCTCCGATCTATCCTTGAGTCCAAGGAGTTTTCCAAGTTTGAGAAACTGCTCACAGATATCGCTGAATGAGGCGGGTTGATTGAACTGGACTACTTTGATTCCGGCAGCTTCCAGTTGCCGCAACTGCAGTTTCTGAGTCAGTCCGGTCGCCAGAACCAGGTCTGGTTGCAGACCTATGATTTTTTCAATGGTCACCTGCATGACCGAACCAACTTTTTCTTTTTTCCTTGCCAGCTCAGGGCGTACACAATAGTTGGTATTGGCAATGAGTCGGTCACCGGCTCCGAGGAGAAATACATTCTCGGTATTGATGGGGCCAAGTGAAACGATCCGCTGCGGATAGGGGGGAGTGGTAGCTTTCCCTGAACAGCTTCCCGGAAACAGGGTATATAGAGAAAGGGAAATAAGAATAAAAAAGTACTTTGCCTGCATAATGTTTAGTAGATCCCGGAAATATCAAGGCTTCGCTGCAGCCTGTCTGTAAAGAATGATATTATTTCGGGATAGTACGCAAGTCCTTTGAAATATTCTACCTCTGAGCGTGTAACCATTGGGCATTGCACGGTAAATCCAATTTTCTCAAGTGTGTTTCGCCAGCTCGGACTCTTCTTTGTCCCCATCAGATCTTCTTCTGCGTGTTTTCCTGCTAGGTACATCATTGGAATTATTTTTACTGTTTTATAACGGGTGGAAAAATCGGCCCGTTTAATTTTAGCAAGAACGCCCTCATAGTCCGGTACACCTTCGATGGAAGCAGCCAGGACATTTTGATAACGATTGGTCACAAGTTCTGAAAAACCGAGGCAGGCACTGTTTACCGGGTCGGCAACAAGTGGTGTCCCGTGGAGTGCAAGGATGTTGAGACCCTGGTTTGGGGCGAGAAATTCACTCTCAACGACTCTGAGCGTATCTTTAACAAAGTTCCAGCGATGGAGTAGGGTTTCACCTAAAAACACCCGGAGTCCAGGGAAAAATTCACAGGTTTCTGCCATCTGCTGGTATTCGCTGCCAGGAAATATATGCAGCGGCTGGACAACAACCCTTCGATATCCGGCCGCCTCAAGTCTTGCTAGGGTGACTTGAAGGCTTGGAAGATTTTCCTTGCGGCAGATGATGTTGGAACTGTAGGCCCAACAGCATTCATGGTCAGGAAATTTTTCCCCCACCTGCTTCTGGAAAATTTCAAGGGGCACCCTGGTGCGACTGCTGGTACCGAAGGTGACGATGACTATGGCGGGTTTCTCTTGAAGTTTCGGGACTTGTAGTTTGCGGCCTATATATCCATTCTTATTCATAAGCATCCTTTGTTTACAATGTTGCGTGGCGTGGCAGTTGTGTACCCTGAATCTGTGATGGCTTCACGATTGTTATTTTTGGTAACATGTCTAAATTAAGGTATAAAACCCGTAATCAGGTATGTTCGAACAACACAGGCTGCATCACCATCGAACGCTCAATGATCCAAGTATTCTTCCGGAAAATACTCCGTTCAAGTACTTAAGTCAAAAAGGATCTTGCCCTGTTGGGGTGATGCGGGTACTAATGTGATGAGATCTTGATTGTTCAGGCACCGGAAAGCCGGATCTAATGAATTCAGGCTTGTGTGAGCGGATAATTATTGTCGGATGGCGCTGATGACAAAAAAGTGTGAGCCGTATTCTGCAGGATATGGGGTGCGGGGAAACAGGTGGCCGTGCTGCACTGGTTGAGTAAAGCCGGAGTTGAGCAGGAGTTCCCGTGCCGATTCTTCATGGAGACCATTGAAGTATGGGAGTCTGCTATGGAGCGAATTGTAGGCTAAGGCAAAACGGAGAGGTGTGGAATTGGTAACACCTTTTTTCATGATTGAAGAAAGCAGGCGGGTGTATTGCTTAATTTTTGCCGTTAAGCCACTACTCCGCCAGATACCATCTGAGATGACAAGTTTGCCTCCTAGTTTGAGGATTTGGTGCCAGCGCCGTATTGCAAGGGCCGGGTCGGGCAGGGTCCAGAGGAGATTACGGCAGACAATGGCATCGAAGCTCGACGGTGCAAAGGGAGGATCTGTGCCATCTGCTGCAAGAAACTGCAGGTTGAGGTTTTTTCCGACAGTGGCTTTTCTGGCCTGTTTCAACATGACAGGGGAGAGGTCGATTCCGGTGACCGTGTGGCCGTTTTCTGCCAATCCGGTGGCAATAAACCCTGTGCCTGTACCAGCATCCAGTATGTGCAACTTTTGCCGACGTCCCAGGATCTGGTTGTAAACCTGCCACCAGCTACGCTGTCGGGAAGATGATTTGTCAAAAGAAGTAGCCCGCCAGTTCCAGTATGTTTGAATAGATTGCATTGACTTAGTAGTGTCCATTACATTTCGGGGTGTTTCTGATCTAAAATTACGATTCGCCTACAGGCAACTTCGAGGAGTGCATGGTCATGGCTGATCAGCAGTACCCCCATCTTATTCTTTGCAGCAATCTGCATTAGCAGTCGTATGATTTTGGCCTGAACAGAATAATCAAGTCGGGATGTGGGTTCATCCGCCACCAGAAAAACGGGATTGTTCAATAGAACCCGTGCCAGGGCGAATCGTTGTATTTCACCACCGGAGAGCTGGTCTGGATAGCGGTTTAATAGTTCCTTTTCAAGATGCAGCTCCTGGATGGTTGATGCTATTTTATTCGTGCAGGAGTCGTGATCGGAATCCGGTTGTCGGAGTCGTACTATATCGTGCAGGGCATCCTCAATTCGTTGTTGAGGCGGAAAAGAAGAACCGGGTTCCTGGTGTATCTTTTGATAAAAATGACGTAGCTCTTTTCTTTTTTTTTGTCCTGCCTGCGAAATATTAATTTCATTCCAGAAAACATCACCCCGGTCAGGTTTTTTCAAGCCAAGGAGGATGTCTCCCAAGGTTGACTTACCGCATCCGGATTGGCCGAAAAGTCCGACAAGTTCTCCTGGCCTGATGGCGAGCGAAAGATCACGGTATAGCTGTTTCTGATTGTTCCGCCCTAGGACACGATAGGATTTGCTGAGGTTTTCCCCCCTGATGCAGTAAAAAGTCATTTTTTTTCAGGCTGTTTCATGGCTGCCAACACCTCTTCATCTATGGGAATCATGCCGTTTTCAGGAGCGGCACCAATCAGGCCTCTGGTGTACGGGTGTCTGGGTGAATTCAGAACATGATTGACAGAACCGGATTCCACAATACAGCCGTCGTACATAACGGCCATATGCCCTCCTAGCTCACGAGCCACCCCAAGATCATGCGTTATGCATAGCAGAGTTTTCCCTTTCTCAAGCAGGTTGCTTAATCTGTGTACCGCTGAAGTTCTTGATAGCTTATCCAGCCCTTTGGTCGGTTCATCAACAACTATGAAGCCGGCAGGAACTGCAAGGGAGATGGCCAGCAATATCCGTTGCTTCATACCTCCAGAAAGCTGGCAGGGATAGAGTCTTCCAGCCTCACTGAGGGAAAGATCAAGATCTGAAAAAATGGGTGCAAGTCTGTGATGCAGATCTTTGACTGCATATCCTCTGACATACCTGAACACCTCAGCTACCTGGCTTATAACCCGCATTGTGGGGTCAAGGGCAGAATCAGGCTCCTGAGGAAGCAGAAATAACTCTTTGCCATAAAGACGTCGTTTTTCCCGCCGGGAAAGGCGGACAAGATCTACACCCTTGTATTCAATCTTGCCATCGGCTGTGAGTTCGCCTGACAGGTTTCCGCAGACAGCCTGAGCCACAAGGGTTTTTCCAGAACCGGTCTCTCCGACCAAGGTAAATGCCTTACCTTTCTGCACAGAAAAACTTACTCCGCGTACAGGCTGCTTTCTTTTAATAACAGAGCGAATACTCAGCTTGCTGACCCGAAGCATAGTAGCACTCATTTTCTTGGTTTCCGGCTTAAAGGATTAGCGATCAGAAAGAAGGAAAATACAGTCAGTGACAGGGTGGCAGCTGGAATTAAAACCAGGTTGGGGGATTCTCTTAAATAGGGCAGACTTTCAGCAATCATGGCTCCCCATTCGGGTTCAGGTGGGGCCAGCCCTATACCAAGAAAACCCAGTGCTGATATGTTGAGAACTGTTCGTCCAAAACCCAGGGTGGCCAGCACGGTTATCTGGGGAAGTACTTCTGCGAAGATGTATTTTCGCAGGATAAAAATACTGGAAAACCCTGCCAGAATTCCAGATTCAACGTAGGGCCGAGAAATGGTGCTCATGGCGATGGCCCTGGTGATACGGCAATATTCGGGCCAGCCGGTGAACATCAGGGCAATGATGACCGCCATGGGGCCTCCCCCGGTAACTCCGGCAATTAGAAGAGCCAGAATAATGCCGGGAAAAGCCATGGTGATATCCACCAGCCGCATGATGAGGGTGTCTGTCAGATCGCCGTACCAGGCGGCCGTTAGCCCCAGGAAGACCCCGGCAAGCACGGAGCCGACAACGCATAACAGGCTGTAGTAGATGGTGTTCCTTCCACCTTCTGCCATCCTGGCGGCCACACTTCGCCCGAGATGATCGGCTCCCAGCAAATAATGCGTTCCGGGTTCGGCAAAGACCTGGGAAAGGTTCTGCTGATAGGGATCAGGAGTAATCCAGGGGCCGGTTACCACAAAAAGAATGATCAGGCTCACAAGCAGCAGGCCAATTGTCCTTTGCAGCCGTTCGTATTGTTTTACGTTAGCCATTTCTAACTGGTCGTCTGATAGTTTCTGCGGCATGGATCAAGGGCAAAGCAAATCATGTCAACGGTTATATTGACCGTGACATACAGAAGCCCGATCAGGAGACAGGCACCTTGAATAACAGGAATATCACGGGCAAGTACAGAGTCCAGCAGCAGTTTTCCGATTCCAGGCCAGGCAAACAGGGTCTCCACCACCACAACCCCGTCCAACAGATGTGCTGCCTGGACACCAATATAGGTAATCACCGGGATGGCGGCATTTCTCATGCCGTGAGCCGTAAGCACCTTAAATGGTGACAGTCCTTTCATGGCACCAAACCTGTAAAATAGAGCGCCACGTACGTCTGCTAGAGAGGTGGCAATAACCCGGCTGGAAACTGCGGCCAGTCCAATACCGAGGGTTATTGCCGGTATTACGAGGTGAGCCGGAGAGAAAAAACCGGCCACAGGTAACCAGTGCAGTTTGATAGATAGAGACAGAATCAACAGCAGGCCGATGACAAATTGGGGTACGGACACCAGGGCACTGCAGATCATCGAGGAAACAGTATCCACAATTCCACCGGGGTACACCCCGCATAGAATCCCCCAGGGCAGTGCAATGAGTATGGAAACCGTTGTTGCGGTCGCAGCCAGCAGGAAGGTGTAGTAAAAATGATGGGCCAGCAAACCTGTGACCTGTTCCCTGCTGACCAGAGATCTTCCCAGATCGAAAGTGATAACACGAGCTACCCACTGGAAGTATTGCATGGCAAGGGGCCGATCCAGCCCCTCTTCCCGGCGAATCTGCTCGACAACAGCCGCATCTGTCAGATCTTCACTGTAACGGGCAATGGCAACATCAAGGGCAGTATCACCACGGGTCAGGTTGACCGCAACAAAACCCAGGGTTGCAACAATCAGGGCAACACAGATTCCTTGAAACAGATGTCTGCAGATGCTCCTTACTATCTGCTCCACCTGACTCCTTTGGTGTAAGGAATGATTTCATAGGGATCGAGCTTTGCTCCACTGATTCTTTTACTTACCGTCACATGATGGTCGTACCAGGATACCGGGATGACCGGCAGTTCATGTTGCAGAATTTCAGCAATATCTGTCCTTATCTTCGCTGCCTTCTGATCTTCAAAGGTTGCCAGGTACTGCTCAATTAATGAGTTTGTTTTTTCAGACTCCCAGCCGAGGGATCCCCAGGAACCTCTTGCCAGGGCGGGGCCGAAATCTGATGTAATTGTCCCGATGGAGTCAGGCACCAGGCCAAAGTTACGTCCAATCAGGGCTGCCTCCAGTGTACCATCCTTGTATTTTGAAGGTATCTGTGAGGATTTTGCCACCATAATTGTCATCTTTACCCCAATTTCCGCAAACTGAGACTGCAAGGCCTCGGCAACCACTGGAAGCATTGGGCGGGTGGAGTAGGTGAGCAATTCAAAGGAAAATTCCTGTCCATCCTTCGTATAAATGCCATCCTGGCTTTTTTCCCAACCAGCCTTTTCCAGCAGTTGTCGTGCTTTTTCTGGGTCATGGGAAAGGGGGAGAAGTCCTGGGTTGTGCCACATGGATACTGCGGGCATCAATTGGGTTGCAGCAGTACCGAGATTTTTCAGAATAGCATTGGCAATGCCTTCACGGTCAATGGCTAGGGATATTGCCAGTCGTTCGGGGGCGGTGTCGAAAAAAGGCAAGTTGGCGTTAAGGGTTATTTCTCTTACACGGGGAATTGCTGTGCTGTGGATATCTATATTATTCATGCCCCGAAGGCGTCTTGCTGCAGTAGCAGAAAGAGTGAGTGCAATATCTGCTTCTCCGGATTCTGCCATTAAGGCCCTGGTTTCCCCGTCACTTACAGCAAGATAACGAGCTCTTTTTATGGTGGCTTTCTTTCCCCAGTAGTCGCTAAAGGCGATGAAGTTGAAAACGGTCTTGCCATCGCTGTCTGCAAGTTTGTAGAAGCCAGTACCGATGATTTTGTCTACTTCGGCATCAGTTCCAAAGGCCGCAGGGGACATAATTGCAGTGCTGGAATGGGCAAGATAGGCTGGCAGGGCTGAGAAGGGTTTTTTTGTCTTGATGGTAAGCTTCTGTCCCGAACCACTAACAGACTCAATCGGGGAGCTTTTAAACAGCTTTCCCCTGGCGAATATCCGCTTCAGAGCAAGAGCCGTATTTTCTCCAGTAAGTGGAGTGGAATCATGAAAAAGGACATTGTCCCTCAGGATAAATGTCCAGCTCAGTTTGTCATCAGAGACATGCCATTTACTTGCAAGCAGTGGTGCAAGGCCTCCTTTGTCATCGGTTGTTACCAGGGTTTCCAGGCAGCCCATCCGGGTAAAGATGAATCCTGAAACAAGGGGGTCCATTCCCTTTGCTCCCCACGGAGACACTATAACAAGAGGTCTTTCAGTTTGTGAAGCCAGCACCTGTGACCCCCCAAGGGTGAAAAGCATACATAATAAAAGAATCGGAATTTTTTTGTTAATCAGTATCATTTTGTCTTCCTGAAATGAGTTAAAATAATATTTACAGAGAAGGTAACCTGGCCAGGCCCCGGTAACACTATTTTTGAAAACGTATTACTTTACAGGCTGGGAGTTCACCTGTCAAGTTGCAAATGAACCGTAAACTGTCAGTTGCTTGTGGTGTGCTGTTGTTGCAGATACTGACTGCAGGCTGTCAGGGCATTGGCTGGAAAAACAGGAAGAGGTGGGAAAAGGGAAAAAGAGTAGTGAAGGCAAACTATAGTTGGTAGATGTGGCCTTTGGTTGATTGTGTTTTTTTTGCGGAGAGTGCTATACTCACTGTAGAGTAGATAAAGTATTGTGGTGACCTGACTGAGATCCGGAGCGCCAGTAAAATTTAAAGATCGATCCTGTTTGTTCAACCAGTTTGACAATCTTGTGAAAAGCTAAAATAACTGATGGCTAAGTAAAAAACGTTAGATGCACCCCAAGAGCACTTCCTGCTGGTGCATAGCGAATCAGGTGCAGAGTATTTACGACGCCGTCATCTTTTGAAAGGGGTATTATGCTAAATTTACAAACTTTCTGTATGTGTCTCTTTACCCTCTTGTTGTCTTTGTTGTTTGCTCCCCTATTGTACTCTGAAGAACTGAGCAACTGGCCAAGGGAAGTGAAAGTTTTTTCCGGTTCCATCACCATTTATCAACCACAAGTTGAATCATTCAAGGGTAACCTTTTAAAGGGTAGAATCGCAATCGCTTATCATGCATCCGGTGCAGACTCACCTGTATTTGGTGCTGCCTGGTTTACTTCTCAGGTAAACATTGACAGGGAAAATCGTATTGTCAATTATGAAACCCTGGAGATTATCGAGACTCGTTTTCCAAAAGAAAATAAAAAATTGCTTGAAGAGTTCCGTGAGGCTATTCAACAGGGTGTGAGAAAGGGAAATTTGACATCTTCACTTGATGAATTGATCACAGCGTTGGTTGCCAGTTGAGCAGGAACAGAAACAGGCGGCAAAGCTCAATAACGATCCTCCCGAAATTATCTATATGGAGAAACCTGCCCTATTGGTTGTGATTGATGGCAAGGCTATGCTGCAGAAAATTGAAAATAGCGACTATCAAGTTGTTGCAAATACCCCCTACCCCCTTTTCTCTGAGAAGAAAAGCGGTAAGTGGTTTTTGAATGTAGCAGATAAAGTTTGGTATAGAGCCAAGAGCGTTGATGGCCCATGGACTTACGCTGATGAGCCGCCAAGTAGTGTTCTTGTGAAAATGGTGGAAAGCAGGGCGAGTGAAAGCAAAGATAAGAACAAAACAGAGAAATCAAAAGTCAAAATTGCCACTGAAAACGCACCTGTCATAGTGGTGGTACATGAACCCACGGAGCTTGTTGTTTCTGAAGGGAAGGCAGAGTTTTTTTCCTCTGACGGATGATCTTTTGTCCATGAGTAATACGAATTCCAGTGTATTTATGGATGTAAAAAGCCAAAAGTATTATCTTATCATTTCAGGGCGCTGGTATAGGGCGAATTCTATGACTGGTACCTGGAAATATGTGGCTGCTGATAAGCTTCTCGAGACGTTTGCTGAAATTCCAGCAACATCAAAATATGCCCATGTAAGGGCATCTATTGCGGGTACAGATGAGGCAAAAGAGGCATTGATGGATGCGCAGATACCCCAGACAGCCACCGTTCAAAAGGGAACTGTAGATGTTAAGGTTACCTATGATGGCGATCCTGAATTTAGGGCCATTGACGGTACTGATCTCAAGTTTGCGGCTAACTGCTCCGAGAATGTTATTCTGGCAGGAAAAGAATATTACCTCGAAAAAGGCGCAGTCTGGTATATTGCCAGTTCTCCAACCGGCCCTTGGGAAGTGTCTGATAATGCGCCTCCAGGAATCGACAAGGTGCCGCCATCCAGTCCTGTCTATAATACTAAATACGTTTATGTGTACAATTCTACTCCGGAGGTCGTCTATGTGGGCTACACTCCAGGGTATGCAGGAAGTTATATTTATGGACCGACCATCGTGTACGGGACTGGCTATTACTACTCCCCCTGGGTGAGTCCATATTACTATTATCCACGTCCCGCAACCTGGGGACTCAGTGTTGCTTATAATCCATGGACTGGCTGGGGGTTTGGCATGAGTTGGAGTTCTGGTCCTTTTCGTGTTGTTTTTTATTCAGGGGGCGGTTACCACGGTGGACATTGGGGCGGACATCGTTACTACGGCCCAAGAGGATATCGGCGGTCTTACACTAATGTTAATATTGACAATGTGAATATTAATACTCAAGTTTCTGACTTGATCTATTCTACTGTTAAAAGGTTATTATCTGGCAATAATCTCCGACTCGTTTGAAGGAAATCAATTGCAGTACTCATGACTGAATCAACAATAGCAAGTGCTACATCC
>JALSMA010000045.1 GCA_026988015.1 Desulfobulbaceae bacterium | reverse complement strand
GAAATAAAACAGATTATGATGAAGATGAGGCAGTTAGGATGATGGCACGTATCTGCTTAACCATCTTGTAGCAGTTGCCGGGATGAGAGAATAGCTGTCAGAGAATGGGATTTACCAGGAGCAATCTTTCGTTTGTCCTCCCTGGCGTTGGCAGTTTCAATGCAAAGCATGGTTTTGTAGGAATTAGCAGTCATGTCACTCATTGCACGGGATTTGTCAATCCAGGGGTTCCATACAATAGCAGATCCTGAACCTTGAGAGTTGATATCGATCTGCCTGTTGTGATCTCCTATAACAATGGTATCGTAGACATTCTGGTAGACACGGTCTGTTGCTTTATTGATAGTAACGATGCCATTCTGAGTCCTGATCTCATTGGTCAGGGCATCCCAGTATGTAGTGTTCTCCAGTCCCTTAACTGAAATATTCTCGATATCTGAAACAGCAAAGTAACTGTGCAGGGCTGCACTGATAGTCATCGGAGTGCTGTCATGGTTAACCGTGGTAAGCGTGATACGAAGTGAAGCTGCAATATTGATGTGTACCTGAATTTCAAAATGAAGGGGCCATAGATGCAGCGATTCGGGGGAATTTTTGAGTTGCAGTACAACTTCTGTATTGTCGTTATCGGGTTCATTTACCTGCAAGAGACGAAATGGGGAGGTACGTGCAAATCCATGTTGTGGTAATAAGGGCATATTGAAATGTTTTCCAAACCATGGCCAGCAGATCGGGACACCACCACGGATTGCTCTGCCGGACGCCAGGGGGCTTTTGTCGCTAAGCCACAGGAGGGGGGCGTTATGGTGTTGCTGGTAGTGAAACAGATGAGCGCCTTGCAGTGCGATCTTTGCGGTGGCATTACGGTTTGTTATATCAAGGTATTGGAGACCATCTGGAGACTCTTTTTCTGTGATCATCTTGATGCTGTTTGGGGTGCCATTGGAAATTGCGATAATTCTTGTGAATTGGGTAACCAGTTGTACATGATTGAGCTCCCTTATTGTGCCCAATAGATACCGAGTAGGGCGCAGTCAGGTTCCGTCTTCCGAAAGAGGATATAGCGAATAGGGAATTCTTCAGGGGGGCCCGGGATCATGGCTAGGTCAAGGACACCTTTTTTTGCTGTACCAGTGATGTGCAGGAATATCTGTTTCGAATCAAGGATAGCGTTAAGGCGCAGCGTCATGCGTTCATGGGGTGCAGTTACCGGGGTGATGGCAATACAACTTTTTTTTGATGATAAATCCGTTGCCTGGCCGAGCTGTTCAGCTCCTGGGAAAAGAGAGGCTGTATGTCCATCGTGGCCAAGACCAAGAATGAGTACATCAAAGGGTCTGGGTATTTTATCTAGGGCAGCACAGCACTCTGCTTCACCTTTATGTGCTGTTACTGCTGTATTCTTCATCCCGGTAAAAGATGCAACAGCGGCTCTGTCCTGAAGGAGATGCTTTTTCACAAGATGCTCATTGGAGTCGGGATCTGTGGAGTCGACCCAACGTTCATCTACCAAGGTGATAAAGACCTTATCCCAGGGGATATCAGCTTTTGAAAGACGTTTGAAAAGTGGGACAGGGGTTGACCCTCCAGAGACTGCGAGGCTAGCATGACCATGTTTTTTAACACCATCTTTGAGGAGTTGGGCTATTTTGTCAGCTAGTTCAATGACGAGCAGATCCTGGTCAGGATAACTGTGGATGGTTGTTTTTGAGTTCATAGTAGCTCTTTACGGTTTTTTTTCTGGTGGGGCCGGGGAAAAAAGAACCCCGTTTTCTGGAAGCTGCTGCCATTTGAGTTTTACAGGGAAGGGCTGTACATCCCATATTTTTCTGCTGTAATCCATAATAGAGCGGTCGGAAGAAAATTTACCCATCCTACAGGCGTTCAAGATGGAGAGTCTGGTCCATTTGCGTTTGTTCATGAAGGTTTGGGCAACCTTGTCCTGACAGTCTATATAAGATTGGTAGTCCGCAAAAAGCATATATTGATCGTCATGGAGCAGGGAATCCACGATTGGTTTGAAGATATCTCGGTCGCCATGAGAAAAATGACCCTGGGTAATAAGGTCAATAGCTCTTCTTAATGGCTCATTGTTGTAGTAATAATCAATGGGGTGGTATCCGTTGGTCTGCTGAGACATCACTTCCTCTACTGTGAGACCAAAAAGATAAAAGTTTTCTGGCCCAACTTCTTCACGGATTTCGACATTGGCACCGTCCAGGGTGCCGATTGTGAGCGCACCATTCATGGAAAACTTCATATTGCCGGTTCCTGATGCTTCTTTTCCGGCAAGTGATATCTGCTCGGAGAGATCGGTCATTGGGTATACACAGTGGCCGATTTTGACATTGTAATTGGGAATAAAAAAGACTTTGAGTCTATCACGAACATCGGGGTCATTATTTACTATGCGGGCAACAGAGGTGATAAATTTGATCATTCTTTTGGCCATGAAGTATCCGGGAGCGGCCTTGCCACCAAAGACGAAGAGTCGAGGCGTTATTTCGGTGTCGGGATTGTCTTTAATGCGATTATAAAGGGTGATAATGTGGAGTACATTCAGATGCTGACGCTTGTACTCGTGGATGCGTTTGACCTGGACATCAAACATGGATGTGGGATCCACATGTATCTGCTGCTGCTGATTTATGATTGCAGCAAAATCCTGTTTGTTCTGGAGTTTGACGTCATTCCAGGCCTTCTGAAAAGAGGGGTCGTCTGCAAGGGATTCCAACGTTCTTAGTTTGTTGAGATTGGTGAGCCATTCTTCACCGATAGCTTCAGTTATAAGACTGGTAAGTCTCGGATTACTAACGGCAATCCAGCGGCGCGGGGTGACGCCATTGGTGATGTTATGGATTTTTCCTGGGTACATCTCGTTCCAGTCTTTGAGGGTGTGTTTGCGGAGCAGGTCAGTATGCATTGCAGCAACACCATTGATGGCTTTGGAACCGATACAGGCCAAGTTTGCCATACGAATGTATTTGGGACTGTTTTCATCGATTATGGACATTCTTTTAATACGGGCGTCATCACCTGGATATTTCATGCGCACCTGATCGAGGAAACGGTTGTTGATTTCATAGATGATTTCAAGGTGCCTCGGCAGCAATGTGGCAAAGAGGCTGAGTTCCCATTTTTCCATGGCCTCAGGAAGAAGGGTATGGTTAGTGTAACAGAGAGTGGATCTGGTTATTTCCCAGGCCCTATCCCAGTCATAGAGGTGTTCATCAACAAGAAGCCGCATCAGTTCGGGAACAGCAACTGCAGGATGGGTATCGTTCATTTGAATTGTGAAGCTGTCCTGAAAATTATCAAGGGAGGCATGGGTGTACATATGCCTGCGCACCATATCCTGCAGAGAGCAGGAGACAAAGAAGAATTGCTGTTCAAGTCTCAGTTGTTTTCCGGAGAATTGCTCATCGTTTGGATAGAGGACTTTGGTGATGGTTTCTGCACTGATTTTTTCTTCAACCGCACCATAATAGTCTCCGGTATTGAAATCCTCAAAGTCAAAAGATGCATGGGCTTCAGCGCTCCAGAGTCGAAGCAGGTTGACGTTATTCACCTTGTATCCTGGAATTGGGGTGTCATAGGGAACTCCTGTGATAACTCTTGCCGGTCGCCAGCGCATTCTCCTGGTATGTTTTTCACCATGGTAAACTTCTGTGTGTCCACCAAAACCAACTTCACAGACAAGGTCTGGCTTTTTAATTTCCCAGGGATTACCGGCGTGAAGCCAGTGGTCGCTCCGCTCCTTCTGCCAGCCGTTTTCTATCTCTTGATCAAACATACCATATTCGTACCGTATGCCATAGCCAACTGCGGGAATTTGGAGGGATGCAAGCGAATCAAGATAACAGGCAGCAAGTCGCCCCAGGCCACCATTTCCAAGGCCGGGTTCTTCTTCATGGTCTATGATCTGTTTTAAATCAAGACCACTTTCTCTGGCGGCCTGTTCGAAGTCCTTATAGAGCCCAAGGTTGACCAGATTGTTGTGAAGATGTGGTCCCATGAGAAATTCAGCAGAAAGGTAACAGACTGTTTTAGATTCTTTATCCAGCAGAGCCTCCACAGAGTTGATAAAGAGGTGTTGCATGCGATCTCTTAAGGTCTGGGATACAGCAAGATAATAGTCGTTAAGGCTGGCATGCCGGATGGACATGCCCTGTTTGTAAAAAACGTTGTAAGCAAAGGCTCGCTTCAGTTGGTTAATCCGGTCCTTCCTGGTACTGGCGGCATCTTTTTCCAGACTCATGAAAAGTCTCCTTTGTAAAAAGAATCAGATAATTTGGAGGGGTTGCTTGTTGTTTTGTTGGGTCACGGGTGTGTGGGCTTTATAATTGGATCCATTGGGAATGATGCATAGTCAATGGGTGCCAGTCAGGGAGGCCTGTGAGTCTTTGTGCACCCGGATTTTGAAGTGTTTTCATAACAGATCCCAATGTCATAATTACCAAGGTCAGTATGGATACAGGAAGGAATGTATCCAACTGTGCAGAGTACAGTTGACGACAAGATTTTATTTGTATGCTATCGTGTATTGTGAAAATTGTATAGCGCTTATTGTCGATCAGGTTTTACTCGGACTCTGCTGTTTTTCTTTTTCCTCGGCTTCCAGTTGGGCTATGCTTGCAGCGGCACCTGCCTCAAGGAGTCGCTTCTGCTGGTCATCAGGGAGATTCTTTTGTTCATGCTCAGGAAGTTCCACAATAACTTTGCGGTGAGCATAATGAATTCCCTGGGCAGCAAGGGCCTCTGTTATTCTTCGATAGGCCTCGCGACGGATTACAAAATGGGTGCCGGGCTGCGCCTTGAATTTAACCCGAATAACCATTACTGATGCGGTTATTTCACGTACACCCGCTGATTTAACCGGCTGAATGAAATCTTTGCCAAACTCCTCATCCTCGAGCATGGCTTTTCCCACCTTTTTGATTACCTTGCGAATCTTATCAACATCAGCATCATAGGGGAATTCAAGGTTGAATTTAACGATGATACCACCTCTCATGAAGTTGGTGATTGAACCGAGTTCACTGTGGGGAACAATCTGCAGCATACCCCGGTGATGCCTCAGCATCACATTCCTGAGGGTAATTGATTCAACAGAACCCGATACTGATCCGGCCTGAATGTACTCACCAACCCGAAATGCATCATCAAGGAGATAGAAGAAACCCGAAAAAACGTCGCTGACCAGTTTTTGGGCACCAAATCCAATGGCAAGACCAACCACACCGGCACCAGCCAGCAGAGGACCAATGTCTATTCCAAGTGCTGAAAGGACCACAAGGGAAACCATCACCAACAGGGTGGTGGCAATAAACTTTCGCAGCATTGGAAGTATGGTAAAGCTCCTTCCACGTGAGGCAACGGATCCCCATTCGTCATTTTCCTCTTCGTCTTCTGGGGACTCAGAAGTTGTTTCCTGCATCTTTTTTTCAATATAACTTGATGCAAAACGCCACACAGTAAGGCCCAGAGCCATCGCGATGAGTGACTCAAAGACTGCTTTTGTGATATTTGTTGCATAAGGAATATGGACATCCCAGAGGCTGAGCACCCAGACCAACAAAGTGGCAAGGATCGCAAGGCTCATGATCCGTGAAGTGGAAACAAAGAGTTTTCTTTCCTTTTCCTTATCTTCAGCAGTTTGTGCCTTAAGTGATTCATCGTCTGAGTCACCGGGGACGGGGTTGTAGATCTGTAAAGTATTGATAGAAATCCTGACAACCCATTGGCCAAGACTGTTAAATATGACAAACAGTGGTAAAATCATCAGACTCATAAGAAAGGCGGAGTTACCGCGTTGTACACCGGCGAGCATGTCACCAAGCATGATGAGCCAGATAACGAAAAAATAGAACAGAGTTGGTACATGCCAGAATTGTGCAAACTGTTCCACCACCCAGTTTCGAGTCTTGTATAATTCGCTCTTTTCAAGGATGCGATTTTTGACGTAATGGCGGCTCTTGAGAACCATGACAATAATGAACATGATAATCAGGGAGGCGTGGAAAATGGCAGTGCTATGAAAACTTAATCGATTGATACCCAGCTCACGTAACAGTGCCAGGCACATAATGGCGAAAAAGGTATAGCTGCAAAAGAGTATGGTACCGTTGTGAACCGCTTTTGCCACATTGTCGTCAAAGGGAAGGACGCGAAGGGCAGCAGACTGCGGGGAGCAGAAGACCTGCGAGAGCAGGGAACAAACTCTAAAGAAAATGATTGTAAATAAAATGGATAAAAAGAAGAGACGGACAGGTGGGTGGTCATTCACAGGCAGAATGAAAAAGAAAACGACAGCCATTGTGAAAAATACAAGGAGATTAATGCCGGTAGGTATTGCGAGCATCAGACCTGCAATAAACCGCATGGGGCCATCAAGATCAGGAATGGCCTTTTCCTGGAACTGTTTTCTGAATTTTGAAGTGAGTCGGCGTGCAGCAAATTCGCAGGCCCATGCCACTAGAAAGATCAGCGATATCAGACAGGTTGTAATCAGGAAGTTCCCAAAACTTCCATTGCCAATTATTCTGGCGACAGCGATGTAATCGCGGGGGATCTGGGTTATCCGAGCTGTTAAACTGGTTGAGAGATCTTGATTACTGGAGTAGTCGTCGTCGAGGAGATGAAGCCATGATGCTGCTTCTGCAACTAACCCTCCATTTTTTTTTGAAACATTTGTTGATGCTTCCCCTTTGGATGAGAGTTCCTTGCTCAGCAGGTTGCGAACCCGTTCATCACTCATCGTGGCGAGGGTCTCGTTTATCTCTCCGACACCCATGTTCTGCCCGATCAGGTCGTCAGGGATGGCCAGGACAGTTTCTGCAGAGAAGGCTGAAGGGGTGATGGAAAATATGGAGAAAAGAAGGTAGGGTAGTATGATGTTACAGGTTCTGATGAAAAATGGCTTCATGTCAGTGACTACTCATAAATTGGAATTTTTTATTAAAACACGAAGTAAAGGAAGTTCTGAATCCGTGACGTTTTAGTGAGTACCATATGCCAACATATTGAGAATGTAACCATATCGTTCGTAGTCTGGTGGGATCAGGAAAAACATTCGTCTCTCTTCTTGGTGTTTGCTGCTGGTACACCTAGTTGTTTTGAATTCACACTGATACAATACACCATAATCAATGTTTTCAAAAAACCTAGGCTGCATCTCCAGCAAATCCTCATGGGAACAGGTTAATATTTAACCTTGTCTGTCTTGAGTGTACTTTGCTCAGCCACAGCTTGGCGTAGCTTGTCGGCCTGGGGATTGGTTACTGCATTCCTTATAACAATATCAGCTGGCGAAACAGGTTGTTTGTAGTAGGCAGCATTCCACTTGTCACGAGGCTTAATGATGGCCCCCTCAATCGACATACCGGCAAAGGCCCCCTTGGAGCGAGCAAAGGCGAGGATGTCAGCGGTAGCAGCTTTAGCGCCCTGTCCAACGGGACCAGCGGCGACAGTGGCATCAGCGCCCAGCTTAAATGATGTTGTAAGGAGGGAGTCCATTCCTTTGTCGCTCATAACCATAAGGACAACCTGTGAAACTTCTCCTCCGATCTGGAGTCCAAAAGAGACAGAGCCCATGGAATAGAAAACAGGATAGCTCCAGACATTGGTCTTCATATTTCTTGAAATAAGTACCCCGGAACCACCTGAACCACCAAAGATGAAACCGGCTTTGAGCATCTGAGGCACAACAAAAACTGCTTTGGCATATTGGACATTGTCGCGGAACCAGACCATATTCGGGTCTTCCCCGAAACTTTTTATAAGGATTGTGCTCTGGTCAACCAGTGCCATGGTGTCTGAATAATCATCAGCCATTACACTTTTTAACTGGAAAGAGATGGTGAAGAATAACAGCAGGGTTGTAAGTGTTTTTATTGACATTTTATTCTCCGCTAATTGAGTGAAGGAGGGGGTAACAGGTGATGGTATGAGAAAAAAACTCACCGGTCATATTAATACTATGTATAGTAGAGAATACCAGTTAAAGTCAATTTTTTAGCTGTGATTGATTGGGGTTTTAGATTTTGTTATAGAGGAGAGATAGGTGATATCGTTACATGAAAAGGTTCTTGTCCGGATTTTCCAGGAATTTGAAAAATGGTCAGAAGAGTCGCTTGCCTGTAAAAAAGGTTGTGCCATCTGCTGCACTCAGAATGTTGTAGTAACAGCAGTGGAGGGGGATTGGATCCTTCGATATATCCGGGATCATGGTAAAGAGGAGTGGTTTGCTTCGAAATTCCAGTTGAAAGCGGATACCAGGAGACCTCAGGTAACCACCAACGGCTTTGCGGCAAGTTGTCTGCAGGGTGAAGATGTGACTCCTGAATCCTACGGAAACACTGGAGTTTGTCCGTTTCTCGAGGAGAACTGTTGCTCAATCTATAAGGTGCGTCCTTTTTCTTGTCGATGTTTTGTGTCTAGCAGCGTTTGTAAACCTGATACGCCTGCCCTGATCGCCGAATATTATCTTTCAGCCTCAACTGCGGTCATGCAGATAATAGAACATCTTGGCCAGGGGAAGTTTATTGGGAATATGCTTGATGTTCTGCTTGCCCTCTGCGGCACCTCGGAAAACAGGAAGAACTTCAGGATGCTCCCTGCATCCATGTCAGAGCAGGGCCTTGCAAATGTGGTAAAGGCCCTGCCATTACCAGGTTTTCTACTGCTTGAAGAGGAGATGGATAAAATCGGGCCCCTGCTTCAGGCCATTTTCAGTTATGAGATAGAAGGGAAGAGCATAGAAAATATTTTGAATAATGTATAATTCCGTGACCCCTGAACTCCTGGCACCCGTCGGTTCAGTGCAATCTTTTTTTGCGGCCATTGAAAATGGTGCAGATGCAGTTTTTTGCGGCCTAAAAAGATTTTCTGCCAGAGCCAAGGCCAAAAATTTCTCACTTGAGGAACTCGCGTTGCTCATTGGATATTGTCACAGACACAATAAAAAGATCTATGTGGCTCTAAATACACTTATCAAAGAAGAAGAATTGGCGGAGTTGGCAGAAATCCTCTGTGAACTTTTGCGACTTGGTGTTGATGGCCTGATCATACAGGATAGTGGCCTTTATCATCTTGTCCATGAATACTTTCCCGAAATCCCGTTGCATGCGTCCACTCAGATGGTTGTTCATAATCTTGCCGGCGTCAAGGTTTTGGAAGGTTTGGGGTTTGAAAGGGTGGTTTTGGCAAGGGAGCTGAGTCTTGCTGAAATTGAGTTTATTTCCTGCAACAGCAACATCGAAATTGAACATTTTATACATGGAGCACTCTGTTATTCCATGTCTGGTCATTGCCTGTTCTCCTCATACCTTGATGGCAGGAGTGGTAATCGTGGCCGTTGTGGTCAGCCCTGTAGGAGACGTTACCACCATCATGGGAAGGCAGGATTTTATTTCTCAACAAGTGATTTTACCTCTCTCGAGTTAATACCCGAGCTTGCCAGGGCAGGAGTCATGAGTTTTAAGATTGAAGGTCGTATGAAGAGTGCTGAGTATGTGGCATCGGTTGTATCTGCGTATCGAACGGTAATTGACAGCAGAGTGGGAAGTGAAAAAGATGCCATTGCTGTTGCTAGAGAAAAGCTTGGGGGAGCCATGGGTAGAAAAGGCTGCCAGGGGTTTCTTTCAGGAAAGGGTGGCGGTGCCATTGTTCGGCCTGAACAGAAGGGAGGGATCGGTGCAATTATCGGCAGGGTGGAACGGTTACAAGGTGGAAAAATTTATTTCACAACTTCAGAATCTTTTTTTGTGGGAGATCGGCTGCGAATACAGCCGGGGAATGACAGGGGAGGGCAGGGGTTCACGGTTCGAAAACTTATCCTTGGCAAACGGAGTGTGAAACGGGTCTCGTCAGGGAGTATGGCCACGATACCCATCCCGCCTAAAGCACGATTTCAGGTTGGTGATGTTGTATTTAAACTTGGGAGTGGCAAGGCATTCACGATGAGCGAGGAAGCCTGCCGCCGCAGATTAAATGGCGCAAATGCTGTGTCGTTAGAGTTTGATGTGTCCGTTAGCTGTTGTGAGGAAAATTCGCAGTTTTCTGTTCAGGGAACGCTTTGTGGAACACAACTTGTGATGGTGGAGGATTATCCTGTGGAGATGATTCCGGCAGATCGTACTCCTTTGAGTAGAGAGACTCTGTTGAAGGTTTTTTCACATACTGGACATCCACTGTTGCGTCTTAGGGATTTTACAGTGGGGAAACTGCCAGCTGTGGTTGTAAAACCAAGTCGAATAAAGGCTGTGAGGAGAGAGTTTTATGCAAAATTTGCTGAACAGGTTGATGAGTGGCAGTGGAACGAGGGTGGTTTAAGGGTAAAGCGACTGCTCGAAAAGCTTCCGGTTCCTGTATTTGTAAAAAGCTCAGAAGAAACAACAGTACAGCTTTATGTTGAAACAGACGATCCTGCGGACATTGCAATTCTGGCAGGGTACCCTCAATATCATTTTATTCTCACCTTGGGCAGGATATTGCTGAACGAGGAGAAAAAACAGGAGTTGGCATCATTGGAGGAGAAAAGTAGACTGGTGTGGGATGTGCCATCCATTATTTTTGATGAACAGTGGCAGGGGCACCGTGCAATGGTGGAGGAACTGGTCGCCATGGGATTTGAAAGATTTCGAATCAATAACATTGCTCATTTTGATATGTTTCGCTCCTTTGATAAAATTCAGTTAATAGCAGGATCTTGGCTTAATACCTTGAACAGTCAATCTGTGTTGACTTTAAGGGAACAGGGATGCTCCCTGTTTACGTTTGTACTTGAAGATGACCGGGAAAATATCTTTGCACTGCTTGACCGTGTTGAGGCAGAAGAGCTTCTTCTCACCGTCTACGGAAGGGTCGATCTGTTCACCTCTCGAATACCATTTCCTGTTCACAAAAAGAGGAGTGATTTTGAAAGTAATAATGGAGACTTATTCCATCTCGAAAAAACAGGAGAAGTCACTGTCACAAGAGCTGCAAAGCCATTTTCACTACTTGGTGAGGTGACTGAACTGCAGCAGAGAGGGTGTTGTAATTTTATCCTTGATCTCAGGGGAACTGGTTTTGTTTCTGCAGCAGGACAGAAAGTGGTTGATGCTTTTCACAGCACCAGGCCTCTAGCCGGGACAGTGAGGATGAATTATAACAGGGGGCTTGCCTGATGGTATTTGTTTTTATCATGAATCCATCACTGTTTCTGGGGGGTCACCAGTATTTTGGATAGCGTCTACCTTTTGGGATATTGTTTACTATAAGGGCGATTACCAGCAGAATAAAGGCACCGCGGGCAATGGGTACCAGAGCATAAAAAAATCCGGTTTTATGTAGCGCCGGGCTGCCGATTACAGCGATAAGGGCTGTAGCACCACCGGGAGGATGCAGGGTTTTGGTAAGGTGCATTGCCACGATAGCAGATGCCACGGCAAGGGCAGCGGCCAGCCAGATGTCAGGTGCCAGTAACTGGTAGCAGTAGACCCCGATCAGAGCAGATATGATGTGGCCACCGATAAGATTTCGCGGCTGTGCCAGGGGGCTGTCAACGGCACCATAAATGAGTACTGCAGATGCCCCGAAAGAACCTACCACCAGATTGTAATCACTACTGCTCAGAGAAGACATGGGGCTGAGATGAATCGTTGCGATTCCGGTGAATGCCCCAATAAAGGACCAGAATATATTTACGATAGAAGTCATCGGGGGAGCTGATCCCCCTCCCTTCATCTTTCTGAAATATGCTTTCATGAATGGTATCACAGTGATTACGGTATTATATTAGTCTGTGTTCGGACAAGAAAATTTCTACAGCATCCTTTAACTCTGAGGAGTTTTTATATACTACTGCCTGGAAAAACGGATTTCCTGCTATCATGGCGGAGAGTGCTTTGTTTTTTTTTCGAAAGAGGCAGAGGACGGGGATGTTAAGATTTTCTGCCATGGCCAGTTCATAACCAACACCAAGTGATGGAGTACTGACTTCGGCAACTAGTAGATCTGCCATGGACAGCCACTGCATATCTCTTGTGAAAATTTCACTTTCGGCGAGCGCCTTTTCCTCCAGGAGCAGGATCTCATCACCAACATGCTCAGTGAGGACGGTACCGTAGCCGCTTAAAAGTCTCACTATTATCTGGTAGGTTGCCGCATCGTTCCGACCGCCACGAATGGCGCCAGCAAAATAAATATTTATCGGAGACACCGGTTATTGCCAGATTTCCTTCATTTCTGCGAGAAACTCTTTTCTCCATCCCTTGCGTTGCCTGGATGTGGAGGGTGATGTGTTTCTGATACACCGCTTCAGTTCACTCTTGTTTCCAATTAATATGGGATCAATTCCGTTAACATCACTTTTAAGGGTAATGTAATCCTGTAGTCTCGTGAGTGCGGCCTGCTCATTTTTGTTAAGTTTGACATTGCGCAGTGATGGAGGACATTCTTCAATCGGACGGTCGACACCCTGATTTACAATTTCTATCAGTTTACCACCATAGGATGTGACACTCTTTACTGATATCTCGCCGCACCGCAATATGGAATCGGCATCTTGAAGCTGTTCTTTTGCAATGGTGAGCAGAACCGTGTCCTTAATGATATGCCCCCGGGGGCGATTTTTTTCCCTGGCCTCTTTTTCACGCCAGGAAGCTAGATCTGCGAGAATGGCGAGAGATTGAGGGTTGAGACTGCCGGCACCTTTGATTTTGGTATATCGTTTACTGTCGTCAATTCCTGTATAGTTATCTGGACTGTTAAGTCTTGCCAGCTCAGCCTCCATCCAGGGAAGGGTTGTAGGAAGAACCCGAGCCTGGAGAAGGATACGGATGGCACGCAGATAACGGACATCATCCTTGGCGTATTCTATCTGTTTGCTGCTCAGTGGGCGTTTCAGCCAGTCTGTGCGCGTCTCATTTTTTGCAAGCTTTATGTCAAGTAAAAATTCAATGAGATCGCCCAACGATAAGGTTGAGCTGAGACCGCCGAATCCTGCAGCGAGCCTGGTGTCAAAAATATTTTGCGGGTCACGTCCAGTCGCGGCACGTAATATGGTGAGATCTTGTGGGGCATCATGAAATATTTTGACAACTCCCTTGTCAGCGAGTAATGCTCCTAGTGAAGAAAGATCATCGATGGCACAGGGGTCAATAAGGAAGCATTCTTCATTGGAGAGGGCCAGTTGTACGAGGCCCAGTTTTGGGAAATACGTTCTTTCCCATATGAATTCCGTATCCAGTGCCACAGCATCTGTCTGCAGTGCACGTTTCATCAGGGATTTGAGGTCTGCTGCTGTCGTAATCATTTGGTTTTATCACGTAAGGAAAAGTTTTATACAAGTTGAAACATATAGTTGCAACTAGACATATAGATAGAGAAAATACAAGGATTAAACGTCTAAAGTGGCTTTTTATATCTTAAAACGGTTGGCTCTTATGATTCCGACTCTGTTCGGAGTGATGTTGCTGACCTTTGTCGTGACCCAGTTTGTTCCGGGTGGTCCTGTGGAACAGCTTCTCGCTCAGATGGAAGGACTTGGAGAGGGTGGTGAAGTCGCTGGAGGGGTTTCCATTTATCGTGGAGATTCCGGGCTTGACAGTGAGCGTATAGAACATCTAAAAGAGCTATACGGCTTCGACAAACCGCCGCTGCAACGGTTTATAGCCATGATGAAGAATTATCTGGTTTTTGATTTTGGTTCATCCTACTACTATCACCAGTCAGTGGTTGAGCTTGTTGTTTCAAGGATGCCTGTCTCCATGTCACTGGGACTCTGGAGCTTTATTATTGTTTACGGGGTATGTATTCCCCTTGGGATTAAAAAGGCTGTCAATGACGGATCCCGCTTTGATATCATTAGCTCAACGGCCATCCTGGTAGGCTATGCCATACCTGGATTTGTACTTGCCATTGCACTGATTGTCCTTTTTGGCGGTGGATCGTTCTGGAATATATTTCCCTTACGTGGAATAGTCTCAGATGGCTGGTCAGAGATGGGTTTTATTCAAAAAATTCTCGATTACCTCTGGCACATGGTGTTGCCGATAACTTCCAGTGCTGTCGGCAGTCTTGCCGTGATGACAATGCTCACCAAAAACTCCTTTCTCGAGGAAATACGCAAACAATATGTGGTTACCGCCCGTGCCAAGGGGCTTAGTGAGACTCAGGTTCTCTATAAACATGTGTTTAGAAATGGAATTATTCCCATCATAACAGGCTTTCCCGGCTATTTTATAGCAGCATTTTTCACAGGCAGCCTGCTAATAGAGACAATTTTCTCCCTTGATGGCATGGGGCTTCTTGCCTATCAGTCAGTGTTGAATCGTGACTACCCTGTCGTGCTTGGTACCCTCTACTTTTTTACCATCATCGGCCTTTTTTCCAGGATGTTGTCTGACTTGAGCTATGTGATTGTGGATCCAAGGATCAGTTTTGACAGCGCTGAGTGACATTATGGAAAAGACGGAATCCATAAGTATTTCCCGAAGAAGGTGGCGCAGGTTCTGTCGTAACCGCCGTGGGTTTTACAGTCTTCTGATATTTGGTTTCTTTTTTATTTCAAGTCTCTGTGCCGAGGTTATTTCCAATGACACACCGCTCCTGGTGATTTATGAGGGGAAGGCTTATTTTCCTCTCTTTGTAGAATATCCAGAGACAACTTTTGGTGGCGATTTCGAGACAGAAGCGGACTATCTCGATCCGTACATCCAGGAGATACTAACCAGTAATGGCAACAGCGTTTATTTTCCATTGAACAGGCACAGCTTTCAGTCCATCAATTTTAACATTGACGGTCCGGTCCCATCCCCACCCACCAATGAGAATATTCTGGGTACTGATGACAGAGGGCGTGACGTCTTTGCCAGGTTGCTCTACGGATTCCGTTTAAGTGTGCTGTTCGGGTTTGCCCTCACAGCAGTGGGTACTCTAATTGGCATCTTGACAGGCGCTATTCAGGGATTTTTCGGGGGGAAGGTGGATCTGTTTTTTCAGCGATTTATTGAGATATGGGGGGCAATGCCGGAACTGTATCTTCTTATTATTTTTGCTTCCATTTTTAAACCCAGTGTATTGCTGCTTCTGGTTCTCCTGTCTCTTTTTAGCTGGATGGGGCTTTCTGATTATGTAAGGGCTGAATTTCTAAAAGGCAGGAACATGGAGTACGTCAAGGCGGCAAAAGCACTGGGGGTTTCAGATGTAACCATCATGTATCGTCATCTACTCCCCAACGGCATGACACCTGTTATCACATTCTTGCCTTTTCGGATGTCTGCATCAATTCTGGCCCTCACAAGTCTCGACTTTCTGGGTCTTGGGGTGCCACCTTCCACTCCTTCGCTAGGGGAACTCCTGGCACAGGGGAAGGCTAATATTGATGCTTGGTGGCTGTCGCTTTCCACCTTTCTGGTACTTGTCGGTACCCTGGTGTTGTTGATTTTCATAGGTGAGGCTTTGCGAGAGACATTCGATCCAAGGAAAAATTAATTTTTTTCTTTAGCAGTTTTTTTTCTGCCCAAGACTATAACGCTGCACCTTTTTAGGTGTAGTAGAACCATTGAAGTATTAGTCACTATTGTTCTCAGGCATTGACATTCACTGTTGCAGATTTTATCATAAAAAACTGTAGAACATCAGTTGGTAATGCTAAAGATTGAAACCACTTCTTCTTTTAAATTTTTCAATCGTTATGTTTACACATAATGATGATTACTATTTTATGCCAAAACAACAAAATCCCATAAGCCGGTTAGGAAACTGTGGTCTTTCAATTCTGATTGATCTTGGCCGCATGGGTTGTTATCTGCTGCAGATGATATTGGGGTGTTTCAGGACGCCTTTTCGGTTTTCTGAATTCATGCGGCAGATGAATTTCATAGGTGTCGGATCGCTTGTGGTTATCTTCTTCACTGCAGCGTCCACTGGGATGGTTCTTGGTCTGCAGGGATATTATTCACTTCATAAATTTGGTGCCGAAGGAATGCTTGGTTCTGCAGTTTCACTTACCCTTATTATGGAGTTAGGCCCGGTACTTACAGCTCTGATGGTTGCAGGGAGAGCAGGGTCAGCCATGTGTGCCGAACTTGGTATAATGAGGATTTCTGAACAACTTGATGCCCTTGACTGTATGGCTATTGATCCTTTCCGTTATCTCATCTCTCCGAAACTTCTCGCCGCCCTGATCTCAGTACCTCTGCTCACTGCGCTTTTTGATGTGGTCGGGATCGCCGGTGGGTATGTCGCTGGGGTTCACCTCATGGGAGTCAACCCCGGGAGTTATATCGATGGAATGCAGAGCAGCGTCACCAGCCACGATGTCTGGCTTGGTACCGTGAAATCCTTTGTTTTTGCACTGCTCATTGCCTGGATATGTACTGGACGTGGCTATTTTGTTCATCTTATTCGTGGGGCAGGGTTTGGTGCCCGCAGTGTTTCCAAGGTGACGACTCAGGCAGTGGTACTTTCGTCCATCTCCGTTCTTATTTTTGACTATTTGTTAACGGCAATTCTTATATGAATACAACAGGAATTGAATTCAAGGGGGTCACAAAGGCCTTTATTCGTGATGACGGGAGCAAACAGGTTATCCTCGATCAGGTGAATTTCAGCATCCCCGCAGGTAAAACTACTGTTATAGCAGGTGGTAGCGGGCAGGGGAAGAGTGTTACTCTGAAACTGATTCTTCGGCTTATGGATGCTGACAGTGGTCAGATACTTGTGGGTGACGATGATATTACCCGGGCGAGGGGGAACAAATTAAAAGAACTGAGAACGCGTTTTGGAGTTTTGTTTCAAGGCGCTGCACTTTTTGATTCCATGACCGTCTTTGAAAATGTGGCTCTTCCCTTAAGGGAGAGAACCTCAAAGTCAGAAGATGAAGTCAGAGAACAGGTTTTATCCAGCCTTGAACAACTTGAGCTTCTGGGGCATGAAAATAAATTCCCGGCCCAGTTAAGTGGTGGCATGAAAAAACGGGCAGGGCTTGCCAGGGCTCTTCAACTGAAACCTGAGATTATGCTCTTTGATGAGCCAACTACCGGCCTTGATCCTGTGATGACTCAGGAGATTTACCAGCTTTTTGCAAGAACCCAGGAACAGATAGGGTATACATCTATTATTGTAAGTCATGATATCCCCAAGGTGTTCAATCTTGCGGATCAGGTCATAGTTCTAAACAATGGGGCCATGGATGTGTTTTCTTCTCCTGAGGCTATACAGTGGTCCAATAAGCCTCACATACGAGAATTTGTACAAACCACGATGGGTGAAATTTATCAG
Source organism: Desulfobulbaceae bacterium (assembly GCA_026988015.1). Classification (GTDB taxonomy): domain Bacteria; phylum Desulfobacterota; class Desulfobulbia; order Desulfobulbales; family Desulfocapsaceae; genus Desulfocapsa. The sequence goes on along the minus strand of JALSMA010000045.1, from coordinate 29,385 downwards.
AGTCATTTGGTGGAAAAATGAAAAACAGTATTGAATTTCTTGTCGGAATTTTTATGATTGCAGGCTTTGCTGCCTTTGGATATCTTGCCTTGCAGTTGGGTGAGGTAAGCTTTTTCAGTGATAGTAAAAACTATAATATAACTGCCCAGTTTGATAATATCACCGGAGTGAAAGAGGGGGCTTCTGTACAGATAGCCGGGGTTGTTGTGGGGCAGGTCTCAAAAATATGGCTTGATGAGGACGGAGTTGCCAATGTATCTCTACAGATCAATAACGTTGTTGCATTACCAGTGGACTCCATGGCTTCTGTTAAATCCCAGGGCTTGATTGGTGATAAATTTATCGCCTTGAGTTTAGGTGGAGATGAAGAACTTTTTGAGGCAGGTGCTGTCCTCACTGATACTGAATCTGCAGTGGATATTGAATCGCTCATCAGCAAATTTGCTTTTGGGGATGTTGAATAAATATAATAATTGTGAATTTATTGCAATGGATCCAGTGAAGAGATATTTCAGCTGTTTTATTCTGTTAGTAGTTTTGCTCACGGCCTCCGGATGTGCCGAAAAAAGCAGTACTGCAGCGATTGGGGAGTCATCGTCGACCATGGAGCAATCAGACGATGAGCTTGATATGCTGTTGGATGATGATTTCTTAGATGATGAACTGTTAGATGAGATTGACTACTATGACCCGCTTGAACCCATAAACCGTGTCTTCTTTGAGTTTAACGATAAGCTTTACTATTGGGTGCTGAGCCCTTTGAATACGGTGTACAGTGCCGTACTGCCGCAGGATGTACGTTTTTCAGTTGGTCACTTTATCAATAACTTTGCTGCCCCGATTCGCCTTATTAATACCCTTTTGCAGTTAAAGTTCAATGATGCCGGTGCGGTTATGGCCCGCTTTGCGATAAACTCCACTCTTGGTGTTTACGGTTTCGGAGACGTGGCGTGGCGGGAGTTCGGGATTGCGCCAAGGGAGGAAGATTTTGGACAAACCTTGGGTTACTGGGGGGTAGGGGAAGGGATCTATCTCTGTCTCCCTGTTATTGGCCCATCCAACTTGCGAGATGCTGTGGGTTTTGTAACTGACGCCTACAGCCATCCCATGGTCTTTTTTGTGGATGATTTCCTGGTCAGCGCTGGATATTACAGCCTTGACAGAGTTAATCTGTTGTCTCTTAATCCTGATATATATGAAGATCTCAAAAAGTACTCTCTGGATCCCTATGTCTCCATGCGTCAGGTATATCTTGATTATCGAAGAAAAAAAATTGATGATAATGATGAATAACAGATGAAGTGGTTCATGATACATTGAATCTGTGCCGGGTTTTTTTTGATAACATATTGAAATGAAAAATATAAAACATATTGTCAAGTATGTTTAAAAAAACCACGATGCTCCTACAAGAATAAAAGAAACCAATAATTATAGTGATATGAAAACAAGTATCAGGCGTTCTTTACTTCTGCTTTTCCTCTTTTCCTTTCTCTGTGCAGGTGGTGCTGTGGCTACTGCTGCCGGCCCCACTGAGGTTTTACGCCCAACCCTTCAAGGGATGATTGATGTGATACGTGATCCTGGTCTTGCGGGGACTGAAAATAAAGAAGAACGACGAAGAAAGATAATGGAGATTGCCTCCCGGGGATTTGATTTTACCGAAATGTCAAAACGGGTACTTGGGAGAACCTGGCAGAAGATCAGTCAGGAAGAACGTGAGCAGTTCGTCAGGCTTTTCACCAAGCTGCTTGAGAATGCCTATGTCGGAAAACTTGAGGAATATTCGGGGCAGGAAATAATTTATAAAGATGAACGGATTAAAGGTAAGAAAGCTGCTGTCTTGACCTTTGTAAAGCATAATGGTGCTGCTCCACTTCCAGTGAGTTATGTTATGCTCAAAAATGGTAAAGGCTGGCAGGTTTATGATCTTAATATTGAAGGTGTCAGCTTTCTCCGAAATTATCGGGATCAGTTCAAGTCAATTCTCAGGAAAAAGAAGTATGCCGGGCTGGTTAAAGTCCTTGAAGAGAAAAATGCATCTTTTACTGGTGATGGAGCAGCTCAGTGAAAGAGTTTTTGACAGCCACCGGCCTGGTTGATCAGGCGGCGATTGAGGCATTGTTCCTTGTTCTTGATGAAACGAATCTCGCCACTGGAGATGTCCTTTTTGATTATTCGGATTCTATGGCCGATAAGATGTATTTTCTTTCTCAAGGGCAGCTTGCAGTTTATAAAAAAACCGGGTTTCAGGAAAAGATGCAAGTGATTGCACTGCTTGACCCCGGTACCATCGTGGGTGAGGGTGGTCTACTTGAAAGACACCAGCGTGAAACCCGGGTGACAGCCATAAAAGAGAGCAGGTTATGGTGCTTGACCAGAACGGACTTTACGGCGTTTCAACTTCAGTATCCTGTGAGTGCAGGCCTGTTTTTAGAATATATCCTTGCTCGTGTGATCCTACGTCTTGAAAAAACCTCCGGGCGCTTGGCACGTATCCTGTAAACTTTCTGAAGAATTGAAAAATATTCATGAATTTCCAGGGTTTTAAAATAATTAAATTTTTTTCTGGCCATTCTGATGAAAATTGGGTATTTTTGTCAGTTTCGTTCGTACACCTGAGCTTGTGAGTCGCGGTGATCCCATGAAAATTTTACTTGCTGAGAATAGCACGAACAGGAAAAAATATAGCGTCAGGGAATTTGTTCAATTCTCAGATACTGTCCCAATGTTTGAAGCTGAGATTACAGGAAGCTTTCTGGTCAGCCGGAAGAAAGAAGATCTTTTTCATCTTGAGGGTGAACTCACTGCTGCTGTTGTCTCCACTTGTGATCGATGTGGTTGTAGAATTGAGTACGGCGTTCAACATGACTTCTTTTACCACTACCACTTGGAGAGTGAACCGGTAAGAGAGTCAGATTATGATGGCACTGATGAGAATTGCGAAGATGTTTATCTTGTGGAACCAGTCGTTGAAACTGTTGATGTTTTAAAAGAACAGTTACTTCTGGCCATGCCACAGCAATCACTTTGCGGTGAACAGTGCAAAGGCTTATGCAATCGCTGTGGGATGAACTTGAATGAAAACCAGTGCAAATGCAGTGAGAATAACGAAAATTCTCCCTTTGCTATTTTAAAAAAGCTACAAAATAATTAGACACTTTATGCCGCCTGTGCGGCAATGCATTTATTGGAGGATTTATCATGGCTCTGCCTAAAAGAAGACATTCACATTCCCGTACCCGTAAAAGAAGATCGCATGACGCCTTGAGTGCACCAGGGCTATCCACATGTTCAGAATGCGGAGAGCCTAAACAGCCCCATCGTATCTGTCCGAGTTGTGGTATGTATAAGGGACGCTCTGTTTATAGTCTGGATGCTGAAATAGAGTAGGGCTATACACATGCGTATTGCCTTGGATGCCATGGGGGGAGACCATGGTCCTGATGAACAGATAGCCGGGGCAATACAGGCTCTAGAAGAAGCTGAATTGCAGATTATCCTTGTCGGAGATGAGGCTGCGATTCAGCAATGTCTTGAAAAAATGGCTCCCGATGAGTCTATCCTGTCCAGACTGAGGATAGTTCATACTTCTGAAATGGTTGAGATGGGGGAATCTCCTGTTGAGGCCATCAGAAAGAAAAAAAGATCCTCCGTCATGCTCGCCTTTGATCTTGTAAAAACAGGCGAAGCCGATGCCGCCGTTAGTGCCGGCAACTCCGGTGCCACCATGGCAGCAGCAGTTCGGAAACTCGGTCGTCTTAAAAATGTTTCCCGTCCCGGCATTGCCAATGCCTTTCCCACTCTTAAAAAACCGGTTGTGATGATGGATGTCGGTGCTAATGTTGACTGTCGTCCTCAGCACTTATTCCAGTTTGCCCTGATGGCTTCGGCGTTTTCCCGTGTCTTTGATATAGAATCTCCAAGGGTTGGAATCCTGAGTATCGGTGAAGAGACAGGAAAAGGAAATCAGCTTGTGAAAGAAACCCATGCTCTTCTCAAAAACAGTTCCCTTAATTTTGTAGGGAATGTTGAAGGAAGAGATATCTTTCAAGGTGATATCGATGTGATCGTCTGTGATGGTTTTGTCGGAAATATCTGCCTCAAAGTAAGTGAAGGGCTGGTTGAGGCCGCGACTGAAATGATTCGTACTGGAATTATGGGTTCTTTAAAGGCTAAGATTGGATATTTTCTTGCACGACCGGTTTTTAGAAAATTTAAAAAACGTGTTGATTATGCAGAATATGGTGGTGCTCCCCTGTTGGGGATTAATGGTACAGGGATCATCTGCCACGGCAAATCAAACGCTGTTGCCATTAAAAATGCCATTCTGGAAGCTGCTAAAATTATAGAAATGAAAGTAAATGATAAGATTGTTGAGAGTCTTGCCGACAACCTTGAACCCTTGATGGAGAAACGATAATGGGTGCGGTAATTCTTGGAACTGGCTCCAGCCTCCCCAAAAAAATCCTCTCTAATAATGATCTGGAAAAATTGGTTGATACGAATGATGAATGGATTCTCAGCCGTACCGGTATCGCCAATCGCAGGATCAGTGGACTAGGCGAAGCCACCTATCAACTCGGTACCGCTGCTGCGAGAAAAGCCATGGAGATGGCTGAAGTAACCGCTGAAGAGATAGATCTCATTGTTGTCGCAACCATGAGTTCCCACATGCTCATGCCATCCTGTGCCTGCTTTATACAAAAGGAACTTGGTGCTGTAAATGCCTTTGCTTATGATGTGAATGCTGCCTGCTCAGGATTTCTTTTTGCACTCGATAGTGGTGACAAATATCTTCGAGTTGAAAAGGGGAAGAAAATCCTGGTAATAGGGACAGAAACCCTGTCCAGTCGTACGGACTGGGAAGACAGGAATACCTGTATCCTTTTTGGTGATGGAGCAGGTGCCGTGCTTGCCGAGTATCAGGATAACGAGCGTGGCGTCATTGCTACCAACCTCCTTTCAGATGGAACACTCTGGAACCTCCTCTATATGCATACAGCACCATCTTGTAATCCAGAACTGGAATTGGCAGAGAACCCGGGGTCTTATATTTTAATGGAGGGGAGTGAGGTATTTAAGTATGCGGTTAGGGCTATGGAAAGTGCTATCAGGGATCTGCTCAGTCGTGAAAATGTTGATCTGGGTTCCATCGACCTGATGATTCCTCATCAGGCCAATATTCGTATTCTGAAGAAACTCATATCTCGCCTTGGTGTCGAAGAAGAAAAAGTGTTCATAAACGTCCAGAAATATGGTAATACGTCAGCGGCTTCCGTTCCAATCGCATTGGATGAGGCAAATCGTGAAGGCCGATTAAAACGTGGGGATTTACTTTTAGTTTGTTCCTTTGGTGGTGGTTTTACCTGGGGAGCATCTTTGCTAAGGTGGTAAACAGGAGAGACGATGGATTATTTTCTTACAGAAGAGCAGAACATGATTGTGGAGATCGCCAGGCAGATCACCGATGAGCAGATCATTCCCAATCGTGCAGAATTAGACGAAAAAGACGAGTTTCCACGTAAAATCCTTGAAAACATGGGTCAGGCAGACCTCTTTGGTGTACCTATTCCTGAGGAATACGGAGGGTTTGGTGGTGGTTGTCTTGATATCGTACTTGCTCTTGAACAGTTAGGTCGTGGCTGTATTGGAGTTGCCACAGCATTTGCCGCAAGTGCTCTTGGAATTTATCCTATACTGATATCAGGCTCTGAGGAGATGAAACAGAAGCATCTCCCAGCTGTTGCTGCTGGACAAAAATTTGCAGCTTTTGGGCTCACTGAAGCGAATGCTGGTTCTGATGCATCTGGAATTCAAACTACCGCAGAGCTCGATGGTAATGAGTGGGTTCTAAACGGAACCAAGCAATGGATAACCAATGGTGGTGAGGCGCAGATTTATACAATTGTTGCCATCACAGACCGCTCCAGGGGAGCACGTGGTGCTTCCATGTTTGTTGTTGAGGAAGGTGACCCCGGGTTTACCTGTGGTCCCAAAGAGAGGAAAATGGGGATTCGAGCTTCATCGACAACAGAACTGATCTTTAAAGATTGCAGAATCCCAGCAGATCGTCTCATTGGCCGTAAGGGGACTGGATTTATAACAGTTATGAAGACTTTGGATTCATCACGACCAGGAATCGCAGCTCTGGGACTAGGTATTGGTCAGGCCTGTGTAGATGAAGCAACGACCTACGCCAAGCAGCGTATTCAGTTTGATAAACCCATTATCTCCTTCCAGGCTATACAGCACATACTTGCCGATATGGCCATTCAGCTCGAGGCTTCCCGGGCGCTGGTTTACTCAGCAGCAAAGCATATTGATGCTCATCCAAAGGATATGTCAAAGGTGTCTTCCATGTGTAAGGTTATGGCAACAGATATGGCCATGAAGGTCTCCATAGATGCAGTACAGGTCATGGGTGGTTATGGGTATATGAGGGAGTATCCAGTTGAAAAAATGATGCGTGACGCCAAAATACTTCAGATTTACGAAGGAACCAATCAGGTTCAGCGTAATGTGATTGGCCAGGAACTCAATAAGGAATATTCAAGAAAATAGACTCTGGGATAAATCGAAATGAATATTGTTGTCTGTGTTAAGCAGGTTCCTGATGCCAAGGATGTACGCCTGGATCCTGAGACCAATACCCTTGCCAGGGAAGGGGTGCTGTCCATTATGAACCCTTATGATCAGCACGCGGTGGAGGAGGCGGTTCGACTGAAAGAGCAGTTAGGTGGTGAAGTCACGGTATTGAGTATGGGACCTCCTCAGGCTCAGGATGTTCTTAAACAGGCAATTTCCTGTGGTGCGGATCGTGGGGTGCTTGTCTCGGATCGTGCCTTTGCCGGAGCTGACACCTGGGCCACCTCATATACCCTTGCAAAGGCCGTAAAAAAGCTTGGTTCGTTTGACCTCATTATTTGTGGAAAACAGGCCATAGACGGGGACACTGCTCAAGTTGGGCCAGGTCTTGCTGTTCAGCTTGGGATACCATTTGTCACCTGTGTCCAAAAGATCCGTGAGGCTGGCGAAACTGAGATTATCATGGAGAGGATGATGGATGACGGCTATGATGTCATTGCCGCTGAATGTCCTCTGCTGCTAACTGTTGTAAAGGATATTAATGAGCCGCGGGTACCATCTCTTAAAGGGAAGCTGAAAGCGAAAAAAACCGAAATTATGGTATTCAATGCCGAAGATGTTGGTGCTGATCCTGCCAAAATAGGGCTTGCCGGATCGCCCACCCAGGTTGTTGATGTCTTTCCCCCACCACCCCGTGGAGAACGTGCTCTCTTAACCGGCTCCATTGACGAACAGGTTGAGCAGCTGGTCCATAAAATAGCTGTTTATCTATAAGATTAGTGGAGAGAAGAGAGCCATGCTGATAGTTGACAGTGATTTGTGTGTAGGATGCGGACTGTGTGAGGAAAACTGTGCTTTTGGAGCAATCGAAGTTGTTGATGGAATTGCCGTGGTTGGTGAATCCTGTACTCTTTGCGGCTCCTGTGTCGACAGTTGTGAAGTAGAAGCACTCAGCCTTGAGGGTGTTGAGAAGAACGTTCAAGTCGATCTTGAGAGTTGGAGCGGAATCTGGGTTTACTGTGAGTACCGAGCTGGAAAACTGGCTCCTGTATCCTTGGAACTTCTTGGTGTCGGACGTAAACTTGCTGATACTCGTGGGGTTGAACTCTCCGCGGTCCTGATTGGTACTGGTACTGAAGACACCGCACAAGAATTAATCAGTCATGGTGCAGATAAGGTTTATCGTGCAGATAATCCGGCCTTGGAACATTTTACGGATGAATGTTACGGTTCCATACTTACCACCCTGATCCGTGAGCATCAGCCCGAAGTCGTTCTTGCAGGAGCCACTGCAATAGGACGCTCATTTATACCCGGAGTTGCAAATACCCTTGGGGCAGGGCTCACTGCTGATTGTACTCAGCTTGAGATCCGCCATGATGATGGTGCGCTATTGCAGACGCGACCGGCTTTTGGTGGAAATATTATGGCAACCATTGTTTGTCCAGGTTCCAGGCCGCAGATGGCTACCGTGCGGCCCAAGGTGATGCAAGAGTTTGAATTTGACGCAGCAAGGCAGGGTAGCGTCGTTGATGTAGTGCTTGATGAAACAATGTTGTCCTCAAAGGTAAGGGTTTTGGAATCCGTTGTCGCTGAAAATTATGATGTGAATATTCAAGATTCTGATATTCTGATTGGTGGCGGACGTGGCCTTGACAGTGAAAAAGGTTTTGATCTTATCCGTGAACTTGCTCAGTCCCTTGATGGTGCTGTTTCAGCAAGCAGGGCTGTGGTTGACGCCGGTTGGATCGGGTACCCCCATCAGGTTGGTCAGACAGGAAAAACAGTGGCACCTAAATTATATATAGCGTGTGGTATTTCTGGTGCCATCCAGCATGTTGCAGGAATGCAGTCATCTGAGACCATAGTTGCCATTAACCGCGATGAAAACGCACCTATTTTTAATGTGGCTGATTTCGGTATAGTGGGTGACCTGTATGAGGTCCTTCCCAAACTGATCAGTAAAATTGAAGGACATCGAAAAATATGAGTCTGAAAGGAAAAAATGCCTTGGTAACAGGCGGAAGTAGAGGGATTGGACGTGCCATCTCTGTACGGTTGGCCCAAATGGGAGCCCATGTCTTCATCAACTATGTTTCCGATTCAGATGCAGCTGAGGAAACCAGAAAAATAATCATTTCTGCAGGTGGTAGTGCTGATATTACACAGTTTAATGTCGCAGATGCGGATATGGCTCAAAACGTAATCAAGACCCTGATTAAAGAGGCCGGTTCCATTGACATTCTTGTTAACAATGCCGGGATAACCAGGGACGGGCTGATGGCCAGAATGAAAGAAGCTGATTGGGATATGGTACTAGATACCAACCTCAAAGGTTCATTTTTCTGTTCAAAGGCTGTAGCACGATCAATGATGAAAAAGAGATGGGGGCGTATTGTGAATATCTCGTCGGTCATTGGGTTTTCTGGGAACGCCGGGCAGGTAAATTACGCATCAGCAAAGGCGGGAATGCAGGGATTGACAAAATCCATGGCTCGTGAATTTGCCACTCGCAATATCACTGTTAATGCTGTAGCACCTGGGTATATTGTTACTGATATGACCCGTGATCTATCTGAAGAAATCCAGGAAAAAATTAAGGCTGAGATTCCGCTGGCATCCCTTGGAGAGCCTGATGATGTTGCTGGAGCAGTAGCTTTCCTCGTCAGTAATGATGGCAGTTATGTGACAGGAAGTACTATTCATGTGAATGGTGGTATGTATATGTGATTTACAGTTTTGTTCGATTTTGGTATTAGTAGTCTTTTGTGACAGTATTGGTGATTGAATATTCGGGAAATCCGGGATTCATAAAAAATAGTAAAAATAAATAGGAGTTTAAAATGGCAATTGAACAACAGATGGTTGATATTATTGTTGAGCAGTTGAGTGTTGATAAAGAGAAAGTTGTTCCAGGTGCATCTTTTGTGGATGATCTTGGTGCTGATTCCCTTGACTTGGTCGAGCTTATCATGGCAATGGAAGAGGAGTTTGATGTTGAAATTCCTGATGAAGAAGCAGAAAAGATTGCTACTGTTCAGAACGCCATTGATTTTGTAAATAACTTGAAATAAGCTTTTGGGAAAAGTAATACCCGATAAATCAAGAGGATACGATGGCCAAGCGTAGAGTTGTGGTTACCGGAATTGGACTGGTAACTCCTTTGGGGACAGGAAAGGATAAAACCTGGTCCGGAATTCTTGAAGGAAGAAGTGGTGTAGGCCCTATCACCCGGTTCGATGCTTCCGGGATGGCTTCGCAGATAGCTGCAGAGGTGACCGATTTTGACGTCCTGGATCATTTTGACAAGAAAAGTGCCAAGCACTTGGATCTCTTTGTCCAGTATGGAATTGTAGCTGCCAGGGAAGCTGTTGAAGATAGTGGACTTGTAATTGACAGCGGCAATAGTAATCGTGTTGGGGTGATCACCGGTTGTGGGATGGGTGGCTTGCCGACCATTGAAAAAAACCACAATATCTACCTTGACCGTGGTGCCAAGAGGATTTCACCGTTTTTTATTCCCATGGCCATACCTAATATGCCATCGGGACACATTTCCATGCAAGTGGGTGCCAGGGGACCGAATCTGTCCCTTTCTACTGCATGTGCAGCCAGTACCCATGCAGTCGGCGAGGCGTTTAAGTCAATTGTTTATGGCAGCTGTGATGTGGTTATTACAGGTGGAACAGAATCTGTTATCTGTCCACTTGGTGTGGGCGGCTTCAGTTCTATGAAGGCCCTTTCCACTAGAAATGATGATCCAAAAAGGGCTTCACGTCCTTTTGATCAGGACAGAGATGGTTTCCTGATAGCTGAAGGTGCAGGGATGCTGGTGCTTGAAGAGTTATCACATGCGCTTCAGAGAGGGGCTGATATATACGCTGAGGTAATTGGTTCAGGTGCCTCCGGTGATGCGTATCATATTGCGGCCCCTCCGGAGGACGGTAATGGGGCTGTGCGCTGTATGGAAATGGCACTGCTGGATGCCGGGTTATCCCCGGTTGATGTTGATTATATCAATGCTCATGGAACTTCTACCCCATTAAATGATCGTTGTGAAACCGTGGCGATTAAAACTGTTTTTGGGGATCATGCAAAAAATCTTGCAATCAGCTCCACCAAGTCAATGACAGGTCACGCCCTAGGTGCTGCAGGGGGACTTGAATCTGCTTTTACTGCCCTCAGTATCAAAAATCAGATTGTCCCACCCACCATTAATTTGGACACTCCAAGTGTTGAGTGTGATCTTGATTATGTGCCGCATACTGCCCGGAAAATGGAAATTCGTGCTGCGATTTCCAATTCCTTCGGTTTCGGTGGCACAAATGGTGTTGTGGTGATGAAACGCTTTAGCGAATAACAGAGGGGATAAGGTGAAAGTTGCAATTGGATCAGATCATGGTGGCTATTCTTTAAAGGAAGTTATACTTCCTTTGTTAAAGGAACTTGGCCATGAAGTTCTTGACGTCGGTTGCTACAATGAAGAATCTGTAGATTACCCTGGGTTTGCTGATCTTGTCTGTGAAAAGATTGACAAAGGTGAATCAGATATGGGGATACTCATTTGTGGCACTGGTATCGGCATGTCCATGGCGGCTAATAAACATAAGGGTATCAGGGCTGCACTCTGCAGTGAGCATTTTACTGCTCAGATGAGTCGTGAGCATAATGACGCCAATGTGCTCTGTCTCGGAGAACGTGTTACCGGGCCTGGAGTTGCTATGGAGATCGTACGAACATGGCTGAGCACCCCTTTTGGTGGAGGGCGGCACCAGCGCCGTATCGCCCTGTTCAGTTAACATGTTTTTTTTCGTGACTTCTTAATAAATACTTCCGCTAAAGCCGGCATGCCATTTTGGGCCTGCCGGTTTTTTCGTCTGTTTAGTTTTACCTTGGACAGTACAAATATAATTAGACCAATAAGAGAGTGAGATATGGCTTCTTTAGAAAACAGTGATCCGGATATATTTAATTGTATCAACCACGAATATGAGCGCCAGGATAGTCAGCTGGAATTGATAGCATCGGAAAATATTGTGTCCCGTGCAGTTTTAGAGGCTCAAGGGTCAATTTTTACCAATAAATATGCCGAAGGCTATCCCAGGAAGAGATATTATGGTGGCTGTGACTATGCAGATATCGCAGAGAGTCTTGCCATTGAAAGAGCTTGTGAAATATTTGGAGCAGAATATGCGAATGTTCAGCCTCACTCAGGATCTCAGGCAAATATGGCTGTTTATTTTGCCACCCTCAAGCCTGGCGACAAGGTTCTTGGTATGGATCTCGCCCATGGTGGGCATTTGACTCATGGCAGTGGTGTTAATTTTTCCGGACAACTCTTTAATTTCCTTTCCTATGGTGTCGATAAAAAGACCGAGCAAATCAATATGGAGGAGGTTGAGCGCATCGCATTCGAGAATCGTCCCAAAATGATCGTGGCAGGGGCCTCCGCTTATTCCAGGTTTATCGATTTTGAGGGTTTTCGGAAGATTGCAGATCAGATTGGGGCCTTGTTCATGGTGGATATGGCCCATATAGCAGGTCTTGTTGCGGCTGGCGTTCATCCTTCTCCAGTACCTCATGCTGATTTTGTGACCACAACCACCCATAAAACTATGCGTGGTCCCCGTGGTGGTCTTATCCTTGCCAAGAAGAAGTGGGGGAAAAGCCTTGATTCTAAAATTTTCCCAGGTATCCAGGGGGGGCCCCTTGTTCATGTGATTGCTGCCAAGGCTGTTGCCTTTAAAGAAGCCATGGGTAAATCATTCAAACAGTATCAGCATCAGGTGGTTGCTAATACCGCTGCTCTCGGGGGAAATCTTGTAGGTAAAGGGTTCAGGCTGGTCTCTGGTGGTACTGACAATCACTTGGTTCTCCTTGATCTCACCTCTAAGGATATAACGGGTAAGGATGCTGAAGAATTACTCGAAAATGCCGGGTTGACAACCAATAAAAATGCTATCCCATTTGACAAACAACCTCGTTTTGTGACATCAGGTATCCGTATTGGTACCCCGGCGGTCACCACCCGGGGACTCAAGACTGAAGAGATGGGGTTGATTGCCGGATGGATAGAAAAGGTCCTTATTGAACGCAGTGAGGAATCCATGCAGACAGTACGAAGCGAAGTTCGCACTCTTTGTGAAAAATATCCACTTTCAAATATTTTTTAAATTATCTCTGCACTGGAGTATCTATGAAATGTCCCTATTGCGGTCATCTTGATAACAAGGTTATAGATTCACGTCTCAATAAAGAGAGTACTATTACCAGAAGAAGGCGCTCCTGTCTCTCCTGTGAACAACGGTTCACAACATACGAAAGACTGGAAGTAATGTTGCCAATGCTTGTAAAAAAAGATGGGCGGCGCGAGGTGTGGGATAGGCAAAAGATGGTTGTTGGTCTTGAGAAAGCCTGTGAAAAAAGGCCTGTCAGCTGTGATGATATTGATGGCTTTGTTGATGATATTGAAAGCAAACTGCAGGATTTCCCTTCCAAAGAGGTACCATCCGAGGTGATAGGGGAGTGGGTAATGGAGGAACTTCCAAAGCTTGATGAAGTGGCCTATGTGAGATTTGCATCTGTGTATCGGCAGTTCAAGGATGTCAATGAATTTATGGATGAACTAAAAGGCCTTCTTGACTCCAGAGGGGATATAGAGGTAGATGATCATTCCTGAGAAAGAATTCTCAAACAATGATGTACATTTTATGGCACTTGCGTTGCAGGAGGCTAGAAAGGGCCTTGGGCGGACCTCACCAAATCCTTGTGTGGGCGCTGTCGTTGTAATTGATAATGATGTAGTCAGTTCAGGGTATCACAAGAAGGCTGGGACTCTGCATGCTGAGGTTCATGCTTTGCGTAAAGCGGGAAGCAGGGCAGAGGGAGCAACCATATATGTAACACTGGAACCATGTAATCACACCGGGCGCACGCCGCCATGCAGCCGTGCAATTGTTGATGCTGGAATAAAGCGGGTAGTGGTTGGTATGGTTGATCCTAATCCAATTGTCAGTGGTTCTGGTAATTCTTATCTCAGGGAGTGTGGTATAGAGGTTGTCAGTGGTGTGCTTGAAAAGGAGTGCCTTGAGCTTAACAGGCCTTTTATTAAGCATATCACAACAGGTAAGCCCTTTGTTGTGATGAAAGCTGGTATGAGTCTCGATGGCAGGTTGAGTTATCAGGATGGTGTTGCCGGTCAGATGACAGGGAATGATTCGAGGACAAGGGTACATAATCTGCGTGACAGCTTTGATGCCATACTGATTGGAAGTGGCACTTTGGCAGCTGATGATCCCTCACTCACCACTCGTTTGGGGGCAAACAGTAGAGACCCCCTGAGGGTGGTTCTCGACACTTCTCTTTCTATTCCACTTGATTCCAGAATTCTTCACCTTGAGTCTAATGCCGAGACACTGCTTTTTTGTTCCTCTGATTGCAACGGAGAGAAGGTTGCGCACCTGAACTCCATAGAAGGAGTGACTGTACGGAGCGTTTCTTCAGTACCTGAGCAAGGACTTGATTTAGGGGAGGTGCTCGAGTATCTGGGGTCTGTTGATGTGTGTTCACTGCTCGTTGAAGGAGGGGCTGCCGTTCATGGTAGTTTTATGAGGCAGGCGTTGGTTGACAGGGTCATGCTTTTCGTGGCACCCCTGTTTGCTGGCTCCGATGGTACTCCACTCCTGAAAGACTTCAGAGTTACTGACCGTTCTACTGCTCCAAAACTGAGCAATGTTAGTTATGAGCAGTGTGGCGTTGATCTTATAATTGAGGGAGACCTCTTTTAACGCAGCTTACGCCTTGATATGTTCGTAAAAAGGTCCCAAACAGGTTGGACTAGTCGGTAAGCGTAGATTCCGAAAAAAAATCATATCCGAGCACGGAAATTTCTCTGCTTTTCTGCGTAATAAGAGACAGGAAATTTGTTCCTCCAAGGGTACTTCCTAAAGGGCGCACAACGAAAAAGATTAACGGTTTTCACGACTCTACCAACCCTTTGATTACGTCCCTTTTCCTTTCAAGTTCTGACCAGGAATGAAATATTACCCGGAGGGTAATATGGTCTGTTTCAAAGGCTTGACTGTGTTCCATGCTACAGCAAATGGGAAGTGCCAGCTGAGCTACCTTCTTTCTAAATAACTTTTCGGCCTCTTCGCTTTGCGGGAAAAGCTGTTTCTGAAGAAAAGCTAACAGTATGGCTGCTTTCTGAGGTGTGTTCGTCTCTCTGTGTGTGAGGATTCTCTTTATCTCTTCTTCGGACAAAAGCTCTGCTACTGTTTTATTGTAACGATAGGCCAGGTCTTTGCATAAAGATAGAAGCCTTTTTTGTTTTCCACCGCCAAGTCGTAACTTCTTGAAAGTGGAATGGATTGCATAGCGTTCCTTGGTGGATAATAGCAGCAATTCGTAGGCAGTCTTTTCGGCTATCTCAAGACAATGAACACTTTTTTGAAGTTCTGGTTCGAGTTGTAACAGCCGGATATATTTTTTTATGGTATTTTCCTGGATTTTTTCACCGAGGAGGGGCAGGAAGTGTTCGGCAGCCTTATTAATGGACATACGTTCCAGGCTATAAGAAAAAAAGTAGGCTTTTTCCATAGGGCTGAGACCACCAGATATCTTTTGATCCTCAAGGATATGATAGAGAAGAGCAAGTGGTGTTATGGTCTCGTTTACAATAAAGCATGGAATACTTTTCCTATTAGGCTGAAGCTCTCTTAATATCTGTAATCTGGTACGTCCAGCAAGTATTTGGTAGGTGTCATTTTTTGTATTAAATTTCAGTAGAGGGGGATGCAGAATACCGACATTTTTTATGGATTCTACCAAGTTGTCATCTTGTGCATGCTCCGGAGTCATAAAAGGATGAAGGCACAGCGATTGAGAATGTTCTATTTTTTGCAGGGGAACATTTTGAAAGGATGATGTTGCGTACATTTAGATAATCTCTATTTTAGCTGGAAAGCCAGGCAACAAAAAAAACCTGCATCAATAGTCCTGGTTAAAGGCTATAGATACAGGTTCATAGTTCCCTGTTTGATCAAAAGGGGCAAAAAATATCTAGTGCTTGTCCATAAATGACATTTTTCCTCTAATTCTGTGTGCTGTTTGAAATTTTATCTTCGAGATAATATAATACATATCCTAGGATATTCCCTGAGGGGCATCGATGATTAAATTTTACTTAGCTGTCCGATTTAGAAAAAAACTCATTAATGAATGGACATTATTAAACAGGGATCATGTCTGATTGATTTTATCACGAAGTATACCTGATGGTTTAAAGGTGACTACTCTTCGCGCGTCGAGGGTTAACTCATCTCCAGTCTGTGGGTTGCGCCCTCTCCTGGATTTTTTGTCTTTTACATTGAATTTACCAAAACCGCTGAGAAGAAGATCCGTTCCTCCGATTAATGATGTTTTAGAAATACGTAAAAAGGCCTCAACAGAGTCAGTTGCCTGAGCTTTTGTGAGAGAGCCGTGAGATTTGTATACCTGCTGAACAAGGTCAGCTTTTGTGAGAGTCATAGTTGAATCCTCCTCAAAAATAATCGACATTTAGAAATGTTCTTTTTTTACTAATGATATGCTTCAGACGGATAATGTCAACAGTAGAACGTTATTTTTTTTAAATATTTCCTGCCATTGAGAAAATGGGAAGGTACATGGCGACAACCAGTCCACCAATCATACCACCAAGCACCACCATCATTAATGGCTCAATCATTGCGGTGAGGTTTTCAACGGCCTGGTCAACCTCACCATCATAAAAGTCCGCAATTTTAGCAAGCATGCTGTCCAGTGCACCGACAGATTCTCCTACATTGATCATCTGGACAACCATGTTTGGAAAGACTCCGCTTTCCTCAAGTGGTTCTGCGATGGGACGACCTTCTGCAATACTGTCAGCAACACGAAAAACTGCAGCTTCTATAATCTTGTTACCGGCTGTCCTCGCAACAACCTGCAGGGCATCTAGAATTGGAACACCACTCTGGAGCATGGTTCCAAGAGTTCTGGTGAATTTGGCCACGGCAACCTTTCTTACCAGTGGCCCGGCAATGGGCGCACGGAGAAACATTGCATCCATCTTAATGCGACCAATTTCAGTGTTATAGATCTTTTTAATGCCGTAGATAATGGCAAATCCTCCCATGACCAGCCATATAAAATTGGCTTTACAGAAGTTGGACATGGATACAACTATCTGCGTCGGAATGGGAAGTGCCGAATCCATGCTCGCAAACATATCCTCGAAAACTGGGATTACAAAGACAAGAATAACAACCAGGATAAGAAGAGCGATACCTAAACAGATAACAGGATAAGTCATGGCACCTTTTATTTTTTTCTTCAGTTCCATGGATTTTTCCATGAAAACAGCGAGACGACTGAGGATGGTGTCCAGGATACCGCCTGTTTCACCGGCCTCAATCATGTTGGCGAAAAGGTTGTCAAATACCTTAGGGTGCTTCCGCATTGAGTCAGCAAAGGTGGTACCCGTCTCAACATCCATCCTAATCTCAGTGAGGACTTTTTTGAAGGTGGAGTTGTCCTGCTGTTTCGCGAGAATTTCAAGGCTCTGTACGAGTGGCAAGCCAGCATCAATCATGGTTGAAAGCTGTCTGGTGAAGACAACTATGTCTTTACCGGTAACTTTAGGTTGAAAAAAAGCTATGTTCTCAAACAGATCCTTTGGCTTTTCCTTGATAACAGGATCTTTAATGCGTAGACGTTTGACATGGGCGAGTGCCGCAGCCTGGTCTGGCGCTTCAACTTCGCCCTTACGTTTGTCGCCGTATGAATTGATACCTTTCCAGATATAGATAGGCATTATATGCTCTCCTGCATGGTACTGTTTTCTAAATGTAAATTCACTGATTGATGATATTCATCAATGGTTTGCCAAGTACCGCCTGACTCTGCTGTGCAAGTTGCCTTGGGGCGGAATGCAAGCCTAATAAATACAATGAGATAATCCTGTAATTGTGACGGCTTCGTCATCATTCTTTTAGTAATATACTGAAATGCAAATTTAAAATTAATAATCAGCTTTGTAAAAAGATACTTGCATCCCTATAGAACGTTCGTTTTCGGCACACCTGTTTTCTTTGAACCCATTGATATACTTACTACAATTAAAGTGTTCATAAAAAAAACAGACAACATCACCATCCAACGTCCACGGATTCAGGATAATGAAATTATTAAACAAATTTATTCTATATCATGATGTTAGAGATTACAAGCTAGAGTATTGCTATGAGTGTTTTTTTTATTTTCACTTTGAGGTATGCGAATGTGGTACTTTTTGGTGGTTTTTTTTACAATCTGAAGTTTAGAGTTTCAAGCACCAATCCATCATCATGATGGATTGGTGCTTGAATTTCCGTTAAATTGTTCTTTGACATAAAGCCACTATGGATTTTCACCATATTTTCATCGTCTGGTGGAGGATTAACCTCAATTGGAGGCCGAAATATTCGTAAGCGCCACAAAATAACCCTATTTTTTTCTCAGGTCGCGATGTGTCATAATGAATCCCATCGGAAACCACAACCAGGGCGGATTCAGATGGCAGATTACAAAGATGGCGGGAAGAGGTCAAGATCCAGGCACCATTGGCAGGCACACATCAGGGCCCAGCAGAAAAGCGGCTTGAGCCGAGCAGAATATTGTCGTCTGCATGGCCTCTCCTACCATGCCATGACCTACTGGCAGAGAAAGATGTCAGAATTTTCCCGCAAAACATCTCAGCTGGCCCCGGTGCCCATGGAGAAGATTCGACGATCCGGCCAGCCTGCTGCAACCTCGGGAGTAAAAATTCTCCTGAGTGATCTTATTGCCAGAGAGGTCAGCGAACAGTTTTAACCAAGGGTACTCAGCCAAGTGCTTACCGTACTGGAGAACCGGTAATGTTTTATCCAGCTGCTCCTGCACGGGTGTACATAGCGCCCGGTGTCACCGATATTCGCAAGTCCATCAACGGCCTATCTCTGCTGGTGGCTGATCAGCTAGAACTCAATCCATTATCCGGCTACCTCTTCACATCTCTGAAGCCTTGGCCCTCGACAGAGAAAATGTGGATTTCGTCAACCAATTGCTCACAATTCGTAATGCCAAGTTCGGCAAGTCTCGCCTGGTCCCGGTGCATGCGTCCACCGCAAGTGCCCTGGCACATTATGCTCGTTGGCGCGATCAAATCTTTCCCAATGCTCAATCGCCATCATTCTTCCTAAGCTCTATTGGCACCCGGCCAACGACCGCAATCGCCCAACAAACTTTCAGACAACTATGCTTCAAGATAGGCATTCGGGATACAAGTCACGGGAAAGGATCACGCATACATGATATGCGCCACAGCTTCGCAGTGAACAGCCTAATCGACATCTATAAAAGGGATCGCGATGTTGAGCAGGCGGTGGACGCGCTCTCGTTCTACATGGGTCACGTCGGACCTTCCTCCACCTACTGGTATTTCTCGGCCGTTCCCGAGTTCCTGGAACTGGCTCGAAATCGTCTCGAGAGAAAGCGAGGTATTCTATGAAAAACTCATCCTCGACTCTGGCACCCATTATGGAAGGATTCTTCATCGAGAGGCTAATGAATCAAAAACGGGTCAGCAAGGAAACTATTTTAGCATGTCGTGATACATTTCGCCTGCTGCTCAAATATGCTCAATGTGAACTCGGTAAAACGCCGTCAAAGTTGCAGCTCGAGGACTTGGACGTTTCACTCATCTGCAAATTCCTCAACCACTTGGAAGAGAAACGGCACAACACGCCTCGTACTCGTAACCATCGTCTTGCGGCTATCCGTTCATTCTTCCACTATACGTCCTTTCAGGAACCACAGCTATCCGCACATATTCAGCGTGTTTTAGCGATTCCAACCAAGCGCTACCGAAAGCGTGAAATCGACTTTCTTACCGTCGATGAAGTCGATGCAATCTTGGATGCCATTGGCAGGTCCTCCTGGATCGGGCGTGGGGATCACGCACTCATTTCTTTAGCAGTCCATACGGGGTTGAGAGTCTCGGAACTCATCAACCCGTGCTGCAGTAACGTCACTTTAGGAGAAGGTGCTTATGTTCACTGCACTGGAAAAGGGCGGAAAGATTGCTCGATGCCTTTGGGTAGAACGGTTTCGGTAATCATTGAGCACTGGCTCGGCGAGTGGAGCCCTAAGCCGCCCTCAGTGCAACTATTTCCCACCAGGAAAGAAAACAAGCTCAACCGGGACACAGTCGGATACATCCTCGGCAAATATGTATTCGTGGCAGGACAGCGTTGTTCATCACTTTTGAAAAAGCGTGTAAGTCCACATGTGCTTCGACATACCGCTGCTGTATATCTACTTCAATCCGGAGTGGATTTATCCGTAATTGCACTTTGGCTTGGCCATGAATCCCTTGAGAGCACTCAAGCCTATATGAATTCGGATTTAACACAGAAGATTAAGATTTTCGAAAAGACACTCCCTATCAGTGCCAAGCCGGTGACCTTTAAACCTGATGACAACTTGATAGAATTCTTGAAGGCACTCTGAACCTGTTGCGGAAGTAATGGTAATAAATTATGCCGAGGCATGGAAGTGTGAATATTCAGGCACACTACAACCTTTGGTTCATCCTCGGCATAATTAGAACATCGGCATAACTGCCTCTGGCATAAACGACTGGAAAAGGATCGCTTCCGCTGGCTTGAAACTGCAGAGGATGTACTTGCTGTGCACGGGTATGAACTCGCCTGGCTGCTGGACGGACTCAGTCTGGAGCATACTCCTTCAAGGAGAGGGGCATAAATCTTACCCCCTGGGCAATTCCTGAGGGGCGCATTACGAAGGAGGCGGTAAGTTTTTACGAGTCCTGTCAAATAAAGCAATCTCAACAACACCAGGGATTTACCAGTAGTGGTATGCTGTATCGGGAAGATGTATTGGGAAAGTGTCGTTTTGGAGAAGATTCTGTTTTTATCCTTGTCTAAATGCGTTACTCTTGGTATAATACATGATTTGGTTAATAACTATAGTGGGAGATCAGGTTTCCTGCATTTTTGATTTTATAAAGATTTGAAACAAAGACTTTGAGGAGAACAGCATGCAGAATCAGGCTGCTACAAGTTATAGTGAAAGGAACTTTCAACCCGTTGTCGAACAATGCACCGGGTGCGATAGAATTGTTGAGGAAGCTGAGTCTCAGTTCTGTCAGTCGTATCTTAAACCAGAATCGAAATGGCGTCTTGGAATCTGCAATTTTGCAACTCATGCAAAGCCAGAGATCACTGTCACCACAGTACGGATTAATCCTTTGAAAGCTGCCAAACGAGCATCAGCCCAAAAAGTTTGATAGCTGTCTGCTAGGAAGATTCAAGGCATCATTTCCTAATGGAATGGTGCCTTTTTTTTGTTTTTTGTGGAGCTGTTTTCAAAGACGTTTTAGGCGAGCGTTGGGCGTTCACCGAAGATGGCTGTGCCTACCCGTATAATAGTTGCTCCCTCTTCAATGGCGATAGTAAAGTCCTGTGTCATGCCCATGGAGAGCTCAACGGAGCTGTTGTCGAAAAAAAGTTTCTTATGTGCGAGATCTTCAGCAAGACAATACAGGTTTTTGAAATGAAGTCTGATGTCTTCTTTCTCCTTGGAGAGTGGTGGTATCGTCATAAGTCCCAGTGGTCTGATATTGGGCAAGGATGTGATTCTTTCCAGTAGCTCAGTAGTTTCTTCTGGCATTATCCCTGATTTGTGGGGGTCTTTTCCAATGTTCACCTGTACCAGGATATCCAGTTTTTTGTTAAGTTGGTTTAGGTGATTATTCAGCGCCCTGGCAAGTTTGTAACGGTCAACGGTTTCAACCATTGAAAAAAGCTCAGCTGCCTGTTTGGCTTTGTTGCTCTGGACATGACCAATAAAATGGAACTGTGCCTTATCATTGATTACTTCTCTTTTCTTGGCAGCTTCCTGGATATAGTTCTCTCCAAAAAGGAAATGGCCAGCTGTCATGGCCTCTTTTATACTTGCCGTTGAGTGTCTTTTGGAAACGGCAACCAGCTTAATGGTCTGTGGATCTCTTCCACAGCTTTCTGCAGCTTTGTGTATCTTCTTTTTAATTTCCAGGAGATTGTTTGAGATAGACATCGTGGTCTCAAGCGGAGGTGGAAAAGTTGAACAGGTTTTTTACGTTCCTGCTGGTCTGTCGTGCCAACTCATCCATGCTGATGTCCTTGATGGCAGCCACTTTTTTAGCAGTGTACAGCAGGTATGCTGGTTCATTGCGTTTGCCTCTCCAGGGAACAGGTGCCAGAAAAGGACCATCGGTTTCAAGGATAAGGCTTTCCAGGGGGATGCTTTTCACCACTTCCTGGAGAAGGACCCCGTTTTTAAAGGTGACAACCCCTGGAATTGAAATTAAGAAACCTAGATCAAGAACTTCCCTGGCAAACTTCAGATCTCCTGAAAAGCAGTGCATTACGCCACCCTTTGGGAATGGGCCGCATTCGTGGAGTAAGGATATTGTGTCTGCATGGGCATCTCTGTCATGAATGACCACCGGCAGGTTGAGCTCTCTGGCCATTTGCAGCTGTGTCCTGAAAGCGTTTCTCTGGTTGTCTGGGGCGGAGTATTGTTTCGCGTAGTCCAGACCTATTTCGCCATAGGCAACAACGTGTTTTCTGTTATCTTTGATGAGGGTTGTCAGGTTCTCCCAGGTGGAAGAATGAATATTGTCGACGTCATGGGGATGTATTCCGACCGTTGCCTTAACCATCGGGTAACGCTTTGCAATTTCAATCGCCTTGTTTGAGCTTGGTTCGTTAATTCCAATCGTTATTATATGTTTTACACCATGAGCGGTTGCTCTTTCCAGTATATCGTTGAAATCATCTTCATAGCTTTGCATGTCTAGGTGGCAGTGGCTGTCTATGAAATAATGCTCACCTTTAATGGGTTGTATAAGCGCTTTGTTCTTTTTCATGGTTTGTTTTGTAGCAGATTCGATCTGCTCCTGCAATACCCTAATTTTTGAAAAAAACATTCCGTTTACAAGTGAGTCGTTATATTATGAGTCGTTGTGTCAAAATTATACCATCGCATAAGGGGGTTACATGAGTGCGAAATCACTGAGAGCAAAAAGAAATTCCCAGGCCAGAGGACTCGATCCGGCTGAGCTGGTTTTGAAAAACTGTCACTTGGTTGATGTTTTCTGTGGAACACTGAAAGAGGGAGATGTTGCAATTTGTGGCGATACCATTGTCGGTATTGGGGACTATAGCGGAGTTGAGGAGTTTGACTGCAGGGGAGGAATTGTTAGCCCAGGCTTTATGGAGGGACATATTCATATAGAAAGTTCAATGCTTAGTCCCCGGCAGTTTGTAGATACTGTCCTGCCTCATGGAACCACCACGGTTATTTGTGATCCCCATGAGATTGCCAATGTTGCAGGAATCAATGGTATCCGGTATTTGCTCGAGGAGAGTGATGGGCTCCCCTGTTCAATTTTTGTAATGGCTCCCTCCTGTGTGCCTGCTACGCATCTTGAAAACTCCGGCGCCAGATTGGTGTCAGACGATCTTGTTGAGATTATGCAGCTCCCGCAGGTCTTGGGGCTTGCTGAGATGATGAACTTCCCCGGGGTACTGTTTCAGGATAATGAAGTTGTGGAAAAACTTATAGTTGCAGGGAAACTTGGTGTGCCAGTTGATGGACATGCCCCAGGTCTCCGTGGAAAAGATCTCCAGGCTTACATTGGAAATGGTGTGATGTCTGACCATGAGTGCAGTACTGCCGCAGAAGCTCTTGAAAAACTTTCTTCCGGGATGCATATTTTTATTCGTGAAGGATCAACTGCAAAGAATCTCAAAGCATTGCTTCCAGCGGTGAGTGTAAAAAATAGTCATAGATGCCTTCTTGTAACAGATGATTGTCATTGCGATGAATTGCTGAAGGAAGGACATCTTGATCGTATTTTGAGAAAAGCTGTAAAACTTGGACTCGACCCAATTACAGCGATACAGATGGTTACCATAAATGTCGCCTCTTTCTTTGGTTTGCGTGACCGTGGTGCTGTTGCGCCTGGTTGTCGTGCAGACCTTATCGTATTTGACGATTTGCAGGATATACGGGTGAGAACAGTTTTTTCAGGTGGAGAGGAGATCATTGCTCAACATGGTGAAGCCGAACTGGTCTCTGCCGGCTTGCTGGAAAGGTATCCGGAGGTGTTTGATTCTGTAAATGTAAAGGCAGAAGGCCTTTCCTTTAAAATACCTGTAAATGGAAAAAAGGTGCGGGTTATCCGGGTAAAAAAAGACGAGTTAATTACGGACTCTGTGGAGCTTGACGCTAAAATAATTGATGGAAATGCAGTTGCTGACAAAGATCGTGACATAGTAAAATTAGCTGTTGTTGAACGTCACCATGCCACTGGCAATAGAGGACTTGGTTTTCTTCAGGGAATGGGGTTGAAAAGAGGTGCCCTGGCTTCCACTGTTGGCCATGACTCACATAATATTACTGTGGTTGGTGTCAATGATTCAGATATGCATCTTGTGGTGAAGACAATTATCGATCAGGGTGGTGGGCTTGCTGCTGCCTGTGATGGTGAAGTTAAGGCCAGGTTGGTACTTGATGTCGCGGGGTTGATGTCTACAGCACCCCCTGAGGTTCTAGCTGCAAAATTTCACGAAATGCTTGAGGCTGCGCTGGAGCAAGGTGTTACTGTTGGGGACCCTTTTATGCTGATGAGTTTTATGGCTCTTCCGGTGATCCCTCATTTGAAAATGACCGATCTCGGTTTGGTCGATGTTGACGACTTCCGTCTTACTGACCTGTGGTTGTAAATAAATGTTAAGCATGTAAAATAAGCATGTGAAAACAGTACTATATGGTTGTTTTGTGGAGGTTTTGCATGGGGCTTTGCTATATCAGTATGATTTTTTTAGGAAAAATCAAAAAAACATCTTCATATCAAAATGAATCTGTCGTATACTAACAACCGATATGGTATGTCTGTCATCTGTTTTATTTAACGAATAAAATCTTTTTCAGAGGCTTGGTCTGGAAAAAGAAAAATTGGAATATTAATTGTATATGGCCTGTCGGTCGGGATGATCAGCTCAATTGTAATTTGTCCCCCTGGGCCGATATCCGTCAAATAGTCGAGAAGAGTCGATGGTAATGGCTCGTAATTAAGGAAAGAGGTACTTGGCATGAATTATGGAATAGTCAGTCAAGAGCAACTGGAACAGATTGATACGATTTTATCCAGTAAGCTCATCAAACTTGGTGTTGACTGTGTCATCATCATTGATATGGCAGGAAATATTATTACTGCCAAAGATAATGGTGAAAGTAAGTATGATGTCTATTCGTTTGCAGCGCTTGCCGCCGGAAACTTTGCCACAGTTGATGCCATGGCCAAGCTGGTTGGTGAAGCAGAGTTTTCACTGCTTTTTCATAAAGGTCAGGAATCAAATATTCATTTCAGCAAGATAGATGACGAATTGCTCCTTATTTCGATGTTTGGAAAGGATATATCCCTTGGGTTTCTTCGGCTGAATGTGGTTGAAGCCATTGAGCAGATACGTAAGGTCTGGGAAGCCAGTAATGGTTAAATCATATTCTTTGTCCTCTTTTTCACACAGTATATTCGTTAGATATTTGGGGGTAAATACTTGAGTTTTATCAACTTGAAAGAAAAGGTGGTTCAGGTCAAGATTGTGTATTATGGACCAGGTAGGTGTGGGAAAACCACCAACCTGGAATATGTAAACAGAAAGTTCCGTGATCAGATCCAGTCCGAGATGGTTAGTTTGAAAACCCATGGTGATCGAACTCTGTTCTTTGATTTTCTCCCTTTCGATATGGGACAGATCAAGGGCTATGATATTAAAATTCAGCTCTACACGGTACCGGGTCAGGTAAAATACAATGCTACCAGAAAACTGGTTTTGAAAGGAGTGGATGGCGTCGTGTTTGTAGCAGATGCCATGGAGAAACAGCGAGAGAAAAATATTCGTTCACTTAACCAGCTCCATGAAAATCTTCAGGCTTATAAGGAATCAATTTTTAAACTGCCCCTTGTGATTCAGTACAATAAGGTTGATTTGAAAGATCATGGTGTTCCCATATTACCTACCGCTGTTTTACGAAAGGATCTTAATAGTCGATTGAAAGTGCCAGACTTTGAAGCAAGTGCCATTACAGGATATAATGTAGCCGCAACCTTGAAAAAGATAATCTCCTCAACGGTTGTCTCTATACAGAAAAAATTACTCTAGGGAAGAAACGGTGACACAGCAGAGCGGAAATCAATTTGATGATGATCTGACCGTTGGTATGGATGGCGATGGATCTTTTTCTACGGATTCTATAGACCTGTTTGAATTTACTGGTGATGAAGAATCCCCAATCGCCCGGTTAAAGACGATAATCCTTTCAATTGACTGGGAAATCAATGACGATATTCTGCAGCAGCTTGATGACGAGCTTGTTGATCTTGGGGATATCTGGGCAGGCGATAAAATCAAACAGATTTATATTCAAGGCCTGAATAAGATAGGAAAATATATCTACAAGGAAAAGGCCAATGCCCATCCCAATGCAATTAACCTTCTAATCACTTTTTATCATAATCTTGAAAAGATTGTCGCTTCCGGGGATTCGATGAGTGAGGAAGAGAAAAAGGAGATTCTTCTTCAAGATGTTAAAAAGTTTGATCAGTTGAAATCTCATATTGGGAAATCTGAGAGTAGGCCGCCAGGTTACCCGGCTTCTGGACCAGTTGCTGGAATTTATGAGAGTGAAGGTCAGGAAGATGAACTGAAATCTCTGAAAGCTCTTGTTCTTGGCATTGACTGGGAAATAAGCCAGGAAGGATTGCAAAAGCTCGGTGATGAAGTAAAGCGTCTTGAGGGCGTATTCAGTCAGAATAAGGCTAAGCTTATTCTATTACAGGGTATCGGGGCACTCAGTTCCTATATTAACAAAATGAGAAGTCAGTCTAACGGAAAAGTCTTTCCATTGCTGCACTCTTTTTACGATGTTCTTGAAAAAATCTCCTCCACAGATCTCTCCGCCGCTGAAGAAAAACAGTTACTCCTTTCTGAAGTTGAAAAATTTAATGCATTTAAAGGAGAAATTACTTTAGCCAAGTCTAAACCTGCTGCACCTGCAGATTCAACTATGGTAACTTCAGCAGTACCAGAATCGGTTTCCAAAAAAGCAGTTGCTGAAAAAGAAATATTGCCTGTTGACGAAGGTGAGGAGGAACTTCAAGTCGCCTCTGATGTTGATTCACGCCTGGCCTCTGTTTTTGGCGATGAAGAATCGAGTGTAGAAGAACAGGCTGACAAAGAAGCAGCCCTTGCAGGAGTCAACGTAGAGACGGACGCTGATGATGACTCGGATGAAGAGGCACTGCCTTATCAGGATGGTGCTGTTGCTCCAGCCCTGGCAGAAGCTGACCAGGAAAGCAGCTTCAGTGTCGAAAGACTCGCTGAGGAGTTGGCAGAACCTGTTGAAGTTGATGAAGACCTTATTTCAGATGAGGAACCATTGCCACCGGGTGTTGATGTTGAAACAGAGGCTGATGACGACTCTGATGAAGAGGCATTGCCCTTTGAGGATGGTGAGATAGCCCCTGCATTAAGTGCAAGCGTCGATGAGCAGGGTTTTGATGACGAGAGCCTCACCATTGAGGCCGGCATAGATGATACCGATGATCTCGATGACAGGCTGGATTCCTTTTTTGATGACGAAGTAGAGTCTTCAGCCCAAGAGTGGGAAGGTCATGAGCCATCTGGTTCTCTGGATGAATTTGAAAATATTGATGACAGTGAGCTTGTGGTTGCATTAAGTGACAGCGAAAATGATTTTTTAAGTGAAGATGTCGTTGCTGCTCTTCCAGAGGACGGTGAAGCTCTTGAAGATGTCATCGAAGAGTTGGCAACACGCGGGGTCACAGAGGATGAAGATGGGGAAGTAGATGAACCATCTCTTCTTGATGAGGAGTTGCCTTCTGCAGAAGATGATGAAGTTCTTGAAGATGCCATTGAAGACAAACTGTCTTTTTTTGATGATGATGTTGCTCCTCCAGAGCTTGAAGAAGCTGATGAGGAGGTACTTGAAACTATTCTTCAAGATGACGATGATTCTACTGATATCGACAATGAGGATGAAGATCCAACAGAAGGGTACCTCGCGTTCCTTGATGAAGATATTGCTCCCCCTGAACAGCTAGTTGTTTCTGAATCGCCCATTGTTGAAAGTACTGACCAAGTGTTGGAGGAGGATTCAGAAGAACATGCCTCCGCGTTGGAGGGTGAAACTGATTCGGATGAGGAACCTCAACCTTCTTCTGTTGATGAGATAGATTCTGTTGTAGCTGAAGAACCTGCTGAGGACCAGGGGCAAGTAGCTGTCCTTGAAGAGACATTCGAAATAGATGAAGAAACAGTTGAGGAATCCGAAGAGAATATCTTTGACGACAAATCTGAGGACATGGTGTCTGAAGAAGTGCAAGAAGGTGTCCTTGATGCTGTAACCTTTGAAGCTGTAATTGATGAGTCAGGTGATGAAGCAGAAGAGTCTGACGCGGATGCTTTGTCCTTTCTAGATGAAGATGAAGATCTTCATTCAGAGGAAGATGCCGGGTCACAGGAGACTGATTCTGACGAAGATCTTGATAACACTGAAGACATTTTTGAAGAAGAGGAAATTGAGTTTACTGTACCAGGAGAAATCACCCAGGAGATAGTTTCAGAATTTGTTGACGAACCTGATTCCTCTCAGGATGATGAAATTAATTTCATGATACCAGGTGAAAAAGATGAAGTTCAGGGGACAGGATCAGATACCACTGAGGATGAACTCGATAGGATTGTCTTCGAGGTTGTAGCTGATGATGTTGAAATTGATCCCCTTCCTGGCGAAGAGTATGCTGATGAGACTGGACTGTTTGAAGAGTTTGAACCCGATGTGGCAGATGTTAGCCCTGATGGAGTTCAATCAGTTGATGCAGGGGATAGTGAGCTGAGCAAATGTATTGATGATGTCCGTAATGACATAAACGAAGAAAGTATCCAGGCTTTACTTGCTGAAATTAATAGCATGCGTGGGAGCAGCAGTTCAGATAACACTGGTAAGATTTTTCTGCAATTACTATCAACGATTTGCCAGCAACTCTCTGAATCCATGGACCCCCCTGATGAGAGTGTTCTTGCCCTTATGGATGATGTTTTCAGCGGATTTAAGATAAACAGTTCACCGGATGTCTCTTCGGATCAGGTACAGGAACATCTGTTAAGCTGCACCAGTCAGGTACTTTTGATGCAGCAGGCAATGAGCAGAAAGGCCCCGAAAGAGAACGTTGCTCCTGAGACTGCCCAGAGTCATGTGTCCTCACCTGTATCTGAGGATTCTGATAGTATCTCAGGAGACGATGAAAAACTCAAAGCATTCGTTCAGGAAGAACTAGCAGATATCAAGAATCTTTTTCTTGACGAAATTAAGAGTTTACGC
Source organism: Desulfobulbaceae bacterium (assembly GCA_026988015.1). Classification (GTDB taxonomy): domain Bacteria; phylum Desulfobacterota; class Desulfobulbia; order Desulfobulbales; family Desulfocapsaceae; genus Desulfocapsa. Next base: position 285 of record JALSMA010000045.1, on the reverse strand, counting down.
AAGGAGATTGCCGAAAAGTAGCTCAAACTCTGTTAATTGAAAAGGCCTGTTCTGTTATAAAGAGCAGGCCTTTTTTTGTTTCAGTGTCACGTAGACGCTGAGTTGTTGCATGAAGGAAGCCCGTCCTTTTTCGTGCTTGTGCTTTTTAGCACAAGTTAAATAGAGCTTCCTCAATAAGTCATCCAGCTACAAGCTGAATGGATTTTACTGGCATGAGCCAGTCCGTAAATTTAGCCAATATTTTTACCAAAAGGGCCAATTGTACAAATCCAAGAGTCTTTTTGA
>JALSMA010000044.1 GCA_026988015.1 Desulfobulbaceae bacterium | reverse complement strand
CTGCGATATATCTTTGAGAAACTACCAGTGGCGGAGATGCTGGAGGACTATGAGGCTCTGCTGCCTTGGAATATTACTCGAAAACAACTGGCATGAGGTGGCGTGTGCTTAATGGGGCGCTTACGAATAAATATCATTTGCATGACGGGCACTAACTGTAACTTTTCTGTGTTACAGAACTGTTTAGCTGATCAAGTTCTTTTGTGTTTTACTTTGGGAATATGTAATATATTATGTTCAGTTTGGTTTTTTGTTTACTTCGGTGATTTAAAAGAGAGGCTGCCATGAAAGCTGAAAGAAGTTCCAGAACTGGTTGCGGGCTGGCCATCGTTTTCCTTGTTTTAGTAAGTGTCGGCTCCTCCTGGTACTACATGAAGAAAGATGATGAAAAGACACCTGGTAATGGGATTTCCTGGGCTCGCGCAGTTGAACTTTGTAAAAGCAGGTATGAAGCATCTGCTCCTGTCGGAAAGATTAAAGCACCTAATTGCAGAAAACGTACAGAGGATCAAGAGTTTTTCTATTTTTCCTGGAAAAAACCGTTGGCAATTTATGTGCGGAGTTCACAGGGAAAAGTGGTGAACACTCCGGCAGAGTGCCAGGTTTCAAAAAAGAGTGGTGAAATTGTGTATATGACTTTGGGGAAGGATGTGCTTGTGAAAAAAATACCCAAAAGGTAGGAGAATGGAGTTATGTTTTTTTCAGGCGTTGCTGGGCCTGTTCCAGTATTTTTGTCAGGCTGATAATCTTTGGCTTAGGTGCTTTAAAAATAGTTTTCTGTTCGGCGGGTGAGAAGTTTTTGCTTATCCAGTCCTGTACTGCAAAAGATTCAAACCAGCAATCGAGTACTTTGCCACAGGGCAACCCTTTGTTTGATGTTCTGCAGTACTCGAACGTGAGAAAGTGGCCCAGCATTTTGCAATATCCCTCCTTACTGTCATACTGTTCTTTCATGGTTGTTTTCTTCTGGGTTTTTTTGATAATAGATTTGGAGCCTCTCTTTTTATGATAATATACCACCCCTTTATTTTTTTGGCGACGTCTGACATGACCTTGTTGAGTAATCTGGATGACGAAGAAAACAGTAACACCACTGGAAATATATAAGGTTCTTGAACAGAGTAACTGCAGGCGCTGCCTGCTGCCCAGTTGTCTTGCATTTGCAGCAGCAGTGATTGGCGGTCAGAGAAAACTTGAGGACTGTCCATTACTGTCTGCTGAGTTGATTGCCCAACTCTCTGTGAACCTTGAAAAAAGAACCGGAAACGAACCGGAAAAAGCTGAATTCATGGAGAAACTTCTAAAAAAGATCCAGTCGTTGGATTTTCGGGAAGTTGCAGCAGAACGAGGAGGAAAGGTTGAGGCAGATGGGGATCTTCTGAGTATTTATTCTCTTGGTAAAGCGTTTCAGGTTGATAGGAGTGGAGTGGTGCGTTCTCAGTGCCATATAATACCATGGGTGGAGGCACCACTGCTTTCCTATCTCTGTTATCCAGAGCATAGGCAGATTAGTGGGAAGTGGATCTCCTTTCGGGAGATTAAAGGTGGGATTGACTGGCGAGGATTGTTCAAGGGCCGCTGTGAAGATCCGCTACGCCGGCTTGCAGATAGCCACCCAAGGCTCCTAGCTGACATCATGGATCTTTTTATGGGACAGGAAATTCCCGGATTTGATGCAGATATTGCTCTTGTGCTGCACCCATTTCCCCATATCCCGATTCTTATCTGCTATCAGGCTCCAGATGGAGATCTGCAATCGGATCTGAACATCTTTTTCGATGAGTGCTGCGGTGAAAATCTCCACGTGAAATCTCTCTATACTCTCTGTGCCGGTCTGGTGATGATGTTTGAGAAGATAGCTGTCAATCACTATTGAATGCAGTACAGTTGTTCAGAATCAGAAGTATTTTCTCGGAATCATAATCTTTCATCCGCCAGACTCTGGCGAGGGTATCGGCATTCTCAGCGATTTTTTCAAATTCTGCAGCTGATATGTCAAGTGCTGTGAGGTTTGTTGGTACACTGACTTTTTCAAACCATGATGTCAGCGACCGGATACCGGCCTCGGCCTGTTCTGTTGCAGATCCTTCACGAATATCAAATACTCTTTGGGCGAACTGGGCAAATCTGTCGGTCTGGTGTACCAGATGAAAGCGCATCCAGCCTGGGATGACAGCTGATAAGCCTGCTCCATGGGGGACATTGTAGAGTGCAGAGAGGGAGTGTTCAATCATGTGCATTGGAAAACCCACCTTTCCAAGGCCTGCTGCTGTGAGACCGTTCAGGGCAAGGGTTGCTGTCCACATCAGATCTGCCCTGGAACGGTAGTCGTTCGGTGCGGCAAGTACCCTGTTGCAGCTTTCCATGGCATTTATCATAAGACCCTCCATTAGCCTGTCCTGAACAGGGGTGTGGGGATCTGTGGTTGTGAAGTAGAATTCCAGTACATGGGCTACGGCATCCACGGCTCCATAGGCTGTGTAATCAGCGGGAACAGAGCAGGTAAGTGTGGGGTCGAGGATAGAAGTTTTCGGATGTAGCTGTTTATTGGCAAAACCAAATTTCTGTGCCGTTTGCTCATTAGTGATGACCATGCCGGAATTCATTTCAGATCCGGATGCTGCCAGGGTCAGAACAGTTGTCAGTGGCAGTGGTGCCTTGACACTTTTCTTTCCAGTAAAAAATTTCCAGACATCATGCATTACAGTGGCACCGGCACAGATGGCTTTTGCCTCATCAATAACCGACCCTCCTCCCACGGCGCAGACGACATCACAACAATTTTCGCGGGCTTTTTCAATGCCAAGATTCACATGGGACAGCAGGGGATTGGACTGTACTCCACCATGTTCGGTAATTTCTGTTCCTGCTGCAGCAAGTGACAGGAGTACCTGCTGGTAAAGACCACTTTTTTTTATGGAGTCTTTCCCGTGAACGAGCAGAACCTTTTTACCCAATGCCGCTGTCTCCTTACCTATTGAAGGAACGGTTTTTTTTCCAAAGAGAATTTTGGTCGGGTTGTGGAAAACAAAATTTTGCATCGGGTTGCAAGTCCTTCTGAATATCAGTTTTTGTTAAGAGCCTCGCTAAAGGCATGGGTGAGATTGATGAACGTGTCGAGATCAAGGGTTTCAGCTCGTGTGCCTGGAGACACTCCAGCTGTGACTATCGCTTCTTGAGTAAGTTGTTTCTCGCGTTTTTTGTCCCCATCACTTTGTTGATGAAAAAACCTGGCTGTGGAGAGGGTGTTGAGCAGAGTTTTTCTGCGTTGACTGAAGGCGGCACGTACCAGTTTCTGAAAAAGATTTTTGTCATAATCTCGGGATCTGCCCGGATGTGTACCTGAAAAATCAATGCGTACCACAACAGAATCAATCTTTGGTCTGGGATGGAATTCTGCAGGTTTCAGCGTCAGTAAGGGTTTGACTGTGGCACAGCTCTGCAGCAAAACAGTTGGTATTCCATATTGTTTGGTGCCAGGTTTTGCGGTGAGGCGGTCGGCTACTTCCTTCTGCAGCATGATGGTGGCCCAAGCTATTTTTTCCTGGTTTTCTATCAGGGTAAACAGAAAAGGGTTGGAGATGGAGTAGGGCAGGTTGGCCATTATCTTCAGCTTTCCTTTTGCTAGTCGTTGCAGTTCTGAGAAGTCGGCCTTTAAGATATCCTGATGGAGGAGGGTTACATTGTCAGGGAGATCAAGTTTTTCCTTGTGGAACCTTACCAGGCCACGGTCTATTTCCAGGCCTATAACCTCGGATGCCATCTCGGCTATCGGTAGAGTGAGGGCACCAAGCCCGACACCAACTTCAATGATGATATCATCTGGTGCTATCTGACCACTGTGGGCGATGGCGATGGCCGTGGCTTTATGGACAAGAAAGTTCTGACCAAGCTGTTTTTTAGGGGCAAGATTTTCTTCACGAAGGGATTTTCTGGTATCACCGTAACGGGTCATTTTTTGGGGAGTTCCCTATTCTTTTCTTTCTTTTTCAATTTTTTCTCACGAAGGATATGTTTTTGTCTCCTTTTCTCCCTGATTTTCAGAAAAATCCGCAGGGTAGCAAAATACCAGAGAACGGCAGTAGGAATGGTCAGCACAAGCCCACCGGAAAGCATGACGATTATTATTTCCGACCCCTGGCTGGCAAGCATGGTAACGGATTCTTTGAATCCATGCCCGGATATTATGACGTTGAGAATGGATTCAATTTTTACCCAGTTTACTTCATAGGGGGTGATACTGTTGCCTATCACCATGCTAAGGTAGTAAATTGGAATATAGGTAAAAGGGTTACTGATAACCAGACTTGAAAACAAACCGGCCATGGCAGACGTTCGGGTAAGAAAACAGACAGCGATGATCCCAATGGTGTGAAATGGCATCACTGGCATGGTACCGATAAGGGCACCAATACATGCTCCCCAGGCGATGTCTTTGGGGTCTCCTTTAATCCGCAGGAATTTGAGATAGTAGTATTGTCGTAAGCGCGTTAAATTCATTCAGTTAGTCTGTATAGTTGGTACTGATAAAACACTCCGTAGAGAAATAATACATTCTAGCGCCTGATTTGAAAACTAAAAATACTGTTAGTTCTGCAACTTGTGACTGTTTTACCGAAGGACATGCCTTTTGTGCCGTTTTTCATGGATAGTGTTGAATAAGTGAAGGGATAAAAAATAACTGACAATGGTGAATGGCAGCGCAAGTATAGTCCCTCCAGCGAGCAGAACAGTAATGGCCTCACTGCCAAGATCCGCGAGGGGGGTAAGGGCTGCCATTATGCCGGACGTGTGATGCAGTGTGTCTAGTACGAGCTTCATATGTCCCCATGTGAGATTATAAGGTGTGACAGCATTGCCAATCATAATGGACAGATAGTATTGGGGTGTATACGTTAACGGGTTGCATACAAGCATGGAGGCGAGCAGGGAAGCAACTGTTGATGTCCTGGTGAGAAATGTTACCAGAATATTTGCTACCGTATGAAAGGGGATTATCGGTGTTATCCCGAAAAAAATTCCTATGGATGTCCCTCGGGCAAGAGATTGCGGGTCTCCTTGTAGTCGTGTGAACTTCAGAAAGTAATAGCGGATTGTCCGTATGAAATTCATGGGTTTCAGGCGAGGGCAGATCTGCAGTAGACATCGCTGTCAAGGGATAGACTTGAATCTTTGACCTGAGAGTGTACTCCTGCAAGTGCGATCATAGCAGCATTGTCAGTACAATATGATGGACGTGGAATGTAGAGTTTTTTGTCCTCTTCAGCACAGCGCTGTTTCATGAATTGCCGCAGTCTGGGGTTGGACGAAACACCACCGCCAAGAACTATGGAATTGACGTTTTCCAGGGTTGCAGCGAGTAGTGTCTTCTCAACAAGAACTTCAATGCAGGCTTCCTGAAATGAGGCACAAATATCATCAATTTGCAGCGGGGAATTTTTTTGTTTTTCACGGTTACAGTGATTTAGCACAGATGTCTTTAACCCTGAAAAGCTGAAATCAAGGGACTCCTTTTCGAGCCAGGAGCGAGGGAATTTAATGGCATTTGCATTACCGGATTCCGCCTCACGTGAAATGATGGGGCCTCCGGGATAGGGAAATCCCAGTAACTTTCCTACTTTGTCAAATGCCTCTCCTGCAGCATCATCCCGGGTTCTTCCAAGGAGGGTGAAACTGGTGAAGCTGTCGGCCCGATAGATGGAGCTGGTTCCACCTGAAACCACTAGGGAGATGAAGGGGAATTCCGGATGCTTATCCTCCAAAAAAACGGAAAGGATATGACCTGCCATATGATCTACTCCAACAAGGGGAATTCCGGTGACACAGGAGAGTGCCTTTGCGTAGGAAAATCCAACGAGGAGCGAACCGATGAGCCCTGGTCCACGGGTGACGGCAATAAGGTCAATATCCTGGAGCCGGATGTCGGCCCGAATGAGTGCCTCATTGACCACAGGAACGATTGCTTCAAGGTGGCTCCTTGAGGCGAGTTCCGGTACAACTCCGCCAAAACGGGTGTGAATCAGGTCCTGGCTGGTGAGCAAAGATGAAAGCAGGGTGTCAGTGTCTTTCAGTACTGCAGCGGCAGTGTCATCACAGGAGCTTTCAATTCCAAGGGTCAGCATTTGAGTTGTCTGGTGGTTAAATGTTAAGCTACTTGCCAGTAGAGTAAATAACTGCTGGCAGAAAAGGTATAATCAGGGTAAGAGGATGCCAATATATTAGTAGTTACTCCCAAAGTCAATGGTACAGGTTAATGAGCAGTGGAACAATGATCATTGGTACGGATAATGATGCGTATACCTTAAGGCTGATTTTGCCGATATAGCTATGAATAATCAGAATAATACTGCAAAGAACCCAGGAGAACTGGTAGATATGTTTTCCCGAACTATTTCCTATCTCCGTCTTTCACTTACCGACCGCTGTAATCTTCGCTGTGTCTATTGTATGCCAGAAGATGACAAACATAAACTACATCTTTTGCAACGTGAAGATCTTCTCAGCTTTGAAGAGTTGCTTCGCATTGTGAAACTTGTGGTGAATATGGGGATGAATAAGATTCGGCTGACCGGGGGCGAGCCGCTGGTTCGCAGAGGGGTTATGGACTTTATAAGTTCCCTTGCTGATATTGACGGACTTGATGAGATACGTCTCACAACCAATGGGGTTCTTCTCCGTGAAAAAGCTGCTGGCCTGTATGATGCAGGAATACGTAAATTGAATATTTCATTGGACACCATGAAGGCAGAACGTTTTCGGCATATTACCGGATCTGATCTGTTTGGTCAGGTTTGGCAAGGAATAGAGACTGCTGCCAGTTTAGGTTTTGATGTGAAACTCAATGTGGTGGCAATGCAGGGTGTAAATGATGATGAATTTGTCGATTTTGCGCGATTGGCAGTGGAAAAAGCGTATCAGGTCCGGTTTATAGAATTTATGCCCGTTGGTGATCATTCTACCTGGAATGAAGCATCCTATATTTCCTCAACTGATTTAAAAACGCAGATCGGATCTTTTGGGAATCTTGAACCATTTCCAGGATCTCGAATGGATGGACCAGCGCGGGTCTATACAATTACAGCAGAAAATGGCTTACAGGGAAAGATCGGTTTTATCAGTCCTATCAGCCATCATTTCTGTGATACCTGTAACAGGCTCCGCCTTACCTCAGCGGGACGATTGCGTGCCTGTCTACTCCATGATCGGGAAGCGGATCTGAAAACATTACTGCGGTCAGGGGCGGATGACGACGAGATAAGAGGGCTCATCAAGCAAACCATACTGGATAAGCCCAAAGGACATACCCTTGCAGAAGATCAGCTGAGCTGTAGTGGCCAGATGTCACGCATCGGAGGCTGATTCGTCTGATCTAGGATAGGAACCAAGCCATTCAAAATAGGAACAGAGTGCGTTGAGAGTCTTGCAGCAGTCTTTGATGTTTTCATCTTCTATGTGTCCCATGAGATCAAGGAAGAAAAGGTATTTCCACTGCTTACCTTTGATGGGTCTTGACTCGATCTTGGCGAGGTTAATTCCTGCCCGGGCAATGACGCTGAGTATTTCATTGAGTGCACCGGGGCGATCCATGTGGCCGAGGAGAAGTGAGGTTCTGTCGGCTCCGCTCGGTGATGGCGACTCCTTGCCAATTACAAGAAAGCGCGTGGTGTTGCCACGGTAATCTTCAATTCCCTTAACCACCACCTGCAGGTCATAGGTCTTAATGGCAAGTGATGAGGCTATTGCACCGATGTTAGGATTGTTTGAGGCCATCTGGGCCGCAGCTCCTGTGGAAAACACAGGTAGGGTTGGGCAGGACGGCAAATGTTTTCTCAGCCATTCCCGGCACTGGGCCAGGGGCTGGGTGTGGGAGGCAACTGTTTGAATGTCATTGATATCCCCTGACTGGCATACCAGGTTGTGGGTGATTTCCATTCTGACTTCACCACAGATCTTAGTCCGATACTGCATAAAGGAATCCAGGGTCGAAAACACTGCCCCTTCGATGGAATTTTCAACTGGCACAATTCCGTACTGGGTCCTGCCTTTTTCAACTTCAGAAAATACATCTGCGATTGATTCCATTGGCGTGTAGGTTGCGGAGTGACCAAAGTATTTTACACCGGCAAGGTGGGTGAATGTCGCCTCCGGTCCCAGGTAGGAAACATTGATTTTCTGCTGCGAGAGCCTGCAGGTAGTGATGATCTCATGGAATATGGAATGAAGTGCCTTATCAGGAAATACTCCGTTGTTCAGCTCAGCTAACCGTTCATATATCTGTCGTTCACGTAAGGGATCCCATTTGGCACGTTTACCTTCATCTTTGAGTTGACCAATGGTTTTTGCCAGGGCGAGGCGTTCTTTGAGCAGTTCAAGGATGGTATTGTCTATTTTGTCTATTCCTTCCCGTACCGGGGTGAGGTCGCTGGCCATGTGTATTCCTCTGCAAATAATAGAATTTCAAAGTCTGATATATTGCTGAGAATGTAGGGCAAAGAAAAAAGTATGTCAAGTTCCTGAATTGGTAAGTGTCCGCTGGTGATGTTGACCGTTTTTTTATTGTGGTGGTTATGCTCAACTATATCAGTAGGTTAAGTTGGGGATGGAGTGTCTAGCGTGATCGCCAGGAAGGGTGGCAGCTGTTTTTTTTTAACATGACATATTGACAATATTCCTGTAATTCAATGTGTTACCAGAAAAAACAACCGCTAAGTATTCAAGGACTCAGGAAGTTAAAAAAAGCACTGGAATAAGAGGCCATGGCAAGATATATTCATGAGATATGGCCCTTGGGGACCATATTGTAACCATTCAACTCCACTAATGGTTTTACAGCCTAACCCTTCAATTGGAGTGAATATTCTTTTACAAGTGGCTTGACGAAGACGGTAACTCAGTCTTTTTTATAGCTGCTCAAATATTTCAAAAGTTGGGATCAATAATGAGTGAAACACCGATACAAAAGACCTATGAAGAGATTAATGCCAGAATCAAAGCAGGTGAGGCAGTAATAGTTACCGCTGAAGAAATGGTTGATATAGTAAAAGAAAAAGGCGCAGAGGGTGCCGCCAGGGAGGTGGATGTGGTTACTACTGGTACCTTCTCCCCCATGTGCTCTTCAGGTGCTTTCATAAATTTTGGCCAAATGACTCCGACAATTAAGGCATCCAAGGTATGGATCAATAAGGTCTCCGCCTATGCAGGGCTTGCCGCTGTTGATTGTTACATAGGAGCTACTGAGCCGATGGAAGATGATCCGTTAAATAAGGTCTATCCCGGTGAGTTTCGCTATGGCGGCGGCCATGTGATAGAAGATCTTCTGGCAGGGAAAAAAGTTTTTCTGGAAGCCAAGGCCTACGGAACTGACTGCTACCTTGCCACTAAAATGAAAAAAGAGTTTACCCTTGATGAGCTTCCCTATGCCCTGCTCTGTAATCCAAGAAACGGCTATCAGAACTACAACTGTGCTGTGAATCTGTCTGATAAGACTGTTCACACTTACATGGGAACGTTAAAGCCATACTGTAAAAATGCCAACTACTGCAGCGCCGGTGAGTTGAGTCCTCTTTTCAATGATCCTCACTATATGACAATAGGAATGGGTACTAGAATATTCCTTGGCGGTGGCATTGGCTATGTTACCTGGCATGGGACGCAACACAATCCTGGGGCTCCACGACATGAAAACGGCACGCCGGTAAGACCTGCAGGCACTTTGATGGTACAAGGAGACCTCAAACAGATGTCTGCCCGGTGGATTCGAGGGATCTCAATTTTAGGATATGGTAATACCATGGCTGTGGGCATGGGGGTTCCTATTCCAATTTTAAATGCTGAAATGGCTGCATGTACCGGGGTGTCCGATGATGAGCTTTATACTCAGGTGATTGATTATGGCTATGATTACTCAAACGGTATAAACCGCACCTATGGTGAAGTGAGCTATGCCCAGTTAAAATCGGGAAGTATTGAAGTGAATGGCAAAACAGTTTTAACAGCACCGCTGTCAAGTCTGCCTATGGCACGGGAGATAGCAGAAACGTTGAAGGCATGGATGATGGATGGAAAGTTTCTTCTCAACAGACCTGCCCAGCTTCTTCCCGATGCCAACCGATCATAAAGGAGTAGTTTTTGGAGAAAGAAATAAAGTTCAAATCTCTTGTTGATACCATTCAAGGATACGAAAGTGTTGCGGTTGCTTTTTCCGGTGGGGTTGACTCCACACTTCTTCTCCATGCAGCACTGACAGCATTGGATAGTGAGAATGTCATTGTGTTGCGCTGTCTTTCAGAACTTGTGAGCCAGCGTGAGCGGAACAATGCCAACAAAGTTCTCAATGAGCTCGGTGTTACTCAGAAACAAAAACTTGAAGTTGAGCTCCATCCCCTGATATGGCCTGAGTTTGTCGCAAATACTCCTGACAGGTGTTATTTCTGTAAAAAAAGAATGTATCAGTCTTTTCAACGCATTTTGGAAAGGACAGGCTGTACAGCTGTTCTTGATGGCAGCAATGTTGACGATCTGAAGAGTCAGAGGCCTGGATTTCGTGCCATACATGAACTTGGAATACAGACACCTTTGCTTGATGCGGGGCTGAACAAAGATGAGATCCGTGCATTGGCAAAGTTTTATTCACTGAGTAATCATGGCAAACCGTCCAACTCCTGCCTTGCAACACGGTTACCTGAAGGGCAGGAAATAAAAGGTGCAGCGTTAAGTCTTGTTGAGAAGTGCGAAGATTTTCTTCTGAGTCGTGATTTCGCCGGATGCAGGGTGAGGCCGGGAGCAGGTACGAAAAACGTGGTCCTTGAATTGGCTGGGAACGATGTTGAACTGCTCGTAACATCACCTGTACGGGTTGAAATCATGCACTTCTTTCAGTCGCTTGGCTTTGAGAAAGTTCTTGTCGATTTACAAACTCGATGCTGAAAAATTTGAGAATAATCTATGTATGAGTTGTGATTCAACTTGATCGGATTGTTTTTTTGATCTATAAAAGCGTGATAATAAAGGATTGTGTTGAAAAGAATACCCGCTTTTAAAATAGAAATTTCTCTTTTTTCTTTTGACAATCAATCAGGCTTTTATTAAAGAATTATAGAAGAGATAAGGGGAGCAGCTCTGTCTGTGTCCTGTTTAATTAGAAAAGTAGTTTTTCCGGGAGGAATTCATGAACAAGAAGGAATTGGTAGAGAATATAGCAGGCGCAGCAGATATTTCAAAAGCAGCTGCTGAAAAAGCATTAAATAGTACTCTCGCAGCCATAGCTGACACCTTGAAGAATGGTGACAAGGTGACTCTGGTTGGTTTTGGAACCTTCTCTGTATCCAGACGTGAAGCTCGCAAAGGAAGGAATCCTCAGACTGGAAAGACCATAGATATTCCAGCTAAAAATGTTGCTAAGTTTAAAGCTGGCTCTAAACTTTCTGAAGCAATTAACTAGCTCCCGCAAAGTTATATTTGTCATATCTGTTGTTGCAATAGATGTGACAAATGATGAAAAGCTCTGTTTTCCTTGGTATTATTTAAGGTGAACAGGGCTTTTCCGGTTTTAAGAGAGGCTTGTATGTCAGGCTGCTTTTCTAAATTGCAGCGGAGATATCCCTGTCCATCGCTTAAATGATCTTGAGAAGGTGCTGAGTTCGGCAAAGCCAAGTAAAAATGCAACTTCAGTTAGAGTCATGTTCTTGCTTTTAATATAACTCAAGTTTCTGACTTGATCTATTCTACTGTTAAAAGGTTATTATCTGGCAATAATCTCCGACTCGTTTGAAGGAAATCAATTGCAGTACTCATGACTGAATCAACAATAGCAAGTGCTACAT
>JALSMA010000043.1 GCA_026988015.1 Desulfobulbaceae bacterium | reverse complement strand
GATGTAGCACTTGCTATTGTTGATTCAGTCATGAGTACTGCAATTGATTTCCTTCAAACGAGTCGGAGATTATTGCCAGATAATAACCTTTTAACAGTAGAATAGATCAAGTCAGAAACTTGAGATATAAGGTATACTACATCGTATCGATCTTACCTTATAGGAAAAGTTATGAAATCCATACTAATCTTCGCTGTGGTACTGATGTTTACTCCTTTGGTCCAGGCCATGAATATGTCCAGCATCAGTAACAGTTGCCACTGTTTTAAAGACAGAGATCTTGATCCCAAAAGAAAATTTGCTACTGATTCCTATCTGCTCACCACCAGTTTCAATTCCTTTATAGCAGCCAATTTTCATATTTCAAAAAGTCAGATTGTGATGATGAAAATGAAAGGTGGTGTTGACCCCGATGATCTTCTCATTGCCCTTTTTGTCTCGCGTGCAGGAGGGATCGAGTTGAAAACCCTTTTTTCTGTTGTCGAAAATGGAGGAAGCTGGGAAGACATTTTTGCTTCTAAAAGCCTGCAGGTCAGTGATGCTGATCTGCAGACTTTTACAGATTTGGGTGCAGTTGTAGAGGATAAAGAGAAAGCGGGTGAGCTAGTTACTGACAGTCTCTTAAAAGATTTTTTTTCCATAGGAGAACAGGATATATCCTCCTTACGAAGAGAAGGGGCTACTGGGCGTGAGATTACCCTGGTGTACCTGTTGGAAAAATATGGTAAGCGCGATGCGGCAGCTACTGAGATTTATGCCATGTATGGAAAGGATAAGATGAGCTGGGGAGAAATTGCAGCCTTTTTTGGACTGACCCCGAATGCCACTGGAAAGCTTCTTTTGAATGACGGCTGATTGCAAAGTTTTAAATACGTGACAGTTTTGTGACTGTGTGTTTTTCGTGTCCAGTGATATCGTATTTTTTAATCGCCCTGTTTTGAAAAAACTGGCTCTGTCAGCAGTGAAGGTTCATGGGTTCAGGAATATTGGCTGTAAATTGGTTTTGCCATCCAGACGATTAGAACGTATCCAGCAGTCGAGTATTTTTGAGATATTCAAGGGAGTGCCAAAGGTCTTTTTCGCTGTGGGGTTCCAGAGTGATCAAGGGGCGAAGTGCTGAGGCACTGAGGAACTGGAAGAGCTCTACAAAGTCAAAAGAACCCTGTCCCAGTCCCAGATGTTCATTGCTTGCTCCATTGTTGTCATGGAGGTGCAGTTGACCCAGCCAGGGAGAGAGTCTCGGGAGCCAGTCTTTCCAGGATGTTTTTGCAAAGCTCATAAGATGGCCAGTATCCATACAGAATCCGCTGGTGGCCGGGTTTAGCTGCGATAGAAGTGTTTCATGGATATCGGGGCTGGTTTCATAGGTATTTTCTAGCATGAGCAGACACCCGTTGGCAGCTGCTACTTCTTCAAGTTCGTTCCAGGTCGCAAGGGCGATTTTGAGCCATTCCTTTCTTTTGTACCCCTGCTTGTTCTCTTCAAATCCAAGGTGACAGACTATGGATAAAGGTTTGAATACCTGTATCAGTTTTGCTGCTTTCTTTAGTTTGCTGCGACTGACCCTGAGTATTTCTGGATCGAGGGCTCCTGGAGCAAGGTCAAAGAAAGGTGCGTGGAGGGTGCAGGAGAGGTCTGCCTCGTTGAGGGCAACTGCAATCCTGCTAAATTCATGTGGTGATTCATTATAGAGACAGAGTCCCTCAAGTCCAATTTCCGGTTGGATACCATGGTGGAGAAATAACTCAAGGTAGCGATTTTTTAAATCGTACCATGGAGCATTGATAAAGCAACGGGCGGTGATATTCTTATAGTCGGTTTTTGGCATGAGGGGGTTCTCGCACATTTTGATAAGGGAGAGAGAGGACTGATTCATTCGTCAGCACCAGCAGCTGCTATCGTTCGGACAGGTACTTGACCATTTGGCTCATGGACATCTTCATACTTGATGGTCCAGAGCGGATGAAGAAATCCTCCTGTTTTCCCATGGCAAGGAATACAGGACGGCGTACCCGTTCACATTCAACAATCAGGACAGTGCACCCCTGGATGGTGACGATCTTAAGGTGAATAAATCTGGTGAACTCTGCGCCTATGTGAGTATTGAGGAGATTTTTGAAATGGAGTCTGCACTTGTCTTCATTTGCAAAATTATCGGCATCGATCCCCAGAATTTTACCGGAGTCATCCACCCCAATGAGCAGTATTCCACCATCACTGTTCATGAAGGCTGCAACTGTTTTTAGCCAGGCGATTTCAATTTCTTTTCCTGTTTTCCCCGTTTTAAGATTTGTGCGCATGGTTGATTTGAATTCGAGGGTGGTTGATTCTCCAGCTCGAATGAGCGCAGCTACTTCAGATTCGAAGTTCTGAGCCTGGATGTGCTGCTGTGGCAAATTTTTCAGCTGATAGCTGTATTTCCTTACCAGAAAAATTGCCATGATAATACCGGTGAGAAAAATAGAACCAATCAGCAGCCCAAAACGGAGCCACTGCTGGTGAAGGTCAGCGAATATATCATTTTCCGGGATGACCACAGCTACCCATACATCATCATTGCTGTCATAAAGAGTACTAATCCCAAGCCACCATATTTTACCCATGTCTTTAAGGGAGACAGTCTGGTTATTGCTGAGTTTTCCGCTTTTCAAGCGGCCGCTGATTTTATCAAGAAGTTGAACGCTGAGATGGTTTTGCGATGATTTCGGGGCTGCAATACCGCCATCGAGCAAAGTGCCGTCTTTTTTAAATAGTAGAATGTGGCTGTTGGAAGTGATTTCAAGTTTCTCAATGAATGTCACAAGACTTCTGATGGTAAAGGATACAGCAGAGACAAAACTCCTGTCAGGGTTGTCACGTCTGGACCAGTGAAGACTGGTGGTGATGACCAGCTCTTCGGTGTCAGGCTGAATGTATGGTCCGGTGAGGAACGGAGGTGCATTCGCCGCAGTTACCATTGCTCCTCGAAACCAGGTCGCCTTGCTCATGTCGTAGCTTGAGTTAACAGCACCCTTTCTGTTTTGAAGTTTACCGTTATACCATTGTGATGAGCTTGTACCGGATTCACTGTATTGATACAGGGTCCACTGGCCACTATTGTGAGAGAGTCGTATTGCATTGTTCTTCGTATCTGCAACGCTGATGGAAAAAATATTAGGTTGGATCTCTATGAGCGCCTGGAATTGTGTGGCAATGAGTGTGGGGTCATCTATTTTGAGTAAGTTGGATTCGCCCCATTTGCCAAGGAGTTTCAGAGTGTTACCAAGCGGGTCGGTGAACGAAAGGAAATGCCTGGTGACCTGCTTGTTTGCCTTAGTGATGATGGCCGATGAAATATCACGCTGTGTCTTTATGCCTTGGAGTAGAACAATGGCCAGGATTGCGCCTGAGGTGACAAAGAGGATCAGGAGAATATCGCGAAGCAACCGTCTTTTGATATTTCTCGGGCAGCCTTTGATCAAGTCTGAAAGTGTTGCTGTCAGGGACATATCCGGAGGTACCCTTATTTTTCAGGGATAGTTGTGCAGAGGCGCAGGGAAACATAGCCTGCGATACCAGCTAAAAGTGACGCGGCAAGTATTCCTATTTTTGCATTTAAAAGATAGCTGGGATCGTCAAAGGCCAGCCCGGCGATAAAAATGGACATGGTAAAGCCAATGCCGGCAAGCAGACTGACGCTTGCAATTTGTGGCATGGTGACACCCTGGGGAAGACGGCTCCAGCCAAGTTTAACAACCAGCCATGAAAAAAAGAAAATACCTATGAGTTTACCACCAATCAGTCCACTTATCACTCCCAAGGTTACGGGATGGGCCATTGTTTGGCCGATGGTTGCCATGTCAATGGGAATACCGGCGTTGGCCAGTGCAAAAATTGGAATAATGAGGAACGATACCCAGGTGTGGAGATTATGTTCCATGCGTTGCAGCGGACTCTCCATACAATGAACAAAGTCTTCCATGGACTGCAGGACTTTCTGCTGCCTGCTGTTCTGCATAATGTTCTTCCCAGACTCATTAATCCGCTCAAATTTGTTGGTTAATTGTCGCATACGTCGTAAAAAGGGGATGATGTCACAGTGGGAGTTGGCGGGTACAGTGAGTGCTGTTATAACACCGGCAAGAGTTGCATGAACGCCGGACTTGAGCAGGCCAAGCCAGAGCAGTATGCCAAAAAAAATATAGGGTAATGGTCTGCGAATTCCTGTTTTATTAGAAATGAGTAACATGAGAAATGCGCCACTAGCAAAGAGAAGACCCAGGACATTGATCTGCTCAGTGTAAAAGGCGGCAATAATTAGGACTGCACCAAGATCGTCAACTATGGCAAGTGCCAGAAGGAACCCTATTAAAGGCTTGGGGATACGCTTCCCAAGGAGTGCCAGGACTCCAAGGGCAAAGGCTATGTCTGTTGCCATGGGAACGCCCCACCCGGAAACGGCATCAGTACCCCTGTTGATAGCAACGTAAACAAGAGCCGGAACAACCATTCCGCCGAGGGCACCAGCTATAGGAAGAATTGCCTGTCGCTTGTCAGCGAGCTCACCCACTAGGATTTCACGTTTTATTTCAAGACCCACTGTGAAGAAAAAAAGAGCCATAAGACCATCGTTTATCCAGTGATGCAGCGAATAGGTGAGAGCAAACGCTCCTCCACCCACAGTGATATCCGTGTGGAGAATGGCGTCATAAAAGGGAAAAAGTCTGGAGTTGGCTATAGCCATGGCAATCACAGTGCAGGCCATGAGAAGAAGACCGGATGAGGCTTCGTTATGGACAAATTCATCCAGTGGAGTCATGGCCTGCCGGATTGATTTTTCCAGGCTCTTGCCAAAGAGCCTTTCGGCACAGGTTGGAGCTTTTTCTTGTTTCATAAAGATAAAAATCCTTGTGTTGTAAGCAGGAATATACCATTTCTGCTGCAGGTAACAGCTGACATTTTCCTTTAACCCCATTGACCATATCAACGGATGTTCACTGATTAGTAAAAAACAACAGATGTACCTGTAATTATCTCGAACGTTAATGATTCAGTAACATTGTAAAACAAAATATCGGTTCTGCCTATCAATTAGCAACTTTTAATGCTAATCAAACATGAAGGTCTCGTAAGAAACCGTAAAACACTGTGGTTATATGGAAATTTCCATTTTTATCTGTTTGGTTCACTGATTACATGAGTGTTGGCAATATATTTGCAAGGTAAAAAGATAACGGATTCTAAGAGATGGAAGGACTTATTCAGTCTTAAGGAGAATAACGGGAAATTATGATTGAAACAATCAAAGTGGTACTAAAGAATATGTCGGATGCCATACCAGGAAGCCTTGTAGCTGCCGTGGTATCAATCAATGACGGCTTGTCAATCGCTGAAGATTGTCGCAGAGAAGGCATTGATTCGGCAGCGGCTTCAGCGTATCTGGCCTCTATAGTCAAATCAAATCAAAATGCCATATCGCTTCTGGCTGGTGATCAGTTGACAGAAGATATTTTGATAACTACTCAGGATTATTATTTCATAATCAGGTGTTTGTCTGACCAGCCTTTTTTTATCTTTCTTATGACAGAGAAAGGCTCCTGGCTGGGGCTTGCTAGGATGGTTATGGAAGACTATGATAGTCAGTTTCAACAGTTTGCTTCTTTCCTGGCAGAAAACTATCTGGAATGATAATCTGGTGCTGGCTGGTACCCGGGGCAGACAGCCACCTTCTTTAATCTGTGAAGGCTTTGTGGTGTTTTTTTTGTAACATATTGAAATGAGGCTGTATAATCTGTTGCCAGGTATTTTTGAAAAAAACTTTCCCCTCCCTTTGGGGCGTTCGTTGTCGACACATCCTGTTCTCCTTGAACCCATTGATAAAGCTCACTACAACCAGTGTGTTTAAAAAAACAGGCTGCATCACCATTGCATCTCACAGATTCAGATGTTATCCAGTCAGGTCTGCAGCAATAGGTAACGGTCAGTCGTTCTCAATTTTCACATGATAGCAGCACATATTGTTTTCCAGTATTTCGTAAACTTTATCTAAATGAATGCCACTCTCGTCGAGCCATTTTTGAGCAATACCTTTGACACCTGCAGCAGACTTGCAGCCGAGCTGTGAGATTGAAATTCTTTTTCCACCGATTTTGATCTTGTCTGCGATTGCAGACCGAAGAGGCTGATGTACAGAGCAAAACGGACTGACCCCTGCCCCTTCACCTACCCTGTATTTGTTTGTTATCGGGCTGCTTTTATTGAATTCTGCAGTGAAACTGGCATAGCCTTCCGGCATATCTTTAAAGACCTCTTTATAATTATTGATAGAACACTCAAAAGGGCATTTTTCCAGGCCGAATACCATGTCTCCGCAGTGGGTTGACGTTCCCTCGATCCGAGTGATGGGATTGCTTGAGTCTTCAATGGCTGCGATATATTCCTCAAGAGTGGAATATTCAACTTTTTCAGTTTTCTCAGCTGTTGCCAGGGCATTTCGAATGAGTATTCCTTTAGCACTTGCCGGACCACTGAGGGTGATGATTGATTTAATCATATCCAGAAAACTTATATGCGCAATATCAAGAATTTTTGCCTTAGTCATAGCTGTTTTTCCTGTTTATTTGTTTTGGGTAAGTGACTGTAAAGTATGCAAGGTTATACTGAAACATTTTGGGCAATAGTTTTTGCATTTTTCTTGATAGAGAGCCGAACCCAGCCAAGGTTTGTTTCTTTGTCGGCGACAATAACTAGGAATGCTTCCGCTCCAACCGGAGCAAACATAACCGGTCCATTCTCATACTCTATCATGGTCATGGTCAAGTCACCTTGACCGAGTTGGCCTCCCATGGAGTATGCAGAACCGAAACCACTTGAAGCAATGGCTCCCACCATTTCCGGATCAACGTTTTGTCTCGCAATATGGTTCAGAATAAA
Source organism: Desulfobulbaceae bacterium (assembly GCA_026988015.1). Taxonomy (GTDB): domain Bacteria; phylum Desulfobacterota; class Desulfobulbia; order Desulfobulbales; family Desulfocapsaceae; genus Desulfocapsa. Next base: position 5,170 of record JALSMA010000043.1, on the reverse strand, counting down.
GCCATCTCTTCCAACCAGACATGCAGTGTGGACACCTTCAATATTTGTAAACTCTGACAGGATTTCTTCAATTTTATTCATTTCTTCCTCTTCACTGGGGATTGTTTTTTTGGTTATTGACTGTATGCTGACCGGGTTTTTCTCGAAATTCCGGTCGTGCCGATGGGTCGTTGGTTTTGGATCAGCATTCTGTTTATCACTGGTTGACTCAAAATTTGATTTGTCGGTTCTGTTCGCTCCCTCAATAAGGAGGGCGGCAATATTTTTTCTGATACTGACCATTGGTGACTCGACCCCCCTCATGTTCTCAATTGTACCTCCCTGAAAAGCTATAATTTTGTAAAATGCATTTTCTCCAGTTTCTTGATCGCACATAGCATGGATGACTGCGCCATCTTTAAAAAAAATCATACCTTCAGTCTCATCTGTCTTTACCCTGAGAACTGATGTGGATTTTGAAAGACCATTAAATTGTACAATGTCAAGGAGCTCTATTCCGTCAACAACCCCCCGAAATCGTTCGTTTCTAGATAACACTTCTTGCACCTGTTCTCGTAATTCATGGATATCGAATGGCTTTTCAATGAACCTGAGCCCCCCATTGGTCATGGCCTTGTCCTTGTAGACACTTGACGGATAGGCTGTCATGATCATAACCCCTGTATGGTGGTAATGGGTTTTGATTTCAATGAGAAGGTCAAGACCATTTATGCCTGGCATATTAATATCTGTAATAACCAGATCTATCTTCGTTGCAGCCAGGATTTCCAGGGCTTCTTCACCTGAATGGGCTGCGAGTATTTCAACATCAGTCATGTTTTTGTTGAGTTTCCTCTGCAACATCCACAACATATCTTCTTCATCATCAACAACTAGTATCCGTTTCATTTTCTCCATATTGGCGGTTGTCCAGGTGACTTTCTGTTAAGGGGCAACGAGTAGCTGTGTTGAAAAAAATATTTTCTTAAACTCAGCTGCTTTACGGTGTTTATCAGTGGAGCTGTCATGTCTTATTATGCAAGAGATATGCCTGGAGAGGAAAAGTACAGAGAGGGAGCTTGAAACTGTAGAAAAAGGTGGAGAAACAGTTGTGGGCTGGGAAATGGCTGCAATAAGAATTCTGTAACTGGTCAGTAACTGATCGGGTGGCCAGAAACTGTCCAATTATAATTTTTCTCTGAGGGTGGTTCTGGAGATGCCGAGCAGTCTGGCTGCTTTTGATTTATTATTTGAACTTTTAAGAAGCACCTCTCTGACATATTTTTGTTCCATTTCTCTGAGTGGTAAAATGATATCATCTTCAGCTTCAATGTGATCATGTTCAGGTTGCAGGCAATGCATGGTGAGCCACTCTCCTTTGCAGAAAATTACTTCACGTTCGATAAGATTTTTTAATTCTCGTATGTTTCCCTGCCATGGAAAAGCAGACAAAGCACAGCAGGCACCAGGGGTGAATCCTTTAATGGCCTTTCCCATCTCTTTTTTGAACTTGTGGAGAAAGTAGTTGGACAGCAGGAGGATGTCATCTTCTCTGTCACGTAGTGGTGGAAGAACAATTGGTAGTATATTCAATCTGTAGTACAGGTCTTCTCTGAACTGTCCTTTTCTGATTGATTCCTTGATATTACAGTTGGTTGCAGCGATTATTCGTATCTGGACACCAATGTCTTTTAGTCCGCCTACTTTTCTAAATGTTGAATCTTCGATCAGACGCAGCAGCTTTGGCTGTAATAAGACCGGCAGATTGCCAATCTCATCCAGGAAGAGGGTGCCGTCATTGGCAAGTTCGACCAGCCCTTTTTTCTCACTGGAAGCGTTGGTGAAAGAGCCTTTGGCATGTCCAAAAAGTTCTGATTCTATAAGGTTTTCTGAAAGCGCACCACAGTCAACTTTTACAAAGACCCCACTTTTGTGATGGTTGGTAAGGCTCAGCTCATGGATTGCCCTTGCTACCAGTTCTTTACCTGTACCGGTTTCGCCGGTGACAAGAACTGAGGTGTTCACAGTTGCGGCAAGTTCAATAGCTTGTTGAACAGGTTTCATGGCCTCGGAGGCGGCAATCATTTTGTCGCTATCACTTTTCAGGTGGGAAAGGCTGGTTGTTTTCCGCATCATTATTGACAGCATAACGCGGTTCAGGACCGCTTTGAACTCATTGATGGAGAAGGGTTTGACAAGGTAGTCGATCGCTCCTTCTTGGAGGGCTGTCACTGCACTTTTTGCCTCGTTGATGCCGGTGATGATAACGATGTCAATATCAGGGCTGATGTTTTTAATGACCGGGAGCAGGGTAATTCCGTCGCTATCCGGTAATCCTAGGTCGAGGAATACAAGATCAATAATATTACTTTTGAGAATTTCCAGGCAATTGGCACCTCTGTCAGCAGTAAATACAGAACAGCCTTCTTTTTTGACAATGGAGGAAAGGGAGTAACGCATGTCTTCCATATCGTCGACGATGAGTATTGAGCCCATATGATGTAGACCTTGTTTGTGCTGGCATCTCAGCAGAGGCAGCAATTTTTTTATTAGGGTTACGTCGGTACAACCATATTTTGAACAGTAATACTTACAACGTGGTCAAGGCTTCAGGATTGTTTCAAAAAACATGGTAAAAGCAGTACCTTCACCATTCTTGCTTTCGACAAGAATGGCAGCTTTATTTTCAGTCAGAATCCGGTACACAATCGAAAGCCCAAGACCAACCCCATTTTTCTTGGTGGTGAAAAATGGTTCGAAAATATTTTCTATTCCATCAGGAGGGATCCCCTTTCCATTGTCGGCAAAGAGAACCTGGATATATCCCTTACCCCGCAGGATGGTGGGGTGTTTCAGTTTGAAATTCCGAAGAAGCGTAGTGTCTGGAGGGCCAATTTCAATTACAATCTTTCCATTTTCACCAATGGCGTCGATGGAGTTGAGAAAAAGATTGAGAAAGACCTGCTGTAACTGGTTGGGATCCGCCTTGATATGGTAGGGAGTGGCAGGAAATTTTTCAATGAGGGAGATCTTCCTTTTCAGAAGCTTATTGACAATTAAGGGCTTGGTGTCCGCAAGGATTGTATCGATAGTGGTGGAAATCCTCTTTGGTGTAACCGGACGGGCATAGGTGAAAAACTCTGTGAGGAGTTGGTTGAGCCTATCAACCTGATTGCTGATTCTGCCTGAGCATTCCATGAGTTCCTCCATGTTGTCAGGATGTTCCTGAATGGACTGCGCCATAATCTTTATGCCGGCCAAAGGGTTTCGTACTTCATGGGCGACGGCAGAGGCTATTTCGGCCACGGTGGCCAGACGATTCATTTTTTCCATTTCTTTTCGGACATAGGTAAGTTCGGTCATGTCACTGAATGAGATGATGTAGCCAACCTGTTCGGATGACATATCTTCTCGAGGTACAATGGAATAGTTTATGATTTTCTCAATACCATCGTTTGCTGATGTCAGAGTAATATCCTGCTGAAGCAAATTAGCGGCTGACGGGCTGCAGTCAACAGAGGAGATGATTTTTTCGGCAGCCTCGATACCGAAAATATTATCAATGGTTTTGCTGTGAAGAGTCTGACTGAAGGGGGCTAGAATCATCTCGGCCATGGAATTATTTTTAAGGACAACAAAGTTGAGATCAGTCACGATCAGTCCGTGATTAAGTCCTCTCATGATTGATTCTGAGAACTTCTTTTCGTCTTCCAACTCCATGATAGTCTGTTTTAAGCTGTTTATGCTGCCAAGCAACTGATCGTTGAGTCTTCTACTGTCGATTATCCCGGCAACAATATTGGAGATTGCAACAAGGAGATCCTCAGCCTTCCTGTTCTGGACATAACCATGGGCAACATAAAGACAGATGACGCCCAGGAGTCTGGTTTCTTTAATAATGGGAATACAGTAATGGCCGTGGGGTCTCATCTCGTTAAAGATAATATTATTAGTATTTGTGGTACAATCTACAAAGTGAATTTTTCTTGTTGATGCTGCACGACCACAATGGCAGAAGCCGAAATCTACAAGTTTACAGGCCTTTTTCTGTTCCGTTGAAAAACCATGTTCGGCAGCCAGAGTAAGTTTACTCTTGTCCTGCCATGCCAGCAGGATCCCACCGATAGGTAAAAGTTGCAGGGTTTTAATGGTCAGTATGCAGTCGAGAATGTATTTTAGCTGTATCTGGAGATTGTGTGGTTCCAGGGCCGTTTTGAGAATGTCGTTAATAGCATCCTGGGCATCCTGCACAGCCCATTCTGGTCGTATTTTGGAGGTAAGATCAAAAATAACAACAATCAGAACATCAGGGGCAATTGTGGAAACCAGTATCTCAACAGGGATGAGGTGGCCATTGCAATGATGCACCATTTTCACAACAGGCTTTACGTTGGCCCCTGCATCCTCACCAGACTCAATTATTTTCTGCAGTGAAGTCTGCTGACTGCTATCGAGTGCTCCTGGCTGAATAAGTTCAAATAGATTTTTTCCGACGGCATCCTCATCATTATATCCAAATATTTTTTCAGCGTTCTTGTTCCAGTTTTTTATTTTTCCGTGGGAACTGCAAGTGATGATGGCTTGGCAACCGTGTTCCCGGCTGTGAAGAGACGTTTGGGGTGTTAAGGCAGATGGCATATTTGTGACCAGTAGGAGAGTACGAAATAGTAATAACCATACTAAGTACTACAAGGTGGGCCATAAATACAATAATATTTTTAAAAATTTGAGTGAATCGTGTTGAGTTAACGTAATAATTTGCTTAAGTGGGTCGGCAGGGAAGAAGGGTTAGGTGAGGTCCGCAGCTGTGTCTGTGGGGCTGCTGTGCGCTATGTAAGTGAAAAATGTAATTGCAGATATGTGGGGACTGAAGGGTTGAAAGGTGAATGGGAAAGGATGTTACCTCCCTTAATGGTCAGGCAGTTGATGTTAACTGGAAGCCCTGGGTACGTTACTTCCGATTATTTGGTTTATAATTTTTGTGGTAAAAAATTGGGATTTTATAGGCTCCTCATTCTTTGTCATGTCAGTCGTACCTTTTCCTGGTTCAGGGTAGGATAGCAATAACTAGATTGTCCTCAAAAAGTCACAACCAACTGTTATTGTAGAGTAAAGACTTTAAAAAGGTAGTACACTATGCAAGCATACAGAGCAATACTCAACAAAAGGCTTGCACATGATACGTTACAAA
>JALSMA010000042.1 GCA_026988015.1 Desulfobulbaceae bacterium | reverse complement strand
ATAATCTTATTCTTACTCATGACGTATCCTCTTTTTTGTTGGAATTAATCTTAGCGGTTTGATCCCAACAGGATACGTCATTTATTTTTTCATAGCTTCTTCAAACACCACTTTCGATCATAACTCCTCAACAACTGGGACCTCCCAGCTATCATTGCGACATCGTAGCTGAAAGTCCTGGTCTTTAATATCAGTCTTATAACGACAGGCAAGTGCAATAACTGTTATTTCTCTGATTGTATCTATCCTCGACTGCCACCTTTCCTGCGCTGCTCTTGAAAGACGGGCCACAGCAATTCCATCATGATTGAGAAGATAGAGCGCCTTTTTAATTCGACTGATTGTCAATCGGCTACCAGTTGTCAATTCCCTAATGGCCATGTTACCAGGGTGATTCTCTTTATTGGTCGCCGCAAAATCTATAAAAAGATCCTTCATTCCGAGTAATTCATAGCGTGGAACCTTACTATGCTGCCTGTGAACCGGGGAGATTCTACGAGTTATTAGAGATTCATTATGTAAATGCTTTATATGTGGATTCTGCGAACCCTCTATATCAAAAAGCTGGAGGGTCTCCCGGGCTCGAGACATTGCAACATAATATAGCCTGCGTTCTTCTTCCAATTCCAGCCCCTTTCTCTTTTGCCAGTTACCATCAAGGATGAAGACATGATCAAATTCCAGCCCTTTGATAGAATGAACGGTCGAGAGAAAAATTCCGTTTTCCATGTTTCTCGAACGGTGCTGGTCTACCAGTGATTCATAAAAATAGTTTTCCACCCGCCCAATGGGTTGAGGGCTGTTGCTTGTCTCGCTCTGCCACTCCCGGATAAGAGAGCGCAGGTTCTGCTGCCAGATATTGTCCCCTTCCATTTGCACAGGCAAAAGCTCAAACAGCAAATCAGCCGAAATCTGTTCCTCGCTGTAATTATGAAGAAAACTCAATAGCTGCTCATTCTCACGGATACGAGTCAGACTCGGGAAAGCACTCCTGCCCCAATTCAGACTCACCGCAACTTCGTAATCCTCGAAAATTCCACGTACAATATCAAGCTCTTGCCATTCTCTTGCCAATATAGCACAACTGTTTATATTAAAGTCACTACTCAAACTTTGTAAGCGCAGTAATTCCTCCAGCAAAATCAATCCCTGGGAAATGATATCCTTTACCCGCAGACATTGGACTTTCCCGAAAGCGGTCTGATCACTAAGCTGCCAGTTACCCCCAGGCGGCAAGGTTGCCCTGGCCCTGTTAATCTCAATGGGATGTGCGCCCTTCATCCTGTTCCGGTTAAGTGCAATAAGGGAGTTTGCAGCTTGAATAATATTGGCAGTAGACCGATAGTTTTCGGTCAGGTAATGGACATCTGCCTGATAATCAACCTTGAATCGCCTGATAAAATCAACATTTGCACCACGAAAGTGATAAATATTCTGGTCATCATCTCCCACCGCCAGGATGCAGAGTTTCTCTTCCTTTTCGGTGTGCGCCCGCCCGGCCAGTAAAGATACCAGCTCATACTGTTCCTCGTCGATATCCTGATACTCATCCACCAGGATATGGCTGAACCGTGCCATCAAAGCGGCCCTTAGCTGATCCTCACCAAAACCAACGACACCACGCCCCCCTTTGAGCAGGACGATGGCATCCTGAATAACGTTGGAAAAATCAATTTCATCCCTCACAGGACCGCCTGTACGACGAACCAGAGAACGTCCTGTCAGCCTTAGAGCCAGTCCATGAAAGGTCAACGTTGTAACCCGGCTCATATCTTTACCCACCAGGTCCCGTAACCTCCTCCGCAAGCCGATGGCTGCACTGCGGTTAAAACAAAGTACCAGAATCGCCTGGGGCCTCACCCGTTTCACCCGGAGAAGATACGCCACCCGATGGGCAACCGTTCTGGTCTTCCCGGCTCCAGGACCAGCCATGATGAGCATATTGCTGTCGGTGGATGCAGCAACTATACCCTCCTGAGCTCGGTTGTGCAGATCTTCAACAATTCGCTGATAGGACTGTTCACTGGTAGCCCGTTCAAGCAGTTCCTCTTTACCTGGAAAGAATCGTTTTACAAATTCATTCTTTTCATCATTGAAGTATGATTGCACCAAATTCATGGCCACACTTATTTTCTTCATTGCACAACGGGCATACTCATTAATAACGTGGATCTGAAAGTTTTTTTCGGAGTAATGGGTTTTCAGGGGTTCAAAGTCCGACCTGGTATAACGCCTGCCCCTTGCCTCCTCCTCGATGGTAATAGTCATGGCTTGCCTGAAGACAGCCAATCCCTGCTGCAACAGTATCACCCCCTGCTCGTGCATAAAGGTCAGAGCCCGTTCCGTCGCTGCCAGCGGGTCCCTAAGCTCTGAAAAGAGTACCAGATCTTTCTTGAGCCCCTCAACGACCCTCTCCAGCGTAAATTCCACCAGCAAGGAAGCACTTGGCCCTGTCTTTGCCGGGAGTTGAGCCTGGATTATCTGAAGCGCAACATGGGCGGCCTGCTGGCGGATGGTGACGGTTTTACGCAGTGACTTCCAGTCACGGTGGATCATTATTGAAAATTGACTGTTGCCCCTTGATTTGACACTAACGCTTCCCTTCTTACCAGCTAATCCTTTACCGTCACGGCTCAACCCCCGAAGCACCAAACCCAAACTCCCAGGTGTACAATAACTGTGCCCCATATCTATCAGGCGTTGGTTGACTTGTCTCAAATCTAGCACCAGCTGTTTATCCAGCACCACGTTCGGTACCGTCTCTTCAAGAATTTTCAGAAAATCATTTTCCACTAGGCAGAATCGTTTGAGAAGTTTCTCCGAACTATTTTTGATTTTAAAGCGGATATAAGTCGACAGAACTGTCTCCTTTGAAAGAAGCCCCTGTTTGGCCATATCCTCGAGGGTCCGGAGCACTCTCTGAGTCTCGGTTCCTTTCTCAGAGTCGTTGTCTGTAGTGGCAAAAGAGCTCAGCACTGCAAGTTCGTCGGCACTGAATCCCTTGGCAGGAGGAATTTCCATCAGAACAGTTAGGATATCCAGCCAGCGCTTACGTTGCCTCCTGGAAAGACCAAGTTTTCCGATCTCTTCTTCAGCCTCTTCCATATTGCGAACTAGTGGTTTTCCTTGAAAAACATTAGTATTATTCTCGTCACGATGGAGAAATCCTCCCCTCTCCAACCAGGAAACTGCTGTCTTAACTCTGGTGTCCCTATCCTGGCCGAATTCATCCTCATCAATCTCAACCTGATCAAGCCTGATAATATCTCCGGTGGTCAACACTACCTGACCATTATCCTTTGCTGCATGACGCAACCCCTTCAGGATTTGGGCAATATCTCTCTGCGTTAACCTCGAGCTGCTACTCATTCGAAACTGACCTTCCACATCCTGCTCAGTGAAAATAAGGATACATTCAGCCACATTACGATCCCTCCCTGCACGTCCGGCCTCCTGGAGATAATTTTCCAGAGAACCGGGAATATCTGCATGGATCACCAGCCGCACATCATCCTTGTCGATTCCCATGCCAAAGGCGTTGGTGGCACAAATGACTGGAACTTCACCGGCAATAAAATCGTCCTGAATGCGGTTTTTGACAAAAGGCTCAAGGCCGGCATGAAATGCCTCCACCCTGTAGCCTGCAGTAACCAGAAACTCCGTTAGATTTTCGGTATTTTTACGAGTGGCGCAGTAAATGACCACACTACCTGAATTGTCATAGCGTTTTTTCAGTATGTTCAGAATTTCCTGGTCCTTTTCATACTTGTCAACCGGCCACACTTCGTAGTGCAGATTATCCCGCTCATGGCCACCAGCGAAGGTGAGGATCCGCAGCCCAAGCTCTCGTCCGATTATATCGATAATTTCAGACTGCACATCCTTCTTTGCCGTGGCAGTAAAACACTGTGCCGGTGGAATTTTACACTTCTCCTGCTGAGCAAATTCACGTATAAAGCGAATGGAATAGAGGTAATCCGGTCAGAAATCATGACCCCATTTAGAGAGACAATGGGCTTCATCAAAAACCCAGGCACCTATCTCACACTGACTGATGGTCTGAACAAAGGAGCGATTGCGCAATTGTTCCGGTGAGACATACAAAACACCAACGTCTCCCAGGCGAACCCCGTCCATCACCTCACCCCTTTCTGGCATTGAGAGCATTCCGTTAATGGCGGCAGCCAAAGTGGTCCCAGTCTGTTTCGAGAAATTTTCCACCTGATCTTTCATCAGGGCCTGCAATGGAGAAATAACGATAGTCAGACTGTTGCACCGGCGATACCTCATTAAGGCAGGAAGCAGATAGCAGAGGGTCTTCCCTCCCCCTGTGGGCAAGGTGGCAAAAAGAGATGCGTTACGGGCAGCAGCACTGACAATTACACCCTGCAGACTCTGGCCATCTTCAGTGGCTGGTGCCGATCGAAAATCCTCAAAACCAAAATAATTCTTCAGGAAAAACTTGGGATTATGATTTGTCTTACAATAATCACAGTGGGGATTGGTGCAGGGTTGTTCCCGTAACTGATGGATAATGGTGGGAACGACCGGGAAATGATGTCGAACCCAGGGTGGCAGAACAGAGTTCCCTCCGGAAACAACTAACCAGGCGAGAACATAGGCCAATGGAGGGTGTTCCATTCTCCCGTCAACAAGCTGTTCGATAAGTCTATTGCGGGCATCTCTGCAAACATCGTTCTGAATACACCAGGAAAAGGCATCATAAAGGTCATCTCCAGCCACAAGCGGTACACCCATCGCTTCAAAAGCTGCAGAAATCCCAGCAAACCTGTCAACCTGGTGAAAGAATCCTCTGTAAATCAGAGGGGTGTCGGACCCACCAGCCAGCAGCTGTAAAAACACATCCCACTGTTCGATAAAAACTTTACCGGCCAGTACGGCATCTTCCGCCGGATTATTAATACTGTCTCTGACTATTTGATAGTTTTTTACCAGTCTGTGATAGGGGTTTTCCGGAAAGGCCAGGGGCGAGAGATAGAGGGTATCAACAACCGGCTTCTGCAGGATGGCGAGGGTCGGTGCACGTTCATGCAGACATGGAAGATCATGAGAGAGGATGTTATGACCAAGAACAAACTCCGCGCCACTCACAAAGGTGTCAAATTCGGCCAGTTCCTCTCTCCTAACCTTTCGACCTTGGCGGCTGTTAAATTTTTTGCCGTTATACCACGCGCCCAGAGAATAGATCTCTCCCTTCTCGTTTGTTTCAATATCAAACAGGAAGCAACGATTCAGAAATGCCTGGCTATCGTTGGCCATTCAGATCCTGGAAGTTGGCAGCATACTCACACTGCATCATCAATCAAATAAGAACGTTATGCAGAAGAAAGTGATAATAATCAGCTTTGCAAGAGAAGGTGACGACCGTAACAAGAAGCACCCCAACCTGCTTCCACAAAACACTGTTCGGAGTGACCTGAAAAAACGCCTGCAACTTATTCTCACCCAGAAACCAAGTCGACAGATGCTCCATACAACAATAAGTCACTCCAATTCCACCAAAAATCAATGAAAACAGCCTACAACACTACCACAATTACAGCAACTTCAAAAGTCTGATCCCACGGGGCCTCAAAATCACATCTTTATGGACAGGAAAGATCAACATACATGAACATGTCTATGATCAAAATATTCAGGATAAGGAAGTACACCTGAGGAAGAAGGGACGTGTCAAGAGTCTTCACCTGACGGGAAAGTCTGCGTAATGTTATATTTTTTGATTTTTCTCCAGAGTGTGGTTCTAGGTATTTTCAGGATACTGACAGCAGCCTTTATATTGTGTTCGGTTTTTGCCAACACTCGGGCCAGATACTGTTTTTCCATTTCTTCCATGGCCACAAGTTCTGTAGAGATATTATCCCATTGATGAACCTTACGAAGTCTTGCCGGCAGATCCTCCGGCAGCAACTTTATTTCGTCAGTCAAGGCCGCAGCGTGTTGTATGATATTTTCAAGCTCCCGAACATTTCCAGGAAAATCATAATGCATCAACAACTCCAAAGCCTCTGGTGATATACCCCGGATTTCTCTGGAAAAAGCCTTGTTCACCCGGCCAATAAAATGATGCACCAGAAGTGGAATGTCATCCCTGCGCTCGCTGAGTCGTGGGAGTCGAATGGATACCACATTTAAGCGATAATAGAGATCTTCGCGAAACAATCCCTCCTTAACACACTGTTTCAGATTCCGATTTGTCGCTGCAATAATACGAATATGGAGATCTACGGGCCTGGTTCCCCCCACACGAAGCACTTGCCGTTCCTGGAGAACATGGAGTAATTTAACCTGCATGGACAGAGGCATCTCACTGATCTCATCGAGGAGAACTGTTCCACCTGCAGCAGATTCAAGCAGCCCAATCTTACAGTTGTCAGCTCCGGTAAAGGCACCTTTCTCATGCCCAAAAAGTTCACTGCAGATAAGCTCCTCGGTAAAACCTCCGCAGTTAAAGTATACAAAAGGGGCATTCTTTCTAGGCCCAAGATCGTGAATCGCCTGTGCCGTCAGTTGTTTTCCCGTCCCTGTTTCTGCTTCGAGCAGTACATTGCAATTTACTTGGGCCACTTTTCTGATTGTCGTAAATATCGCCTGCATCGCCTTACTGTTACCGATAAAACCCGATAACAGCCCATGGGTATCAACCTGTGACCGAAGTCGGTCGTTTTCACGATGTAATGCTATTTTTTCAGCTGCCCGAGCGGCCATAAGACAGATATCATGGCTGCGACATGGTTTGGTAAGGTACTGAAAAGCTCCTTTCTGGGTAGCTTTAACAGCATTCTCAATTGTGCCATGACCTGTCACAATTATCACCTGAGTCCAGCAGTGAATAGACTTTACATGAGAGAGGATTTCCAATCCCCCAATGTCAGGGAGCTGCAGATCCAAAAAAACTATATCAAAAGCTTCCGCCTCCATCTTCCGAAGAAAAGGCAAACCACTGCCAAAGGTCTCAACCGTATAACCAGCCTTTTCAAGAATACGAGCCGTCATCTTTCTGGCTGTTTCCTCGTCATCTATTACCGCAACACTTATCATGTCAGTCTGTACCCTTCTTATCGCCTTGACAAATTGGAAGATACACCGAAAATGTCGTACCTTTTCCCAAAACAGACGTCACTTCAATATAACCCTCATGTTTTTTTACTATACCATAAACTATGGATAGGCCCAGTCCTGTCCCTTTACCAGCTTCCTTGGTTGTAAAAAATGGATCAAATATCTGCTCCAGATTCTCCTGAATGATCCCGGGACCATTGTCAATTATATCTGTACGAATATATTTTTCATCAAAAGGACCTGATTTTACAGTTATTTCTCCGGACTCCCCTATGGCCTGTTCTGCATTAATTATCAGGTTCAGGAATACCTGCTGCAACTGTTGTAAATCACCATTTATTTCCGGCATTCTGTCAGCAATATTTTTCACCAGCTTTATCTGATGAATCTGCAACTCATTGGCAATAAGATCCATCGTGGTATGAAGGATATAGTCTATATACAGTACCTGCATTTCCGATGACTGCGCTCGTGAAAAATCCAGCAGATTCCGCACTATCTTACTGGCACGTTCAGTCTGGGCCATAATGTCATCAAGAATCTCTTTTCTCTCCTCACAATCCATGGAATCTATTTCTTCCAGTAAAGTATCTGTGGAAAGTGAGATGTTATTAAGGGGATTATTTATTTCATGAGCAATACCCGATGAGAAGGTGCCAATGGAGGCCATCTTTTTTGACTGAATCAACTGTTCCTGTTTTTCTTCAAGTGCAACTCCCATCTGGTTAAAGTTACGAATTAACTGGGTTATTTCATCTGGAGAACCAGTAGTTACGATGGGTTTAAACTTGCCAGCTGCGAGGCTCTTGGTAGCTTTTTTGAGAGAGCCGAGACGATCTAGAATATTTTTGACCTGTGAAAAAAATAGCAGCACTCCGATTGAAAAAACAATCGCTGGCAAAAAGGTTAGCCAAAAAAGAATTGTTTTGAACCTCCGGCTTATTGTTTGTCGATTAAGCCTGGCAAGTTCTGCAGCTGACTCTACCAGATTCTGTCCCTGCTGACGGATAAGGCGAAAATCTTTACTATCCGGGAACTGTTCAAGACATTTTCCCTCCGAACACCAGTGCTTAAAAGTGGATTCATAACTGTCGAAGTCGTTCTTAAGGTAAGTATAAAGCCCCTTCCCCTCTTCCGTCAATATTTCAGGCTCCAAAGACTTCAGGTACATCTCAATTGTTGATATTGAATTGATTGCCCTAGCAACATTACCCTCATCAAGCTTCAGCATGATATTTTTTTCATACCTGCGTAGACCGAGGATGGAGCTAAAGAGGTCATCAACCTGCTCCATCATTATCAAGTTATTCTCCACCGCAATCAGCTGAAAAGTATAAATGGAAATAAGGACAAAAACAAAACCAATGGTCATGGAGTTGATAATAATCAAACGTTTCCTGATGGTACAGGCACTAAAAAAGCATGGTATTTTCATTTGGTTTTCTCTCCCTGAAAAAACATCAGAACCAGTTACAAACAACCATTGATCAGGAAATGGATGTGTTTCCCCACAAAAACAACGTTAGACCACAAGCTCATCACTACCGACTTCTACCTGAGAATAAACACCGAGGAGCTCGAAGTACTGAGAAGCTTATCCACCATGCTGTGGGAAAACAACCGTTTTAGAAGAGATTGCTTACCTCCCATCCAAAGGGCAATTATTGCCTTTCGGGAAGATTCAGTCACGTAGTCTGTCACCATGGCACTATCTATCACTTTTACCCACGCACTCACCGCCCGATCATTATAGTATTTCAGCAACTCAACCATACGCTGTTCCAGCATATCGTTTTTGTCTTCATTCTTTTCCTGAACGCCTATAATTTTGAGACCTGCGCTATGAAGGGTTACCAGCTGATTTATCATTTCCATGGCCTCCTGATGAACCTCAGACTGGTCAAGAATGGATACAATTTCCTGGGTATTACCGCTCTGTTTTATAACCAGCACCGAACAGGGTGCATCTTCGGCTATCCGTAGCGGAACGTTTATCTCACCATCCCATTCACAGCCACACTTAAGATCACAACCCAAAATCACCAGATCACACTCCATTTCACCGGCAACAGCAACCACCGCTTTGGCCACACTACCACTTCTGATTCGAAGTGTGAATTCTTTCATACCAGCTGCCGACACCTTCCAGTCACCACTGGCGATCTTCTGCCACTTCTCAAGTGAAAAATCAGCATAGGGCAATTCATCCGGCCTGAAATAGCTGTACAGGTCCTGCTGATACTCATGGAGAAGCATCTGCAGCGACTGTGACACCTTGGTTTTCGAATCCTGGATACCAAGAAAGACGACATCAGCGAGAGTACCTTCAGACAGGCGGGCCACTTCTTTTACAATTCCCCTGCTATAAGATTTTCCATCCAGTGCAACTAATATTTTCATTACAATCCTCTTCTCAATCTGATTTATTGTTGTTTTTGTGCAGTGTCCCGTACTAGAAGCACCGATGCCAGTGAATGGGCCAGCACATACATATGCATGCTCTTTCTCCCTGGCATGGTGGAAGCCACCAGTGCATACTCTTTCAAGTAATCTCCAATCTGTTCCGGCACACCGGTTAGTACGATGGTGTTCGCTACAGTTTTACCAGCTGCAGCAAGGAGAGACTCGGTCTCCCTTAAATTGCTTCCCCCCTCTCGGCTGTCCAGGATCTGGACCTGATCACTTTCCTGAAATTTAAAATAGACGATGTCGAGTTCAAAGCTTGACTCACCAACTATCTCCATGGACTGTTCCACAAGTGTCCTTGGGTCCACGCCGTCTGCACAAAGCAGAGCACACCTCTTGCTCAGCGAAAGATTTTTCACCACTAACACCGGACATGACATTTCTTCGCAGAGTGACGAGCTGATAAGGTCGTAAAACGGCTCTGGATCAGCAGAGTCAAGGTACCCCTTTATAAACAATTTATAGAGGCCGTTGCGCAGCTCGAAAATCATCTCTCTTTCCATTTCACCAACAAAGATTTTGGGGCGGCCAGCCAAAGGACAGTTAATATTTTCGGTTCGTAACATCCGATCAACAAGCCTCTTCCCACTGGAAGCCACACCATCTTCCCAGGTGCGACGTACCCAACCCGTTCCCACCTGTTCTTTTTCATCCGGCTCTTCCACATGGGCAACAAAGAGTGAAAGGTTCACAAAACGACTTAGATAATCTGTAAAACGCAGAGCAATACTTGACGCTAGGTCTTCATTTATATAAAGTAGTGTTTTCAGCATTTCCTCACCTCTCAAGTCTTTTTATTTTTTTTTCTGCCTTGGCAATAACCTCGGATATTTCCCCTAACTTGAAGGGCTTGGCCAGGAAGTCAAAGACCCCTTTATTATACGATTCCTTTGCAGTAGCCATGGTCGCAAATCCTGTTATAACGATCACCTCAGTATCAGGGTACCGCTCTTTGACTTCGGTGAGAAACTGCATACCATCCATACCTTCCATCTTAAGATCTGTTATCACTATATTAAAATGTCTCTCCATCACCCGTTGCAAAGCATCAGCGCTCCTGGTAAAAGTCTCCACTTCATACCCTTTCTTTTCAAGAGATGGTTTTAATCGCTTACTCACGATGGGTTCATCATCCAGGATCAAAATACTGGTCTGTTCAGTTGTCATTGCTCTCCTCCATTATGGTTTGTATTTCTTTGAAATATTGATCTATTCTGGTGTCATTTATCATTTTGACATCCAGCTGTCGGGTATAGGCGACAAGCAACCCCAGTAAAAACAGCCGTTTCAGTATGCTTTTCCTGTCCATTCTCTTCAAACGGGCCACCACAGTATCCCCGTGAACCTCACAGAGAAAATCATAATGGGACAAAATGCGACCAAGGAGCTTGATTCGTCGGGAACGCCTCGCCGTGTCTGTTACGCCACCGGAAAACCTGAAATATATATGATTATCAAGAATGTTTTCAGAGATATAAGCATCTATTACGGTGAAGTGGTATCCAAGCCGAAAATTTATATTGGTATACTCACTCGAAATAACAGCCAAGTTACGTCCAACATCTTCGGGGCTGCTGTTTCGTATTGGCTCTGTCCGGGTCAGACTTGACATAAAACTGTTAAAATCAACCCTGGACGGCGTCATATCCCAGACCCCTGGCCAAGACATGCCTCGAAGCAGTTCCTGCATAGGAACAGAGCTAATCTGTTCAGCCAGGATCCCCTTAGTATGCTCCCCGTCTATGCCCCCACCTACATCAATAAGCACAAGATCAAGAGGATACTCCCATAGGAGTTTCCCAACCTGGGTGTCTCTATGATGAGCATGATAAAAACTGATATCAATTATGGTTTCCACAGCTTTTTCATGGATAAATCTTGTGAGATCATGGTAGGTTTTACAATTTTCCGGGGTAAAATTATCACTCTCAGGATCAACAAGATTGAGGGGCTCTATCTTTCTGAGCACCCGGCGTAACAGACGATATTCAAACATATCCTCAATGGCTTCCTCCTGAAGGCTGTAGTGCTGCAGCTCCGGGACCTGCCCTTCATAGATGGTCAGGCACTCTATATCCATGGTGATTTCACAGCCATCACGCAGAATGGTGGTGGCATCCCCGGTATTAAGAAGAGCTGGAACCCTAAATTCCCTGGCCACCGTTGCCAGATGCCCGGTGGTGGAACCGATATCAGTTATAAATCCAGCAGCCTTATGGATCACTTTTGCAAGCTGTGGTGAAGCATGTCTTGCCACCAGAACAGCGCCCATTGGAAAATCAGTCAGATCTTTCTCTGCATCCAGGATCCATACTGGTCCGGAGGCAATTCCTTCCATGGCAGCAACACCTTTTCCCCGAAGAAGAACAGGATAGCTTCTGTCAATCCCGGAAAGGTCACAGGCCCGCGGTAGACGATCATAGTGAAGCTGCAGCTGTCGGGACTGCAGGAGAACAATCTGCTCCGCCTGATCAATGGCAAATTCAACATCCTGAGGAGCCTTAAAGTATCTCTCGAGCAACACACCTGTCTTAGCCAGATCATGTAACTGACCGGCCTTCAGGCTTGGTTCTGTGCGCTGCCTGGCACGGACAGCCACATTGTTAAGCCCACCGCAACCCGTAATAACCATGGACTCATCCTTTCGCACAATCTGCATCTCAATTGCCTTATGGGGTGGTTTCCGTTCAAGGACAAAATGATCAGTGGCAACTGCACCGGCTACAATTGGCTCTCCAAGCCCCCAGGCTGAACTGATTAATATAGTTTCTCCCTCAGGTCGTAACGGGTCATAGGTGTACATGACCCCACTGGCTTTAGCAGGTACCATCAGCTGACAGGCAACCGCCATCACGACCTCTTCGGAACGGAAATCTTTTTTCAACCGATATTCCATGGCCTGCTGACTGTAGAGACTTGCAACTACCTGCTTATAGGCCCGGGTAATCTGGTCCGGGGGAATACTCAAACAACTCTGATACTGCCCGGCAAAGGAAGTCACACCATCCTCTCCAAGGGCACTGGAGCGGACAGCGAAACATGGTTTTCCCCTACCATCCTTCCCCACAACCTCTGCTGCTGCAGCAAGAATTGCTTTATCCAGGATATCCGGTACAGGAGTCTTAAGAATCAGCTCCTGGATTCTTGAAGAGGCCTCAGACAAAGTGAGCTGCTCATCGAGCCACTGTTCCCTAATTTGAGCGACAGATTTATCAAGATTCCCTGCCTTCCAATACAACTCGAAAGCAGATGTTGTTATTGCAAATCCCCGGGGAATTCTCAGGCCGAGGTACGAACCAATTTCTGCAATATGGCAGTTTTTCCCTCCCACAGCGTCAACGAGATCTCTGGTGATATCAGAATACTGCAGAGTAAGTGGTATATCCTGAGACAAAACCTTTCCCCGCAGAATAAGAGCCAGATCTTCCTCTATCCGATGAAAGCTGTTAAACAGTCCCGTATATTTCTGAGATGTGAGGTGATTAATGGTTACAATTAGTTCCCGTAGCAGATCCGTCAGTTGTCCACAGGTGGTGTGGATATAGTGCTCATCAAATATGTAATCGCCGCTCAGTTTATCATTGGCATCACCTATGATATCCAGAATCTGATTGTTCAAATCCAGACTCTTCTTAAAATCGGCAAACAGCACTTTGAATGGTGTATTGCTGTGCTTTTTCTTGACAAAAATCTCAGCAAATTGCAGCAGAAAGTTTCTCATGTGCTTTTCTGTTCCTCGTAACGAATTCACTTTAATGAGCGCCACCGCCGCCGCGGAAGACAACCCCGATCAGCAGACCAGTTGCAATTGCAATAAATACTGCCATAAAACCAAACAGCAGGGGCCGTTCGTAGGCCAGGGAAGAGATAACAGCAGGAAGCCCTGAAAGTTTAAGGATCAATCCAGACTGGGCCCGATCTATAACAACACCACCCTTCACCGCAATAGCTTCAACACTGTATGTCCCTGCTTTCATTTTGGAAGGAATAACAAGCACAACCTTAAAACTTTTCATGCCATTTTCAGGCGTGCCATACTGAACAGATGCAGCATGAACAGCATAGACACCAGACTGTTCCATCAACTTCACATATTCCTCAAAAATAAAAGCCTTATCGGCAGACTCCGGCATGATGGAGATATCTGATAGTAATGCCTGGTACCCGGTACCCAGATCAGTACTGACTAACTTCTCGCTGCTCCCTTCCGGGGTGTAAACCATATAAACGGCAGGGGTGTTCTCCAATATGACATCCTTTTTATTCATCCATAGAAAACCGGCGACCTTACCTTTTTCCTTCAAATGAACCTCTTCCCTCGGGCCACTCACCAGCAGTACAACGTCATCATCCACTGCTACATCACCGCTCACCTCCAGAGTTGTACCATTGTAGAACGTGGAGATCTCAATGGTGTCCTGGGCAAGCTCAAGGGATACGTCACCCATCGCAGCATCGGCAGAACATTCTAAGAATGGAACCAGCAGTAACGCCCCCAGAAAACTTGCTATCGTAATTTTGACCAGTCTCATCAAACTCATCTTAATGTCCTCCTTTCAGGGCAACCATAATGGCAGGTGTCATCAATAGACCTGCTGTCATCTTGACACAAACCAGTAACACCAGGCTTGCCAACATTATCTTCAGCTGATCCGCCTTAAGACGTTTTGATACCGCCGTCCCTGCCTGAGCCCCAATCGTTGACCCAAGGAGCAGCAATACAGCGAGAACAAAATCCACTGTATGATTGGAATAAGACTGCATTATGGTTACGTTAATGCAAGTGAAAAGGATCTGAAACAATGACGTTCCAACCACAACATGCATTGGCATCCGGAGTAAATAGACCATGACCGGAACCATGATAAAGCCACCTCCAACACCCATGATGGCCGCCAGAATACCAACCAGAACTCCAATTGATAACGGCATAAGCATGGAAACCTCACAACCAGATTTCTCAAATTTATATTGCATAGGAAGACGCTGCAAAAACGTCTTACCACCTTTAACAGATTCTTTTTCTTCAACCTGAGCCGTTACCGCAATTCCCTGCTTATCCTTTTTCAAACCCTGAAGACTTTCCCAAAACATATAGCCACCAACACCACCAAGCATGATGACATAGGTGATGGCAATGAGAAAATCAGCATTGCCCATGGCACGTAGCAGCTTAATGAGTTGAACTCCAACAGTACCACCTCCCACACCACCGATAAGAAGCATCAGTCCCATGGGTACATCCACATTTCCCAAACGCATATGCGCCAGAGTCCCGGAAGTTGAAGCCCCCACAATCTGATTAGAGTCTGATGCGGCAGCCACCGTTGGTGGAATACCAAACATCATTAGCAGGGGTGTCATTAAAAACCCTCCACCAACTCCGAAAATACCTGACAACAGCCCAACAAAACCGCCAAGACCTAATATCAGGAACACATTGACGCTGTTTCCTGCTATTGGTAAATACATATGTAACATGATATTTTTTCCTCCATTAATTCTTCAACACAACTGACATCATTGCACAATTCATTCGTTTTTCTTCCCCTTGCCCACTCTTCATATTTCGTTCCTCCTGTTATAATCTTCATCCTGGATCTCTATGTCTCAACACCTCTCTCCTGATATGGAACAGAGGAATTATAGCAATGGGCGTGCCAAAGAACTTACTTAAATAGACAAAAAAACACACCGGGAAAAACATCACGAAAGTGGGGACTTAAACACGCTCCCCGATAAGGAAGAAAATCATTCAGAAAAAAAACCTCGTTCATCATGAAACCGGCAACCCACGTTTCATTATGAAACAAACCCATGAAAACATCCTGTAGCTATTGTAGATTATGGGAAAAACAAGTTGGCCCAAATTGGATGCTTCAAAATGAAACACCAATTGTCCAGAATGGAACCTGGCGACTGAGATGCAGTTACAGGTACCTTGGGGTGAACGATAAGGAGTGCCCGGCAAGGGCTCGCGGATTCAGAAACAAAAAAATCCCGGTCAGAAGAATCTGACCGGGATTTTTTTTGTTTCTGCCTGAAAGTGTTTCCAGGCTCTTTACAGATACAACTACCGGATGGTTTCTTCACCCATAGTCTTTATCTCAAGAGGTGCCTGGATCTCCGGAGTTATAACAGGAATACTAAAGGCGTCCTGCACAGGTGTTATCTCCTCCTCCATCGTATCTGTCTGAGATCTGAGCATGGGGTCTATAGCATCCATCTCTTTTTCCACACGCTTGATGTTACCCAAAACCTTTTCGGTTATGCCAACATCAGGATACTTAGTTAGAATATCCACAAGCCTTCTTCTCGATTCCAGCAAAAGTTTTTTCTTGGATTCAATATCTGTGGTTTTTGTAAATCGGATAAACAAATCAGCCGCCTTTCTTCGTTCTGCCCTTGCCGCCAGCAGGGACACCTCAGCAATCTTTGCATCAGCCTTCAAGGCATACTCAGTATCAAGCATGCTGGTCAGGATTTCTATGGCATCATCAAAGAGCCCCTTATCAATGAGAAGCAGTGCATCGTTCCACTGACGCTGCTGGGCCTGCATCTTTTCTATCTTCTTCTTTTCACGACTCACTGCTTCAGCCAAGGTAAGATCGTCACTCTTCTTCCGAACCTCTATCAGCTTCTCCCCGCTCAGAATATCTTCAGGAATGGTTTCAAGTTTCATCAAAGCATCCTGAAACTTTTCATCAGCAGCCAGAACGTCAACTTCAAAAAGAAAGCTTTCAAGCCACTTATCAGCCCTACTCAGAATAGATGTCTTGATGATATCTACATTGGATGACACTGGTGAATAAGGATACTCAGCCAGAAACTTATCAGCCTGCCACACCAGCTTATAACCATCCCGCTGCGGACTGTACCCCAGATAGTTTCTGAGAAGAGATGAGTACTCCAACAATTCCGGACTCCCCACCTCACTCCTGTCAAGGATTGAAAGCTGCAGTGTAGCCCAATCTTCGATCCGGGCAAGGTCACTATAATCTTTTGATATCTCGAGATACTGCTCTTCCGCCTTTTTATAGTCACCTGAGGCAGTATAAAGATCAGCCAGAATCTTCCGTAAAGACAAGATATCGGTACGCTGGTCATCAGAGGCTGACATCAGATCGATGATTCCCTGATACACTGCAGCAGCCTCATCCTCCTGATGAAGTGCCATCAGGGCATTGCCATAGGAAATCCGTGTATTCAAATGAACCCTGTCGAGCTGATTCTCCGGAATCTGCTGCCATACCTGCACCACTTCTTCAAACTCACTGCTTCCAGCATAACGTTCTATAAGGGTCTCTATTTGAGGTAAGTCCGCCTGTTCGCCACGCTGCTCCCAACCTTCACCAGTATCATCCCCTCCCTTCAACAACCTGCCGCAACTTGATTCAAGGAAGGCGACATCCCTTTGACCAAGTCTCAGCACTTCGCTGGTGGAGATCTGACTTTCAGAATCAAGAAAATCCTGCCGCAACAGTAATTCATGGATATGGCTGTACCCATTGAGAACTTTTTGCAAATCCCTAAAGCAACGCACCATCTCTTCAGAGGCTTCTTCATCGAGATCCATCACCACTGCCTGATTATCCAACTCCTTCCACCGGTCAAGCTTCCTTCCATATTCAAAAATCCGATCTTTCACGTATTGAATTTCTGGGAGCACCGTTCCATCTTCCACATCGCCGAATCCGGGAAGATCCTGTTCAAAATCATCATCCATATACTGCTGACTGGTCCCTCCAACCGGACGAGGTTGAATCACAGCCTTGGGCTCCGGATCTTCTGTTGTCTCAAGTCTTGGAGAGGTTGTCATGGTGCTGGCAGGGGAAGCTATCCTCTTCTTGTCGTAGGCGCAACCAGTGGCAAGCAGAGAACAACACAAGGCAAGAGACAGAGTAGTGTAGCGAATTTTCATTGGTCTATTATTTTAAAGTTAACCTGAATCCGTAACATCTTCGTGATCGTTTTTTTTAATAACATATTGAAATACAGATACAATCTTCGTAATCAGAGATGTTTTTAAAAAAAACAAGCTGCATCGGCAGCGAACACTCACGGATCCAGAGTTGAAGAAACAACAACTTCACATCAGCATTCACGCATTTAAGCAGATAGACATGTTGTATCATAGAGAAGTGGAGAATTCAACAGGGTGTTCCCTGGATTTCTACAAATCACTCTCTATCAACTTAGCAGAGTCACCCCAGAATGGCGCATAATACCTGCTGGGCGCAAAGGTTCCAGTCTCGTACAGTCGTCCAAATGTCATGATCGACGGAGTGTCCCGATCATTATCATCAACTTCAACTACAGGCTCCAATATCCTGCCACCATCATTGCGATCGACACCTAGATTCAGCTGCCCGATCTCTTCACGAAGCAGAGTCAGACCATAAAAAGAGAGGTCTACTGGGTCCAGTCGTTCCGCGTATGATTTTTCCCGCAGTATGATATTAACCAAGTCTGTCCAGGCAGGTAATGCGCCCCCAGCCCCGGTTATACGAGTGGATTTTCGCCGCATGGACCTGTTATTATCAAAGCCGACATACACTCCAATGGAATAGCCGCCTTCAATTACCATTCCGGTTCCCCCAGTGGATACGGCAGGGAGATAACCAAAAAAGGAGGCATTTGTGTAATTATTTGCAGTTCCTGTCTTGCCTAGAAGAGGAATAACCAGATCCATGGCCTCTGCTTCCGCAAGACCTGCATCTTCCTTGGCTGGCAATCGGGCATGCTCCTGAGCATACCTGCCCGTACCGAATTTCACAGTATTCTCAAGAATTCCACCTAGGGCAAGACGCTGTTCTGGACCAAACAGTTCTTTTTTACGGGGAACTGCCTTATACACGACCTCTCCATCGGCAGTTTCAATCCGATCCAACACAGTGAGCAGATCTGTATTCACTCCGGGATTTTCACCATTAAGATAAACAGAACCTGTTACCAGGGCTTCATATAGGCGAACCATTTCCAGCAAACTCACTACATTGGAACCAAGCGGAAAGGAGAGGACAGGATCAAGTTTACTGGAAATCCCCATCTCTTTTCCAAGCTCTACGAGATACCTGAGACCCACCATAACCCGAAAATCGTTGACTCCGGATAAAACATCAAGGCTATATGGGGAGAGTGTTGCAAGTCTTTGATATTCTATCCGTACCTGTTTCTCGACAAGAGCTACAGCCCTCGATGTCATAATCCCATCAAGCCATACTGCATCCCAGAAATTTTTCTGACTCTCCGCGCTGATACTGGAAAAATATTCTTTCAGGCGTTTTCGATCTACAGGCACCTGTTCCGGACTCAGGTATTCTCTTTCCACAAAAACATACTGTTGCAAACTGTTATCAAAGCAGAGTACTGCTGGCTCTGAAAAAAATCCAATATCAAAAGGATCAATTTCTTCACGATCCTGCAAGGTTTCTCTGTACTGCCTGAGTTGCTCTTGCCGCAACACCATAGAGAGATAATTAATCCTGAGCAGCTCTTTCCTGAATTTCAATTCTTTTGTCTTGCTTTCCTTGATCTCAAGATCAGCCAGGGATTCATCAATCTCCTTTCGAAATTTGGCGAATTGCAGACCGTAATGGAGGTTCTTGAGCACAGCATACTCAGGAACAAGATCTTCAAAAATGAAATCTGTCTCCAGGTCACGCACAGCATTGCGGAAGGCGGCCTCCTGCAGAGTAGAGCGGCTCATTATAATTCCATATTTATCCCTGATCCTGTTTCTATAACGTGTATACGGCTCTTCTTTATTATTTCGAAAACGAGGCGCAAGTCCGACCTTTGATGCGACCTCCTTAAATTCATCACTCGCAAGGCGGTCACAGAGGTGATAGAGCAGCCAGACAGAGGCCAGATTCTCAGACCTTACACCTGCCCAACTCATGGAGACCTCTTCGCTGCTGATTCTGTGGTCTGGTCTTGGAAAATAAGGCTGGCCCTGGAAGACAAAAACATCCCGCCTGTTACTGAGAAGATCTGCAGCATTCCAACCCAGTTGCAAAGCTGCCGCAAAAAGATAGGGTTTAAAGGCCGATCCCATATTCCTTCTTGCGGAAATGGCTCTGTTAAAAAAGCGATTTTCAACACCACCTGCCATGGCTTTGATCATACCATTCTGAAGAACAAGGGCCCCACCCTGCATCTGGGGAAAACGCTCAAGATCTAGAAAGACAGTACCATCCGTATCAATTTCCCTGACGCTGACCCATACCCGGTCACCACTCTGCAGTTGTTCCGTGAGCAATGCCAGATCTGTTTCAGTAACTTCGCTCCAGCGATTTTTTTGCCATTTCACAAAAGCAGTCAGCGTTCTTTCCAGTCCATCTCTCTGAATTATGCCAACACCACGCTCACCACCTAAATCAACGCTGAGAGCAACAGGCAGCCCAAGAGTTTCGTCAACTTGGACGTCTTTCAAAGTTCCGAAAAGAAAAGCGCCCTTTCTGACTTCCTGATCCCCGCGATAACTGGTTTGGGCTAGTTCCTTCTGTATCTCTTCACGATCATAACCACGCAGCCGCACATCAAGCCTCGACAATTCATGGCGCAGAGCATAGAGAGTATTCTCCTGCAGGGCTTTATCAACGCTGGTAATAACACGAACTCCTGCAGTGGCAAGATTGGAGATGCCATGTTCCTCAAGGGCATCTGTCACCTCTTCTGTAGCCACGGCATCTTTCACCATTTCCATCACGTAATCGAGGGCATACCCAACCTGCCCTTCAGTGAAGAAAATATCAGTTGCCAGTGCCTGCTCATACTCTTTCTGGCTTATTTTACCAAGTCTCCGCATCTGTTTCAAAACGTAGGCCATGCGAATTTTAACCCGTTCCCGTACTTCTTTCCTGGCAGAGGCCGACTTCCTGTTAAAGGGATTATAATAGTTAGGACGTTTGACACTCCCTGCAATAAAAACACTTTCAAGCAAAGTCAGGTCTTCAACTTTTTTATCAAAATAGTATCGTGCGGCCACTCCAAGTCCATGCCCGTTTCCCCGAACATAAAACTGGTTGCAGTAAAACTCAAAAATCTTCTGCTTGGAATAATGGTACTCAAGGCGCAGAGCATATAACAGTTCTTTCAGTTTTGCCTCATAGGATCGTCCAGAGCGCTTAAAGAGATTTTTAGCCGTCTGCTGGGTCAGGGTACTGCCCCCCTGCACCACCCTCCCTGCTTGGTAATTTTTTAATGCTGCCCGGGTGATGGAAACCGCATCAAAACCATAATGCTCAAAGAACCTGTTATCCTCAGATGCAACAAGCGCATCTACAAAAGTCTCGGGAATCTGATCCCATCGCACATACTGGCGGTGAGCATCATCAAAAAAAACACCAAGGGGAGTTACCCCGTCGCTGTAGAGCACCGGACTTTCCTTACCGAGAATGCTCTGAATATTTTCAATGCCTATCTCCTGGCCAGGGTTCAAAACAACCAGGTAATATAAAGCTCCTGCAACCGCCAGAAGCACAAACAGAAATAAAGAAATGAAAAAGAAGAATATTTTTTTTAACATAAGAAAAACACGTAAAACCGCCTCAGTCTTCCAGAAAATAAACCTTTGCTAACACGGTGAAAATGGCTGTTTATTGAAACCTGGCAGCACTATTTTTTGTTGCAATTTATAGCTGCTTCGAGTTTAACTAATAAAGTTCACGGGATTGTACCGTTTTCATACATATACCTCAAGGATGCATTTACCCTGTCAGGTAACTTTTAACGACTTGCATCATACTCATATATTCACAATTTCCCCTTACCTTACTACTACTTTTATGTTCCGAATCTCATCAATTTTGTTTCAAATCTTATGGGTAAGTCTGACTCTACTGGCTCTTACCTCTTGCGGCAACCAGAACACAACTGTTTTATACCCTCTGCCCAGCGGCGAAATTGCCTCTCCTGTCAGCTCACTTTCCACCGACCCGGAACTCCTTCTAATTGAAGCGGAAACAGAGCAGTGTTTGACTGAAGAGCTCGAGATACTGCGACGTACAGGGACATGGCATCCTGACAATGGGGAACTAGTTGTCAATACCAAAGAAGAGGAAACCACCTATGATTTCCCGATTGTCATCAACAAACAGGTTGAAGCATACTTGGATATATTCCAGAACCGACAGAAAAAGACCTTCCACCGCTGGCTTGAGCGTTCCGGAAAATACCTCCCCATGTTCCAGAAAGAACTGCGCGATGCCGGCCTTCCCGAAGATCTTGCCTACCTGGCAATGATTGAAAGTGGATTTAATCAGCGGGCCTACTCCAGAGCCAAAGCAGTCGGACTCTGGCAGTTCATGAAAGGAACCGGCAAGCAGTACAACCTGCGAATAGACCAATACGTTGATGAACGTCGTCATGCTGAGAAATCAACCCGTGCCGCTATCTCCTTTCTCTCAGATCTTTATGCAGATTTTGGCGACTGGCACCTTGCTGTTGCCGGATATAATGCCGGTCCAGGAAAAATCAGACGTGGCCTGAAACGTTATAAGGCGGATGATTTCTGGAGCCTCGCTCAGCATCGCTATCTGCGACTGGAGACAAAACGTTATGTCCCCAAACTCATTGCAGCTATCCTCATCGCCAAGAATCCTGAGCAATACGGTTTTACAGATATCAAGTACCAGGAGCCACTGAAATATGAAACCCTCCGTGTGGGACCTGGGTTCAGCCTTGATGCGGTTGCTCTCATCTGCAACGTTGACAGCAAAACAATCAAAAAGCTCAACCAGGAACTAAAGACAGGAAAAACCCCGCTGAACAAAAGTCACTACAATGTTCAAATTCCCCTGGGTACCACCGAACTCGCCAAGGCCAATCTGCCTCGACTGAATACTGTCGTAAGTACTGGTTACAAAACCCATATAATCAGGAAAGGAGACAGCCTGTCCAAAATCTGCAAACGGTACAACATCAACAAAACCACTCTCCTGAAAATCAACAACTTGCGCAGCAACGAACTCCTTGCTGGTAACCACCTGCGGATCCCTTACAGTACCACCAGATACCGCCTGATAAACAAAGGCGAAGAGCAGCGTATTGCAGCAAATGATCTTCTCCTACACACAATACAACCCGGGGAAACCCTTTCAAAGATAGCAAGAGCGTACAATGTCCCTGTTAGCTTGATTGTCAACTGGAACGGTCTTAAGAGTGTTCACAAAATTCGTGCCGGCCAGCAGCTGGCTCTGTATATTGAGGGGGCTGGTAAAACCGTATCCATTACCATAAAGAAGGATCGGGCCCCCCGGATCACCACTATACCGGATACGCTTTCAGCAATTATCACCCTTGCTGAACAGAAAAAATATCCTGTCACAGACAGCACCTCCCAGTCTGTTACCAGAATCAGTTGGTATCAGGTTCGCCAGGGAGACTCACTCTGGGCCATTGCCCGGAAATTCAACCTCTCCACCAAACAACTCAAAGCATGGAACAAGCTTAAATCCAACCGGATCCATCCCGGCATAAAACTCAAGATCAGGAATGTCTGACAAGCTGTGATGGTTACTGACCAGGAACTTACTCTCCTCCAATCGTAATATCAGGGTGCCCCTTTTCAAAGCTCTGTGGGTCAGGTACAGGACTGCCCTCCGGCAATAACATCTTAAAAACCTTATTTTACATTTATTATACAATGACAAACCCAGAAGCAAGCCCCACGGAAGCTCAAGTAGATGTCCATACCATTACCCATGAGGAAAAAACCATTCTCCTCATCGGCACTGCCCACATATCACAGGAGTCAGTTGACCTTGTGGAAGAGGTCATCAGCCGGGAAAAACCTGATTGTGTCTGCATTGAACTTGATGAAAAACGCTATCAGGCCCTTACTCAGAAAAAGAAATGGCAGTCTCTGGACTTGAAACAGATCATTAAAGACAAACAACTCTCCACCCTTATGATCAATCTCCTTATGGCCTCATACCAGAAAAAACTTGGTAACCAACTTGGTGTAACCCCGGGAGCCGAACTACTCAAAGCTGCTGAAACTGCCAAGGCCCACGATATTCCAATCGCACTTTGTGATCGGGATGTCCGAATTACCCTGCGCCGGGCATGGAAATCCACCGGCTTCTTCAAAAAAGGCTACCTCTTGGTCACCCTTTTTTCCTCACTTTTTGATTCAACAGAGATCAGTGAAGAAAAACTGGCTGAAATGAAACAGAAAGATGTCCTCTCAGACCTGATGGATGAAATGGGGGAAGCACTGCCCGATGTCAAGAGAGTCCTTATCGATGAAAGGGATATTTACCTTTCTGAGAAAATAAAAGCCGCCGAAGGTAAACGTCTGGTTGCCGTGGTTGGGGCAGGTCACGTGAAAGGTATCAAAAAACTGTTTAATGAAGACCACAGCAGTGAACTCGAAGCTATCAATACCATTCCACCTATCTCAAAAATCTGGAAACTTCTTGGCTGGTCCATCCCCCTCCTTATCATTGGCTCGCTGGTCACCATTGGAGTACAGAAGGGAATAACTGATGCCGGCGCCAATTTACTCTACTGGATTATGGCCAATGGTATACCATCAGCAATTGGCGGCATACTTGCTTTTGCCAACCCTTTAACAGTCATTGGTGCTTTTGCTGCGGCCCCTGTAACAAGTCTTACACCTGTTATAGGTGCCGGGTACGTTGCCGCATTTATCCAGGTAATGCGGACTCCACCCGTAGTTCGCGAGTTTGAAACCGTTGGGGAGGACATGGGAACCATAAAAGGATGGTGGAAAAACAAGCTATTACGACTTTTTCTGGTCTTTCTCTTCACAGGATTTGGTTCTTCCATCGGAACCTATGTTGGAGGTTACGAAATCATAAAAAATCTTATCAGCTAGTGTCCTTCCTGTAATGAGAACTTTTCTCAACATCATGGCACAAGAAAAAATCACCCATTCATTATTATAATAATGGCCATATCAGTGGGTTCAAAAAAACAATTCTGAAGCCGTCACGGGTTCAGGATTGTTTATTTAAATCAACATAAAATACAATAAACGAACATGAACAAACAAAATACAGACGAAAAAAAAGCCGGTCCACAACTGACATCCAAACAGAAAAAATTCCTCAAAGGCCTGGGCCACAACCTGAGCCCCGTCGTCTCCGTTGGAAAGGAAGGACTCGGCGAGAAGATCATCACCGCAACAATACTTGAGCTGGGCCGCCACGAACTGATCAAAGTGAAAGTCGGAAAGAGTAGTCCTGTCTCCAGGCAGGAGACAGCTACTACACTCTCAATCGGTAGTGAAAGCAGCCTGGTCCAAATCATTGGAAAAACCATTCTGCTCTATAAAAAGAACCCCAAACTTGACAAAGAAAAGCAGCTCAGACTTCCCGCATGAGCTGTCCCCGCCGACAGTTTAGTAAAAAGAAGGAGACCAAAATTTCTTGCCAGAATGCTGATTGTAATAATAATTTCTGTTGACATGATAAGTATATATGCAAACAGAGGTTAATTATGATGAACTCTCAAAAATGCCGGAAGTCAGATGAATATGCAGTCAGGTATAGACTCCGGAAAATTTACTCTGCAAAACGCGTATTTTCTGTTTGGTTTCAACAAACTAAATACAATCAAGAAAGCTCAAATAGCTCAGTGGGATTTGACTGGCCAGCAACATGAAGTCCCCTGCGATGCTCCGGATGGATCACAGATTCAGCACTCTTCAGCGCAAGATTCCGGGTATTGTTTGTTTCACTTAAGTGGGCAAGAATGATATGCTGAATTCTGTCATGCAGAAGGGTTTGCAAAAAGGATGCTGCATCTTCATTAGCAAGATGTCCCTGGCTGGAACGAACCCGCTGCTGCAGCGAAAGTGGATAAGGCCCCTGTTTCAACATCAAAGGATCATGATTAAACTCCAGAATCACAGCATCACAACCACTCAGTCTGTTGGCAACAAGCTGTGACACTTTTCCTGTGTCTGTACACAGAGCAAGGCGGACATGACCGTCGCTGACCAGAAATCCCACAGGATCTCTGGTGTCATGGGAAATCCTGAATGATCTTACTTCAAGATCCTGCAGCACCACAGCTTTCCCGGTTTCAAACTCTATTCTCTTGTGAAGCTTTCCTACTTTTTTATCACTGCCACGAAAGGTTCCTTCATTGGCATGAACGGGAATTCTGCAACGCCTGGAAATGACTCCTGCACCTGAAATGTGGTCTCCGTGCTCATGGGTGAGAAAAATCCCTGCGAGATTTTCAAGAACCTTTCCATGGACGGCCATTCTTTTTGATATTTCTTTACCGGAAAAGCCAGCATCGATAAGAATGGAGGTACTACCTGATTCGATATAGAGGGAGTTCCCTTTACTACCGGAACCAAGAACTGAAAAATACATGGTTTATTTATTTCCCTCTGATCCCTGTGTGCCCAAAACCACCATTGCCACGTTCTGTCTCATCAAGGCTTAAAGTAACTTTCAACTGCACCTGTACCACAGGGGATAGAATCATCTGAGCAATACGGTCACCACGATTTACAGTAAAAGCAGCTTTCCCAAGATTAATGAGTGCCACCCGCAGTTCTCCCCTGTAATCAGCATCAATGGTTCCAGGGCTGTTTATTACGGTGACTCCATGCTTCACCGCAAGACCACTTCTTGGTCGTACCTGAATTTCATAACCAGATGGGATAGCAACACAAAAACCACTGGGGAACAGATAGATCTCGCCTGGGTCGAGAACATAAGGTTCCTTAACAGCAGCAGAAATGTCCATTCCTGCTGCCATTGGGGACTGGTATGCAGGCAGCGAAAGATCCTTGCTCTCCTCGGGATTCAACCAGCTTATATTGACAGTTATCTTTTTTTGATCCATGCCACACCATACCTGATCATCAGGGATGAGGCCATAAAAACCATTGCCAATAATCCTCTCAAAAGGTACAAATCAGCCATCTGCAATATTTTTCTCCGAAAACTCAAGCGGACTTCTTCATGGAATTTACCATAAACCAGGATTATCATAACGTCAGACTCGACAGGTTCCTCAAAAAAACGTACCGGGAAATCCCTTTGCCAGGCATCTTCAAAATGATACGTAAAGGAAATGTCAAAGTAAACCGGAAGAAAAAAAAACAGAACTACAGGCTGCAGGAAGGTGATATTGTCAGGGTATGGGAAGCCTCGCCTCCATCCGCAACCAAAGAAATTGCCCAACTCTCTTTTCAACAACAAAAACTGATGGAGCAGGTAATCATTTACCAAGACGATAACATAATCCTCTGCAATAAGCCTGCTGGTATGGTGATGCACAGTGGCAGCAGCCATAAATATGGACTCTTGGAACTTATCATCAGCCACACCAAAAATCCGCAATTCAGTTTTGTGCATCGAATCGACAAAATGACATCAGGTGTTGTTATGGGAGCCAAGAATCAAATGACAGCACGAAAACTATCGGCTCTGATTCGACAACATGCCGTTGAAAAGGAATACATTGTGCTTGTCGAAGGAAGCATACGGAAAGAGCAATTTATTCTCAAAAACTTCCTGAAGAAAGAAGTAAACAGGGTGCGGGTTCACCCGAATGACAAGAATGGTGCAAAAGAGGCTATCAGTGAATTTATAGTGCTGAAGCATGGAAAAAAACGAACATTACTGCAGGCCAAGTTGCACACCGGAAGGACACATCAGCTCCGTGTTCAACTAGCAGAATACGGTAATCCCATTGTGGGAGACAGAAAATATGGTAAGAAGGAGGGAGTAAAAGAACAACAGATGTTTCTCTTTTCACAGCATCTAGCTGTCCCCGCGCTGAAGATCGATTTCTCTCTACCTGTACCTAGTGTTTTTTATGACCGACTTACAGTTTTCTAAGAGACTGTGATACTTGCTTACCCCCTAAAAACAACGCAGTGATTAATAAGAAAAGGCTGTTCCAAAATACTTGGAACAGCCCTCGGACTATCAAGCTCTTTACCGAAATTTATTACAGCAGTGCTTTACGGCTCAGACGGATACGACCCCGGGAATCAACCTCAAGGACCTTAACTTCTAGCTCCTGACCCTCTTTCAAAACATCAGTAACCTTGGCAACACGCTCGTTGGCAAGCTCTGAAATATGAACCAAACCATCGGTTCCGGGCAGAATCTCAACAAAGGCACCAAAGTCCTTAATGGTCTTCACAGTACCCTTATAAACCTTACCGATCTCGGCTGTGGCAGTCATTTCCTTGATTTTATTCAAGAGTGCATCAGCTTTGCTACCATCCTTGGTGAACATTTTCACAAGACCGGAATCGTCAACTTCAATGGTGGCATCATAGAAGGCAGACATCTCTTTAATGATCTTTCCGCCAGGTCCGATGATATCACGAATCTTGTCAGTATTGATCTTGTAACTAAAGTATTTTGGAGCATGCTCTGCAACTTCAGTTCTTGAAGCTTCAATACCTTTAGCCATCTCAGCAAGGATATGAATACGACCTTCCTTAGCCTGAGCAAGGGCATTCCCCATGATCTCACGATCAACACCATCAATTTTAATGTCCATCTGCAACGAGGTGATTCCATCTTCCGTTCCAACAACTTTAAAATCCATGTCTCCAAGGTGATCTTCATCACCAAGAATATCTGAAAGAATAACAACCTTATCGTTTTCTTTGATGAGGCCCATGGCAATACCTGACACAGGTGCTTTCAGCGGAACACCAGCATCCATCATAGCCATGCTTCCACCACAGACGGTGGCCATTGATGATGATCCGTTTGATTCCATGATCTCAGAAACCACACGAATGGAGTAAGGAAAATCTTCTTCATCAGGAAGCACCGCTGAGAGTCCACGCAGAGCTAAGGTTCCATGACCGATATCACGACGGGATGGTCCACGGAGAAAACGGGCCTCACCAACACAGTATGGAGGAAAGTTATAGTGGACCATAAAGCGGCGATTATCTTCACCCTGCAGGGTCTCAACACGCTGAGCATCTCGTTGACTGCCAAGTGTAGCTGTAACCATTGCCTGAGTTTCACCTCGGGTAAACAGTGCTGAACCATGGGCCTGAGGAAGATAGGTTACTTCACTGCTAATGGGGCGAACCTCATCAAAGGCACGACCATCCAGGCGAACAGCTTCATCCACAATTTTGGCACGCATGGTCTTCTTTTTGTATCCGGAGAGCAGGTTGCCGATCTCTTTGGCACTGTCACCCTCAGAATCAAGTTCTGCAATAACACTTTTCTTGAGTTCATCGTAAACCCGCCCACGTTCCATTTTATCAGCGGTGGATATTACTTTTTCCATTCCTGCTGCTGCGATTTTCTGGACCTTTGCCAGAAGATCCTCATTAACAGGGAGGGGCTCAACAACGCGTTTTTCTTTTCCGTTTGATCCCTGCAGGTCTTTCTGCATATCAATGAGAGGCTGAACTTCGTCGAAAACATAGAAGATGGCATCCAACACCTCTTCTTCGCTCATGGTATCAACCTTTCCTTCAACCATTGTCACAGCCTTGTCTGTACAGGCCACTATCACATCCATACGGGAATTTTCAAGCTCATCCTTGGTTGGATTCAGGACATATTCACCATCTATGTAACCTACACGGGCACCGGCAATGGGACCCTCAAAAGGAATATCAGAGATACTGAGGGCACAGGATGCGCCGTTCAATGCAAGGATATCCGGGTCATTCTGCTGATCAGCTGAAAGTACGGTGGCAATAATCTGGGTTTCTGAAAAATACCCATCTGCGAACAGAGGGCGCAGCGGCCGATCAATGATACGGCAGGTAAGAACCTCCTGATCACTTGGACGTCCTATTTCACGACGGAAATAGTTACCGGGAATCCGGCCAACCGCGGCCATACGTTCCTGATACTCAATGGTGAGTGGCAGGAAACCAAGTTCTGGTTTATTCTCTTTTCCAGCTACTGCGGTAACCAGCACAACTGTATCACCATACTGCAGAATAACTGAACCATCTGCCTGTTTGGCAACCTTTCCGGTTTCTACCGAAATGGTTTTTCCACCTACAACAACTTCAACTTTCTTAAACATAACTATTTTCTCCAGCTGCCTTATTGCAGCATGGTTGATTGATCAAAAAAAACAGGTGTATCATTGCCACATCGCAGCAATGACACACCTGAATGACCAATCGGCGCCAGGTTTAGCGCCATATTTACAATAAAGAAATGCCAAATGCATCTCTTAGATAAAAACTATTTTCTGATACCAAGTGCCTGAATAAGATCACGATATTTGCTTACATCTTTTTTCTTTAGATAATCAAGAAGACTTCTTCGCTGACCAACAAGTTTCAAGAGCCCCTGACGGGAATGATGATCTTTTTTGTGGGTTTTAAAATGGTCGGTGAGATACTGAATTCTATCAGTGATAAGTGCAATCTGCACCTCGGAAGAACCGGTATCATTAGGGTGAAGCTTAAATTTCTCGATAATCTCATTTTTTTTAACTGCTGATTGTGCCAAGACAAACCTCCTGTTTCTGTATATGCAAAACTATTTTATTTTTTTTATTCCTACCAGGTCCCGGTGGCGGGGACAGTTCAAACATTAATCTATTCATACCATGTACCACGTCACAGAATTATTGCAACAGATTACATACATCAGCAACAGATAAGACGCTTTTCAAAAGCCTGTCACGGGCATCATCCTGTATCAGGCATTTACCCGGAACACTGTTATTTATATCAAACAAGCCGCTCCGGACACGCCGCAAGGCAGTCAGGTACGCGCCACACCCGAGGGCAGCGCCAATATCAGCACCTAACGTGCGAATATAGGTTCCTTTACTGCACACCACTCGTATGGTAATCCATGGCGAAGAATCGTTGACTTCAGCACCAGCATTTGTTCGTTCAAGTCTGTGTATGGTAATATTTCGTGGTGGTTTCTCTATGGCTATACCTTTCCTGGCATAGTGATAGAGAGGTTTACCCTTATGTTTCAAGGCTGAGAAAATGGGCGGGACCTGTAACTGTTCCCCACGAAATTGTGCCAGACAGCTTTCAACCCTTTCCACTGATAGTGACCCAACACTACGCTCAGCAACAACTTCACCTTCAGGGTCCTGGGTGGTAGTCTCAATTCCAAGACGCAGAGTAGCAAAGTACTCCTTTTCGCCCTCCATGATCTGACTAATCATCTTTGTAGCAGGACGTCCTGCACAGATCACCAGCAGACCAGTGGCAAATGGATCGAGGGTTCCGGCATGACCAACCTTTTTCATGCCAAGGGCCTTGCGAACCTTACGCACTATATAAAAGGAACTGGCACCCTCAGGTTTATCCACCAAAAAAACGCCAGCTTCAAATTCAGATTCCATCCGTTGTAATATCGGCCAAAGTTCAGATAACCCGCTTCAGGGCATCAAGTACCAGATTCTGCACCTCAGCAACAGACTTCCCAGCAAAGCGAAATCCGGCAGCATTTTTGTGTCCTCCGCCGCCAAAGTCTGCAGCAACAGCAGCAACATCAACCTTCCCTTTGGCCCTGAGGCTAACAGAAACAGTACCCTTTCCGGTCTCTTTTATAAACCCGGCTACCTGCACTGAGGCAAGGGAGCGCGGATAATTGATAAAACCTTCCACATCATCACTGCTGGCGCCACAACGTTCAAACATATCAACTGTCACACTGATCAAGGCAATTCGCCCACCTGCATATACTGCGAGCGTTGCAAGAACCAGCTCCATAAGACGCAATCTGGCAAGGGTATAATTATCATAGACCCTCTCAGCGACCTCGTCCGGCTTCACTCCAGTTTCCACAAGATCGGCTGCTACTCGCAGAGTTCGTGGACTGGTACTTTCATAACGAAAAGATCCAGTATCCGTCACCAGCGCGACATAGAGACAAAATGCAGCGTCAACAGAGAGCTTTGCACCAAGCTCCATGGCAAGCTCATACACCATTTCACCAGTGGAAGAGCAACCACTCTCAAGCCAGAGGTGATCCCCGAATTGCCGATGGCCACGATGATGATCAATTACAATAAAGGGTGTAATTGACAGGAGTTGTTCTTTAGCAGCCCCAAGCCGATCCGAATCCCCACAGTCAAGTGCAACGGCAACAACACTATTACCTGATGCCTTTGCGTGCTTGGCAAACCGCAGCGCAGCTTCAAGATCTGAACTTGCACAGCTGATAGTGGGGAGAAAATCATAGAGATGTGAAATGGGCTCTTCAAGGTAGCAGAAGACTTGCTTCCCTAGAGTTTCCAGAATATCAGCAAGCCCAAACAATGAGCCGAGCGCATCACCATCGGGATGAACGTGTGTTGCAAGAACAATATGACTGGCATCCCTTAAAAGGGGCACTATGGGTTCAGCTATCACCTTCTTTGGTGCTCCTTTCCGAGGCGATCTGATCAAGAAGTGCTTCAATTTCCTGCACTTTTTCAGCCTTTACATCAAAGATAAATCTCAGTGCAGGGGTGTAGCGTAGGTTTAAGATTTTAGCCAGGTGACTACGGACAAAACCTGTGGCGTTTTTCAATGCAGAAGCGGCTTTCTTACGTCCTCTGTCTCCACTGGAAACAGTGTAAAAAATACGTGCATTTTTCAAATCATCCGAGACTTCAACTCGGCTGATGGTCACGTCACTCAACTTCTGATCTCGTACTTTTTGCAGAAAAAAGAGAGACAACTCCATCTGAATAACTTCCGCCACCCGGGTGGAGCGTTTCCGTTCCCTTTTGCCAAGACCAACGGATTCTATAGTTTCTTTAGGATCCCACATAATAATCTCAGGGCAATACCGCTGTTGCTGACGGCAACTCAGCACAAGTACCGCTACTCATCACCTTGAGCCTCTTTTTCGGCATCTTTTTCCTGCTGAGTCGAACCGAGCTTTGCAGCAACTTCCTTCATAACAAAGGCCTCAAGATTATCACCGACCTTAATATCATTGAAATTCTCGATGGAAATACCACATTCGTAACCGGACAGAACCTCTTTAGCATCGTCTCTAAACCTTCGTAACGATTCAATTTTCCCAGTATACACAACTACACCGTCACGTAGGACATGGACCAATGCATTACGGGTTATCTTCCCGTCGGTCACGGAACAACCAGCAATGGTTCCAACCTTAGGAGCATTAAATGTCTCCCGAACTTCCGCATTTCCAATAACATCTTCAATAAAATCAGGTGCGAGCATGCCCACCATGGCCTGAGTAATGTCATCAAGGGCATGATATATGACATCATAGGAACGCATATCGACATTCTCTTTGCTGGCAAGTTCTTTGACCTTACCAGACGGCCGGACATTAAATCCGATGATAATTGCCTCAGAAGCCGAAGCAAGGAGCACGTCGGAATCAGTCATGGTTCCAGTCCCCTCGTGGAGGATCTTCACCTTGACTTCATCTGTGGACAGCTTCTCTGCAGCCTTGCCAAAAGCCTCAAGGGTACCCTGAACATCAGCACGCAGAACAATTCTCAGCTCCTGCACGTCTCCTTCACTCAATTTCTCAAAGAGGGAGTCAAGTGAGACCTTGGAACCAGCTGCAAGCTCACTTTCACGGGCCTTCAGCGTTCTGACCTGAGAGACATTTTTAGCCATCTTCTCGTCGGTTACCACAACAAACTCATCACCAGCAGAAGGAACCCCGGTAATACCCTGCACTTCAACAGGAATAGAAGGCCCTGCACTCTTGATAGGCTTACTCTTATCATTGAGAAGGGCCCGAACCTTTCCGGAGTACTGACCAACAACAAAATGATCACCAGCCTTCAAAGTTCCCTCCTGGATAAGAACAGTGGCAACTGCACCGCGTCCCTTATCAAGCTTAGCCTCAACAACACGCCCCCTCGCCTTTCTATTGGGATCGGCCTTCAGTTCCATCATCTCAGCCATCAGCTCAATGTTTTCCATGAGCGTATCGATACCAATATTATTTTTAGCTGACATCTCCACAAAGATAGTCTCACCACCCCACTCTTCGGGGGCAAGATTCAACTCGGCAAGTTCACGCTTAACCCGTTCCGGATCAGCATTATCCTTATCAATTTTATTCACGGCAACAAGCAGAGGCACTTCAGCTGCCTGGGCATGGTGTATAGCCTCACGGGTCTGATCCATGACACCGTCATCTGCAGCAACCACGAGAATTACCAGATCTGTGATCTGGGCACCACGGGAACGCATCTCTGTAAAAGCGGCATGACCGGGAGTATCAACAAAAGTGACATCACCAGCTTCGGACTGTACATGATATGCACCGATATGCTGTGTAATACCTCCAGCTTCACCATCTGCCACATCAGTTTTCCTGATGGCATCAAGAATGGAGGTTTTACCATGGTCAACGTGGCCCATAACAGTGATAACCGGGGAGCGTGATACAGCATCCCCACCACCTTCACGTTTACCAAGCTCCTCAATCCCTATCTCTTCGGTCATGGCCTGTTCGACCTCATAACCAAAATCTGAGGCTACAAGGACTGCGGTATCAACGTCCAGTGCCTGGTTCACAGTTGCCATAACACCAAGACCCATCAGTTTGGCTATGATTTCATTGGCTTTAACACGCATACGATGGGCAAGATCGCCAACGCTGATGGTCTCGTAAACTTTGATCTTTTTCTTCGAAGCCTTCATTTCAGCAGCGGGCTGCTGAGAAGCACTTCTTGCCTTATTTTTACCTTTTTTACCACGCTTTCCGTAACGATCCCCCTCATAACCAAAACGGGTAACTTTCATGTTTTTACGACCCTTCTTGGCACTCTTCCAGGCACCTTTTCCGCCTTTGCGCGATTCATCCTCCCCTTGCGAAGCACCACCTTTCTTACCTTTCTTTTTACCACGGCTGACTGAAGCTGGATCTGCTGGAGCTTGGCTATCTTGTGGTCTCGGGGCGGGTCGTCTTGCAGGGGGCCTACTGCTCTTTCGGCGGGGAGTAGAACTTTTGGGCTCTTCTTTTGGAAGCTCAATTGTACCAACAACCTTTGCGATTCCAGTCTTTGAAGGGATTTTGGCCTCTACCGCTACTGGCTTCTCTTCAATGACTGGAGTCTCCTTTGCAGCTTCAACGGGAACGACTTCTTCTTCAACTGGCGCAGGTTCGACAGCAGGCTCCTTCCCAACAGTCTCATCAACAACCGGATCGGCCGCTGTCTCAGCAACTGTATCTGTCACAGAAGCCTCTTCAGGATCCTGCTTTTTTTCTGCGTGAACTTCAGATTCAAGCTCCGTAACGTCGGGAGTGTCAACAACATCCTCAACACCATCAGCCTCTTCAGCTTCCTCAACAACTTTCTTGGGACGCCTGCGAATGACGGTCGCACGACGACGTATCACCGTGGTTCCACCGGTGTCAGCTTCAATTCGTTTTTCGACCAATTCAGAATCAGAACTCTGCAGCACTTCTTTACGGATCTTCAAAGCAGTCTCTTCATCAACTGTTGAGCTATGGCCCTTAACATCATAACCAAGCCCAATCAGTTTCTCAGCCAGTGCTTTACTGGCCATACCGGCCTCTTTGGCCAACTCATAAATCCTAACCCTGCTCATTCCCTACTCCTGTCATTCCCGTTCCATTAAGAAACATCAATATTTTTTACAACTCTACAAAAATTCAATTCAATCGAAAAGCCCTCTTCCACCCCTGTTTCCTGCCGAGAAAACGATCTCGACAGGTCCCGTCCAGGCAGCAATATGCCCCTCTTCCAGTCAATATCTGCTGCTGATCCAAGACCACATCAGCCGTATCTTTGTCCCACACATATCGCTGCAACAATTTTTTAGCGCTCCGCTTGCGGCAAACGACACAGGTTCGGAGCGGCTGAGCTCTTTTATTTCTGTTCATCCTCTGCAGGCTGACTTTCCATTTCGTCTACTTCCACCTGGGCAACCGCTTTCTCACCATTTTCATCGATATCAGCTGCTTCCGTGTTATCTTCTTCTGTACCAACCTCCTCTGTACCAGCCTCTTCCGTGTCGGCCTCCGGAACAACAGTCCCCAGTCCATCCGCAACCATTCTTGCAGCAGTCTCGATGAGTTGCTGTGCCTGCTCCTCGTCAAGTGAACGAATAACAATAAGATCATCAACCGCTGCTTCAGCAAGTTTTTCTATGGAGAAAATACCACGCCCTAGAAGCTGGTCGGCCAGTGGTTCTTCAATACCATCAATGGAAAGAAGGCCTTGGTATCCAGGATCTTCAAGGTTTGCGTAGCGTTGTTCACTCTTCACATCGATACGCCACCCAAGCAATCTGGAAGCCAGGCGGACATTTTGCCCCTGACGACCAATGGCCAGGGAGAGCTGATCATTTGGCACTACGACAAGTAGAGTCTTTGCCTCCTCATCGGCCATGACCATAGACACATGGGCAGGAGCCAATGCATTGTAGACATATTTTGCAGGATCCGGGCTCCAGGGAACGATATCTATGCGCTCTCCCTGCAACTCCTGAACCACATTCTGAACCCGGGAACCCTTCATACCAACACAAGCACCAACCGGATCCACATCAGTTTCCAGGGAACTTACTGCAATCTTAGCCCGAAAGCCAGGTTCACGACTCACACCCATGATCTCGACAATTCCCTCTGCAATCTCAGGAACTTCCATGGTGAACAGCTTAGCCAGGAAATCATTACAGGTTCGTGACAGAATAAGCTGGGAGTCTCTGGCATTTTGCCGCACATCATCAAGGTATGCCCTGATACGGTCGCCCTGCTTAAAAGAACGTTTGGGAATCTGCTGATCACGGGGTAGAATAGCATCGGTACGCCCAAGGTTTACTATCATATTGCCACGCTCAAAACGCTGTACAATACCGCTGACAACCTCTCCCTTGCGATCTTTGAACATCTCGTAAATAACTTCACGTTCCGCATCCTTCATCTTATGAATGATAACCTGCTTTGCAGATTGAGCAGCAATACGACCAAGATCCTCAATGTTTTCCATCTTCTCGCCCAGCTCATCTTCAAGCTGCACTTCAGGGTCCAGTATGCGCGCTTCATCAAGTGCAATTTCAGTCTGCTCATCTTCAACTTCCGCCACAACTGTACGGAATTGAAAGACCTCAACCTCACCAAACTCCTCATTGAAGCGGACTTCAATATCACGCCTGGAGCCCAGTTTTTTCTTGGCTGCTGACTCTACAGCTTCCTCAATGGCCTCAATCAGAAGCTTTTTATCAAAACCCCGATCTCTGCAGATCTGGTCAATGATGCGTTTTAAATCCGATAGCATGTTATTCCCCACAAAAAAAACAATCTTTCATTGCAGTATAGCAATTCCTGCTATCGGGTTTCCCAAAGCAGAAGCCGTTGTTACTGACAATTCGAAATTTCAGGTTTCCCTGAGATTGTTGTTATCTTATATATTTTCTGTTTCTCTTTCCAAGAGCTATTTTCATCTGTTATTACTTATGTCAGGTGGCACGCCAGCTCCAATCACAAGGTCAGCCGTGCCTTCCTAACCTGGTCCATCAGGTAGTGGGCCCTGCTTCCATCTTCAGAGAGCAGATCAAAACCGTGCTCACCACACTCTCCAATCAGCCCTACAAACACTTTTTGTCCATCAATGGGATGACGAAGTTTTATCCGGGCCTTCTTTCCAGTAAAACGTTTAAAGTCCTTCAGTTCACGCAAGGGCCGCTCAAGTCCAGGAGATGATACTTCCAGATTAAATGCATGAGGAATCAGGTCCTCAACATCGAGAAAAAAGCTCAATTCCCGGCTCACTTTTGTGCACTGATCAATTCCGATGCCATCAGGAC
Source organism: Desulfobulbaceae bacterium (assembly GCA_026988015.1). Lineage (GTDB taxonomy): Bacteria > Desulfobacterota > Desulfobulbia > Desulfobulbales > Desulfocapsaceae > Desulfocapsa. The sequence goes on along the minus strand of JALSMA010000042.1, from coordinate 10,078 downwards.
CGTCGATGAACAACCGGAGCACCCAGCCCTCACCTTCCTGACGATACTGTATTTCAACAAGCTCAAGATTCATGGAAGGCAGAAGGCTCCCCACAAACTCCTGAATCTTTTCTATAACATAGTCACTCATACTACCCTGTCCGATTTTGCTCCTGCCTCATTAAATAAGGCATAAAAAAAAGCGGGCAGAGCCCACTTTCATAGCCGCTGCCTCCTCAGAGGGCGGTATGGCATCAATGGGCTGGCAACACCATACCCATCAACACTGGAGCGGGCGACGAGGTTTGAACTCGCGACCCCAAGCTTGGGAAGCTTGTACTCTACCAACTGAGCTACACCCGCTCATATCCCGTTCCAATCAGGGAATAGAACATAAATTTCACACACTGTCAAGAAATTGCAGATACCCGAGGAAGCCATCCCATGGCGCTGCCCCCATCCCATCCTTCTGCTTAACTATCAAAAAAAGCATCCCCACTAAAAACCTCACAAAACTGCGTGCAAAACAAAAGCCAGCCGTAAAAAATAAAACAGTCCACACGGAAGCTCTCATTTAAACTTGTATTTACGGTATCATAATAAGAATGACAACCTCAACAGAACCACTCTTTTCACAAGACCCGCTTCCCGAAAACCTGCAAATAGCGATTGACAAACCGATAAGGGATTAATACAACATCTGCAACTTTGACGTAAAAAACAGCTGCGGTGGCAAAAATAGATCCCGACTGCTCAAGGATTCAGTCTATACATGAACATAAACTATAAAAGCTATAAACCAGCATAGCCTGACAAACATAGATGACAATAATTCAAAACGCCACCATTACTATTGACGGATGTTCCATTAATATTCTCCAAAGTAAGGTACCCGCAACCACTTCTCTTGTTTTTCTTCATGGCAAGGCATTTCAAGCCGCAACCTGGCAAGAACTCGGCACTCTGGATGCAGTCAGCACAGCGGGCATTCCCTTTGTGGCGCTGGATCTTCCAGGATTCGGTAAAAGCCCTGAGGCGGAGATTATCCCTGGAAAAGTGATTAACGGAATACTTGAATCCCTGGATATCAAAAAGGCCATCCTGGTTGGTCCTTCCATGGGAGGGAAACACGCCATTGAATATACTCTGGAGAATCAGGATAAAGTTGCCGGACTAGTCCTTGTCGGATCTGTGGGGGTGACAGAAAACCGGGAGCGCTTACAAGATCTTCCCGCAAAAACTCTCATATTATGGGGAGAAAATGATCAGATTTCAGACCCAGCAAACGGTGTACTGTTGAAAAGCGAGATAGCTGGTTCAGAGCTTGTGGTCTTTGCAGGTGCTAATCATCCCTGCTACCTCGAGCAACCCGAACTCTGGCACAAGTCACTTGTTGATTTTGTCAAAACCGTAACCGGATAACCAGGCCTGTCGCAAAAGAAAAGTGACATTCTCTGAATCGGACCATATCGGCCCATAACTGAACCTGCTTGCTACAAGCACTCAATATAGAAACGAAATGACCTACAAAACGCTCATCATTGCAGAAAAACCCAGTGTGGCCGGCGATCTTGCAAAGGTTCTGCCCGGGAAATTCAAGAAGACCAAGACCCATTACGAAAGTGACTCCCATATAGTCTCCTACGCCATCGGTCACCTGGTTGCCATTCAGTATCCGGAAGAGATAGATCCGAAATACAAAAACTGGTCCTTGGATAACCTCCCCATCATTCCCGAAGAATTCCCCTTAAAAGAATTACAGGGAACAAAAGGCCAGTTAAACGCACTGCAGAAGCTGATCCGCCGGAAAGATGTCACAGAAATCATAAATGGCTGTGATGCTGGACGTGAAGGTGAGCTCATCTTCAAGTACATCCTGCGTTATGTCTGGAACAAGTCAGTTGCCAAAAAGAGTTTCAAGAGACTCTGGTTGCAATCCATGACCCGCGAATCGATCAAAGAGGCTTTTGCTAATCTTCGCGACAACGAAGAAATGCATGCCCTGGAAGATGCTGCACTGTGCCGGTCCGAATCCGACTGGCTCATTGGTCTCAACGCAACCCGCGCCCTCACCGGATTCAACTCGAGAAAGGGAGGTTTTTTCCTCACCCCTTGTGGCAGGGTTCAAACCCCCACCCTTTCCCTGCTTGTTAAAAGAGAGCAGGTTCGTCTAGCCTTTGAGCCACGTAGTTACTTCACCATCCAGGCGACCTTCTCCTTTGACCAGGTGACATACAGCGGCAAATGGATCAATCCTGATTTCAAAAAAGACCCCGAAAACGAGCATGCCAGAGCAGACAGAATCTGGCAGGAAAAGGAAGCAGACAAACTCCTTGAAAAATGTACTAATCAACCAGCAGCGGTGACTGACACCAGCAAAAAGTCTTCACAGCGCGCCCCGGCTCTTTATGACCTAACATCTCTGCAACGGGAGGCCAATGGCCGTTTCGGATTTTCCGCAAAGAACACTCTTTCTATCGCCCAGGCGCTCTACGAACGACACAAGGTTCTGACCTATCCCCGTACCGACAGTCGACACCTTCCTGAAGATTACCTGGGAAATGTCAAAAAAACCGTCAAACAGCAACTGGACTGGAAGCTGTCAACACATGCCCGTACCGCACTGGACAAGGGATACTTAAAAAAAAACAAAATTATCTTCAACAACAAAAAAATTTCGGATCATCACGCCATTATTCCTACGACCCTTATACCAGTCTCCCTGAGTGAAGCAGAACTAAAAATTTACACCATGGTGGTACAGCGTTTCCTCGCTGTCTTTTTCCCGCCGGCCCGCTATCTCAACACCAAAAGGATCTCCATAGTAAAAAAGGAAACTTTCCTCACAGAAGGTAAAATCCAGACAGATCCAGGCTGGAAGATCATCTACCAAGGAAACGGCCAGCAGGAAAACGACAAACTGCTAGCTGAGATCCCTGAGGGAAGTGATGTACATTGCAGGGATGTTTCTAAAGAGAAATCGGCGACCAAACCACCACCACGATTCAATGAGGCAACACTCCTCTCTGCCATGGAGCATTCCGGGAAGTTTGTAGATGATGAGGAACTCGCCGAGGCGATGAAGGAGAGTGGCTTGGGTACACCTGCCACCCGGGCTGCGATTATTGAGAAGCTGCTTAAAGAAAAATACATTGTGCGTGAAGGCAGGGAGCTCACCCCAACCGGCAAGGCATTTGAACTGCTGTCACTGCTGGAGGCTTTAAAAATTGAAGTTCTTGCCTCACCACAGATGACAGGGGAATGGGAGCTTAAACTTAACCAGATTCTCCAGGGTAAATTTACCCGAAAACAGTTTATGGAGGAGATCCGGGAACTGACCAGGCATATCATTGCCCAGGTTCGCGAATTTGAGAAATCACCGCCAATGGCAGAAGCACCCTTCAGCCCTGTGGGTGAGACTCGCTTTTTGGAAACCCCCACTGCCTATATTTCGGAAGACGAAAAGATCACCCTGAGGAAAATACTGGGCGGACGGATCATGTCTCAGGAAGAAATTGTCAGTCTCATCAAGGGAAAGACCCTGGGGCCGTATAGCGATTTCAGGAGCAAACGCGGTAAACTATTCACAGCATCCGTTCGTCTAAACAATAACAAAATCGAATTTCTCTTTGCCGATTCCATTGACGACCTTGACGTGGAAGCCATTAAGAAAACTGCCCCCCTGGGATTTTCCCCCATTGATGACACCCCGGTATTTGAAACTCCAGCAGCATATATGTCAGCATCAAAGCTTGATGGCGACAAAGAAAAGGGGTTGCAGGTTTCAAAATTCATCCTCGATCGTGCCATCACCGGAGACCACATAAGGCAGTTACTTACCGATGGCAAAACGGAACTGATAACCAAATTTATTTCCAAGAAAAAAAGGCCCTTTGATGCCTATCTTCTCATGAATAAGGCAGGGAAAATAAGCTTTGAGTTTCCCCCACGAAAGCGGAAAGCCAAGGCTAAAAGCAATAACTAGGAGACACAGCCTCAAAATTATTATGAAAAAACTCAAAAAAGAACTGCAGGACAAGAGCGGCCTTGAACTCGCCACCATCTGCGCCCAGGCAGCACTGGACACAAAGGCCGAAGACTTAATTGTTCTCGATGTCCAGGGACTCTCTTCTTTTACCGACTACTTTGTTATCATGAGTGGACGTTCCAGCCGTCACGTGCAGGGGCTTGCTGAGGCAATGGAAAGTGCAATGAGGTCCAAGCGTATCAGCGCCGCGAAAGCCGAGGGAATTCAGGACGGAATGTGGGTTCTTCTTGACTTTGGTGATGTAGTAGTTCATATTTTCTACCATGAACAGCGATCTTTTTACGATCTGGAAGGGCTGTGGCATGACGCCCCAAGAGTGGAAATAAACGAGAGCTAAGGCATGCAATATATCAGTACCCGAGGCAGTATCGACTCCGTCTCCTTTACCAAAGCTGTGATGATGGGACTAGCCGATGACGGCGGTCTCCTCCTCCCAAGAGCCATCCCGAGAATTGGAAGTGACACGTACGAAGAGTGGAAACAACTCTCCTATCCGGAGCTGGCTTTTGAAATAATGTCACGCTTCATCGATGACATCCCAGAAGCCGATTTACGTGAAATCATCAACCGCTCCTACTCCACATTTGATACAGAACAGGTGGTTCCCATTGTACACCAGGGGTCTCTCCATATTATGGAGCTCTTTCACGGACCCACTCTTGCCTTCAAGGACATCGCCCTGCAGTTTCTCGGAAATATCTTTGAGTATCTGCTGGAGAAAAATGACTCCATCATGAACATCCTTGGCGCCACATCCGGAGATACCGGCAGCGCTGCCATTTGCGGCGTTCGAGGCAAAGAACGAATTAATATTTTTATCCTCCACCCCAAGGGACGGGTAAGCAAAGTCCAGGAAAAACAGATGACCACGGTGATGGATGACAATGTGTTCAACATTGCCATTCATGGTACCTTTGATGACGGCCAGGCCATAGTAAAGGAAATCTTCAATGATCTTGACTTCAAGGAGCAGCAAAATCTTGGCGCGATCAACTCCATCAACTGGGCCAGAGTGCTGGCCCAGGTAGTCTATTATGTCCACGCCTGCCTCCATATATCCAGCCACGAAGCCGACAAGGCAACAGATTTTTCAGTCCCAACCGGGAATTTCGGCGATATTTTTGCCGGTTACATCGCTAAACGCCTGCTCCCCGAGGGAACCATCAGAAAACTTTTACTGGCCACCAACTCAAACGATATCCTCTCCAGAATGGTGAGTGACGGCGACTACTCCCTGGGAGAGGTTGTTGCAACCTCAAGCCCTTCCATGGATATCCAGTCGGCGTCCAACTTTGAGCGCTACCTTTATTATCTACTTGACGAAGAGCCGGACCGAACCAGACAGGCGATGGATCATTTCGCAGAAAACGGAACAATAGACCTCAGTGACTTTCAGGTTCAAATACAAAGAGATTTCACCACTGAAAAGGCGAGCGAAGCCGATGTTGCGACAACCATTTCCGATTTTTACAGGGACCACGGCTACATCATAGACCCCCACACTGCTGTTGGTATACACTGCGCTTTGAAACATCAGAAAAAAGGCATCCCTGTCTGCTGTCTGGCCACCGCCCATCCCGGTAAATTTAGTGACGTTGTGGAAAAAAGTATCCATAAAGAGATTGAACTGCCACAAAACATCACAGATCTTCTGGCTCCCGGTCGTGAATCTCGCTGTGAACTCATGGACGCTGACAGGAATTTGATTCAGGAATACGTCAAAGCCCACGCCAAAAAGATCTGACAGGACTCTGCTGTGATACAGGAAAAAGGGGAACACCAGAGCCAGGTTGAAGAATGTGTTAACTTCCTCAGAAAAACACTCCCCTTCATGCCGGACATCATTATTCAATTAGGTACAGGCCTTGGTAATTTTGCAGAAAAGATTAACAGCGAACTGAACCTGGCCTATTGTGATATCCCGCATTTCCCGGATTCCACCGTTGCCAGCCACAGCGGTAACCTGATCCTCGGTTACCTTGGAGGGAAAAAAATTGCTGTGCTCCAGGGACGTTTTCACTACTATGAAGGATACTCAACAAAGGAGGTGGCCTTCCCCATCCGGGTGCTGTCGCTGCTTGGTGCTAAAACCCTTATTCTTACAAATGCTGCAGGCGGCCTGAACCCGCTATACAACGCAGGTTCTATCATGGTGTTCCGGGATCACTTAAACTTCCTTGGCGAAAACCCCTTACGAGGCCCAAACATTGATGCATGGGGTCCGCGTTTTCCCGATTTTTCCACTCCCTACCATCCTGGTCTCATCAAAACTGCCCTGGATAGTGCCAGTAACTGTAAAATCAACAATGTTATCAGTGGAATATACGTCTGCATCCCTGGTCCCAGCCTGGAAACACCAGCAGAGACCAGGTGGCTCCGGGAATGCGGTGCTGATGCGGTCGGAATGTCATCCATTCCCGAAGTAATCGTCGCAAAACACGGTGGCATGGACGTTTTAGGGCTTTCTTTGGTATCCAACGTCAATGACCCAGACAATTTTGAGCCGATTATTCTCGAAGACATCATCAAAACGGCAGAAGCGATGGAACCGAAACTGGAAAAGCTACTTGTTGAAATAACAAGACGGATTCAGATATGACAAAATCCCATGTTGATCTGATCGTCTCTGGCGACTATCTGCTACCGGAGGCCTCGCAACAGAGTCTTATTAAAAATGGCGCTGTGGCCATAGCTGGTGACACCATTGCGGCACTTGGGAAAAGTTCCACCATTCTTGAACAATACAGTACTGACAAACACCTGCATACCGATCACGGGCTGATCATGCCAGGCTTGATAAATACTCATACTCATGCCCCCATGGCCTGTTTCCGTGGCCTGGCAGACGACCTGCCACTGATGACCTGGCTGGAGGAGCACATCTTTCCCGTTGAGGCCAGTCTCACTCCGGATATGGTTTACCAGTCCACCCTCCTCTCCATTGCAGAAATGATTAAATCGGGAACCACCAGTTTCTGCGACATGTACCTTTTCTCAAAAGAGGTTGCCCGGGCAGCTGCAGAGTCCGGAATGCGAGCATTGATAGGTGAAGTACTCTATGATTTTCCGTCTCCCTGCTACGGAGACCTGGAAAACGGCTTTTCCTATGTGGATGATCTCTTTGACCAATACCAGGATCACCCCCTCATCAGCATCACAGCCACACCACATTCAGTTTACACTTGTGCTCCGGAGCTCTTAACAAGACTTGGCAGGGTCGCAGAAGACCACGGCAGTCTCTACAGCATCCACCTCTCTGAGAATCTGGCAGAGCTCAACACCTGCAAAGACCGCTTCGGGTGCAGTCCGGTTGAACACCTTGACAAACTAGGGCTACTTGGCCCACAGACCCTGGCTGCTCACTGTGTAGTGTTGTCTGACAAGGACATTGAGACCCTGGCAGAACAGCAGGTGAAGGTTGCTCACTGCCAGGAATCCAACATGAAACTTGCCTCCGGGACCGCACCCGTTGTCAGAATGCTGCAAGCCGGGATTACTGTAAGTATTGGCACCGATGGCGCTGCATCAAACAATGATGTTGATATGTTTGGAGAAATGAACACTGTTGCCAAAATCCATAAAGTTGACAGGATGGACGCAACAGCCATGAATGCCGAGCAAACCCTTTACGCAGCAAGCCTTGGTGGTGCACAGGCCCTGGGACACCAGCACAAAACGGGCAACCTTGTTACTGGAAAAAAAGCGGACTTGATAGTTCTGAACATGAACCAACCCCATCTCACGCCACTCTACAACATCCCATCACACCTCGTCTACGCTGCACGGGGGGCCGATGTCCTCCACTCAGTTATTAATGGACGCATTCTTATGGAAAACAAAACACTGCAAAGCCTCGATGAAAATAAAATTCTGGATCAGATGCGTATTATTGGCCAAAACATCACGAGACATGGAAAGGATTGACATTCTGGGATTACTGCTCTACATTTAGAAATTCTTAGAGAAAGAACTGTTAACTATGATTTTACACATATAGAGGGCGTATTATGTTTGGACTAGGCATGCCGGAACTGATTGTTATTCTTGTCATCATTGTGATTATTTTTGGTGCCGGCAAACTTCCGGAAATAGGATCAGGGATCGGAAAAGGCATAAAAAACTTTAAAGACGCAACTAAAAAAGAAGAAACAAAGACTATAGACGACGAAACAAAAGGCGATTCACAGAGCTGAGAGAAGATATTCAGCATCATCATCTTTACTGGAGAATACCATGTTTGGACTTGGAACCCCTGAATTAATCGTTATCCTTGGAATTGCTGTGCTCGTTTTTGGTGGAAAAAAGCTGCCGGAAATTGGCTCAGGGCTGGGAAAGGCGATCTCGTCTTTCAAGAACGGTATCAGTGATGTTGAAAACAGCGGTAAGGAGATTCTTTCAGACGTCCCTGGCGTTAAAGAGGTGGCTGCAGTGAAAGATAAGGTCGATGCCGTTAAAAACATGGGAAATATCCTCAAGTAGTAAAAAGTTCTTCTCAAACTGTCATATCAGGGAGACCCCGAAAGGGTTCTCCTTTTTTTGTTCCTGCCCCCCTCCTTGACAAATCTCATCAGTTTGACATATTCTTAAAGCAGAGTAACCCACATTCAGGTAATTGTTTTGCCACTCAACGGAGGTATGTCTATGTCGGATCGTCGCGATTATGAACGACTTCTTATCAGAAAATTTGCCATCCTTAAGCTTGCAAATGGTGCAACTATTGAGGGAGAAACACGGGACATGAGTATGGGCGGGATTTTTATAGAATGTGAACCGAATATCGACCTGACGGATGGCACAGAATGCTCTGTTTCTCTTGCCCTTGCTGATGGAAGTGAAAATATAACCACTGAAACATATGGTACTATCTGCCATAATAGTGACGGCGGCGTTGGGCTTCTCTTTTTAAAAGTGAACTCAACATACTACCAGTTTATTGAAGAACACGCTGAATAAATTTTCTCCATATTGTATTGAAATCTCACCACTGCAACAGCTACAAGGACGCCAAAAGCCGAAAGACTTCCTGATGAAGGTTTCTTTTATTTCAACATGGGTCTGTAAGTGTTCGCTGGTAATGAGTTTTTTTTCGAGTCCAGCACTATTTATAGCGATCTAGAATCGCATCCATGGTTCCATCTTTTTTGATCTCTTCCATAGTCTCTTCAAGCCTCTTTTGAAGAGTAAGCGCTGATGATTTTTTTGAAATAGTAATATATGAAATTTTCCCTTTAACAATATAAGGAGATTTTTTTAACTTTATATTGTGTTCCTTTAACAACCGATCGCCCTCTCTTTCGGGCATAATTATAACATCATTACGTTTTTTTCTTACTTTCCTGATTCCAATTATATAATCACTGATGGGTTCTTTTGTCAGAGACGAGTCCTGATCAAACTGAGAAAAATAGATCTTCCCTATATGCACAGAGATCTTTTTTCCTATGAGATCTTCATACCTTGTAATCCCTGGAGAATCTGGATGTACGTAAAAAGCTTTGTTTTCCTGTGAGAAAGTGGCCTGGGTGTAAACCATATAGGCTTCCCTTTGCGAATTTCTGTTTGGACCCAACATAATATCTGCGTTCTGTCCCTGTTTCATCATGATTAGGGCCCTTGCAAAAGGAACACTAGCAAAAGACACCTCAACGCCCATTCTTTTTGCCAACTCTCTCATAGTATCAATATAAATCCCTGAAAAATCACCACCTTTGATTATCCGGTAAGGAGGCGCATGATTGCCCACAACCTTGATTACTGTCTGCGCTTCCACGTTCCGGCAACTGACAGTCCAAACCAGACAAAACCCCAAAAGTGTAATTCCAAGGTTTTGTAAAGACTTTTCCATTTATCACGCCTCTGCTTCGATGTTTCTGGAAAAATGATACCTTTATAAGGTTATCAGGCCTGCATAATAATACCATACCTCACTAGTGTCCCAACGTTTAATCAAATAATTTCAGCTGGATACCGCTAGGAGGTTTCTCTTTTTTGTAAGCTGATCCAGTAACAGCCTGAACTAATGGAGTTTTTTCAAATACTGTGATACTCAAG
>JALSMA010000041.1 GCA_026988015.1 Desulfobulbaceae bacterium | reverse complement strand
TCAAAGTAAGGGAAGTACATCATATCGTGTACTGCAGGCGGAACGAAAGCAATCCGGATATCCGTTAAAAGCGGCCGTAAAGTTGGAAAAAAGCAGCAAGCTGAATTCCACTGTTGTGGGAAAAAAAGGATTCTTCTCAGAAGATGGAATCTCCTCTTGTGAACAAATCGATACAGGTGGTGCGGAAAAAGCCCAGCCCTTACCTTCAGCCAAAAACTGCCAATCTGTCAGGCGTGGTTCTTGGGTCCACAAGGGGCATTAACCCTGGTGCTCGATCTCTTGTGTCACAGAGTGGAGGTGATGAAATTGGGTCGCTACTTTATCCGAGCCAATTCAGCTTTATCGGATCAAGGCCTTTTCCGGTGCTGTATATCAAAGATAGGATGGTTCTTCTTGGTGAAAAACAGAACAGCTCAGGGTTGGGGGCAGATATGTCCCTTAGGGCTTTTGGCCATTTTCCTTGCGGTACTGCAGGAAACGGAGAACTGACTAAAGTTGTAATTACTGTGGAAGATGGTTTGCAACATCCTGGGATAGCAGTGCAACTATCAGGGAACACCGGAAGCTTTGATACATTTCCTCTCTTTGATCAGGCCGATTTTATTAAAAAATTCTGTCGTTTCGGTGAAAAGAAAGTTACCCGGAATTACCCGGTGGGGTTTGATGTGGAAAAAACCTGCCGAGTGGATGGGGGTGTTGAGGCCACGCGAGTAGATAGCTTCAGTACTGATGTCAGTGTCATCTGTGACCTTCTCCCGAATGCGGATCCGGCAAACTATGACAAGCATAAGACCTGGTATAATTTTGGATTCATGGACAAGATGATGTCAGTTTCCGGTGAGCCCGGAGTGTTGCAAGTGGTCTAGGTTCCAGAGCTAACTGGAGTATCTGATGTTTATACATCTGTATGGGATGGTGGGGGGGGAGTGACTGTGACGGAGCCCAGCGTAACACTTTCCATGGCGCATAACAGTGCCATGGAAATAGATAGTGACTTGTATCTTGGGACAGAATATCAGTCAGTTTTTGGCGCAACTCCTGTAACTGAAGTGCGCTCAACCATTGAAGTTAATCTTGATTGTCCAGCTGGAACCCCCTGGGCTACTATTGTAGTTATGGAGGTGGGCTAGGTAGCTGAAGTGAAAGGTGCTGGCAATCATTTACTCCGTGATATGTTGTTGATGTCCAAGGAACAGTTTCTAGAAGATCGCTGCGTTCCCGGGTATGGTCTCCTTGATGTTGCAGGTCAGCCAAATTCCGTTGTCGTTCCTGATGGTGAGAGTACGTCGCCAATGGTTTGTGTTGAAACCAGGTAATAGGATTGAGAGTTCGTCGGGGTTGATATTGATGAGGGGCAAAAATGAAACATCTTAATATTAATGGCTTTGCGAGGCTTTTCTCAAGTCAGAAATTAGAGGGATTTGTGAAACCACTCTTTCTTCAAAGTATTCTGTTGATTGTTGCTTTTGTGGCAGGAGTCTGTTTGCCGCGTCAGGCCACAGCGGAAAACAGCCATTCAATAGAGATTCTTGGTTCTGCTGCTATCCCTAAGGTGACAATTACGCAAGGAGTTGTCACTTCTGTGGGAGGGGGGATAGCAACGACGAACAATGGGTACATCATCATCAATGGTTTGAGGATGAAGGCAATAGTTAATTATTTTGGGTATGGGATATCTGATGCACTCATACGGTCGGTCAGTAACTGGTCAAATCCGCAATTTGATCGTGGGCTGAGAGTCTCTGAGCCGGATGTGTATAGGCATTCAGCGTTGTTTACTGTCGATGATGTTGCGCTTTTTAAAAAACAGGAACTTGAAGCAGAGTGTGACTCCCAACCACAGGGCGGGGTTTTTGTGGTAAGGTCGGGCGTGAGGCTTATGCTTAGAGGGTTTTGGGGATATGGAGAGTTTGTGGGCCCTGGCTATTGGGAAGATGATGTTTATGATGAAATAGAGATTACAGTTACCTGCAATTCAACGGCGGATAAACTGTCGCAAGTGGAACGACCTGTCTATTCCTATGAATGCCCTGAAACACAAAAAACGAATATGGACTATTGGAGCAAGTATCGTTTTGTGGTGAGCGGCACAGGATTCAGGGGAGTCTCCACCAATGATGCGAACTGGAAACCAATCTGTTCACTGGCATATTTGGGTAACAGTGAAAACATGGATAAGGTCGTTAACGGTTGGGATTGATCAGGATGCAAGGTGTTTTCTTGTAACAGTAACCCGTTGCAGGGGAGTCCGTTTCTGACCTTGTTCTTTGAGTTCAGGGCTCTTTTTTTTTACTGTTCCAATGTTCTCATTGTTGGCTACCAGTAGATATGCACATTGACGGGGAGTGTGAATGTGTTGGTGTGATTAGCTGTGTTGTGTCAATTGATGGAGTTAGGTTGCTTGTTTTATTTCTTTCGGAGGATGTCAATGGTCTCCTGCTCAAACTTTGCCACCAGTGGATTATACTGGGTGAGGTGTTCCAGGGTTTCCTGAAAGGTGTCACCTAAAAATCCGTCCCTGCCTGAGACAAGAAAGCCGTTTTCCGCATGGGTGATGGCGGTTATGGCTGTACTCACAGCAACATTGCCACGCATGGAGCAGCTTCCTTTGGCTCCATCACAGAACCCGCCACCAATGGCGGAAATGAAGTTGTTGTAGGCACCATTAAAGAGTTCCAGTTCCTTCTTCAGAAACAGCAGACCACCGATAACACCCGCCCCGGCAGCATATTGTGCGCCACAGACAGACGAAACTTCCCCGAAGCGGGATGTTATGAGACTGGTGAGCAGTACTGCCACCAGAACTCCCTTTATTTCAAGTTCTTCTCCAAGATCAAGTTCTCTGCTGTGAGTAACAACAGGTATCATGCAGGTGAGTCCTTTGTTACCAGACCCTGCACAGCTCATAACCGGAATCGGGTCACCGTTCATTCTGGCATAGATGGCTCCCATCACCAGAGAGTCTACCCCGTTTCCCCCCTTAATATATTTCTGGCCATGCAGTGCTGCCGCCATGTTGTAGGCAATGCCTTGGCGAACAGTGGTTTGCAGGGTTTGGTCTTCATAACAGTTTTCAATAAGATTCGGCCAGTTTTGAGATAGGTAGATGGTATTGTCAAAGAGAAAGGTGTCAGGTATAACTTTGGCATCGTTACGGGTTGAAATGCTAATGGATTTTTCATTGACGGTGACCTTTGTCACTCGTGTGTGGCCTCCTTCAATCAAGGCTTCAGTCTGGTTTTTTGGGCCATGGGCCGAGACTGCAATGAGTAGGGTGTCAATTTCAACCAGTTCAACTTTGAGGATATTCTTTTCGTAAAGTGTCCGGGCTCTAGCAATGGTATCTCTTTCCAGGCTTGAAAATATGGAAAGTCTTTTCTCCGGACATGCCATAACAAATCCGAAGAGTAGGGCCCATTCACTGCCGCGCAGTTCACCGGCACGTGGGATTCCTGCTCCAAAGGCATTTTTGTAGGTGCGCTGGTCAATGCGGAGAATAATTTTATCTGGGTTTTCCTCAAGATATTTTCCGGCAAAACTGGCACAAAAGGCAATGGCCGCTGGTTCTGTGCATCCAGCGGTAACTTCGAGGGCAGACGTGAGTTTCTGGGCAAGTGTCGTCATATCAAATTTTGTTTCCAAATGTAAATAAAGAGGATTGTTGACACAGGGGTTGAACCATCGGTTGTCAACAACGAAAGAAAGAGTGTCAACTGTCAATCACGCACTCTGAGGTCCTGTATTTTCTGGCTCCAGATGGCAGGACCTGTTTTATGTGCAGATTCCCCCTGGCTGTCAACTGCGACCGTAACGGGCATATCTTCCACAACAAATTCATATATTGCCTCCATACCAAGATCTGCAAAGGCGACAACTCTGGCAGCTTTAATGGCTTTTGATACCAGGTAGGCTGCCCCCCCGACTGCCATAAGATATACAGCAGAGTGATTACGGATTGAATTGATAGTGGCATCACCGCGCTCAGACTTTCCTATCATGCCGATGAGACCAGTTTTATCCAGCATCATGTCTGTGTATTTGTCCATTCGTGTGGCGGTGGTGGGACCGGCCGGACCTACGATTTCATCCCTGACAGGGTCTACGGGACCAACATAATAGATGAATTTTCCTTCAAAGTTTACTCCATCCGGCAGTGGCTTCCCTGCTTCCAGAAGAGACTGTATCCTTTTGTGGGCAGCATCCCTGCCGGTGAGGATAGTGCCATTGAGTAACAGGGTTTCTCCAGCTTTCCAGGAGGTAATTTCATCCTTCTGGATATTGTCAAGGTGAACTCGTTTTACATTTTCACCTACTTCCCAGTGAATATCAGGCCAGTCAGAGATGCGCGGAGGAGTGAATTCTGCAGGTCCGCTTCCATCGAGAGTGAAATGAATATGCCTGGTAGCTGCGCAGTTGGGAATGATGGCAACAGGGAGCGATGCTGCATGGGTTGGGCAGTCAAGAATTTTAACATCAAGCGCTGTGGTCAGTCCGCCAAGCCCTTGGGCACCAATGCCCAATTCGTTTACTTTTTCGTAGAGTTCCAGGCGGAGTTCTTCAATGCTGTTTTCTGCTCCTCGTTCCTGTAGTTCCTGGATATCTACGGGTTGCATCAGAGATTCTTTGGCAAGTACCATGGCCTTGTCTACTGTACCTCCGATACCAATACCAAGGATTCCAGGAGGGCACCATCCGGCACCCATACCGGGAACTGTTTTCAGGACCCAGTCAATAATAGAGTCACCAGGGTTCAGAGTGGTGAATCTGCATTTATTTTCAGAGCCACCCCCTTTAGCAGCAATGCGGATATCAACAGTGGAACCGGAGACGAGTTCTGTGTAGACTACGGCCGGGGTGTTGTCGTGGGTGTTGAGACGTTCACCAACGGGATCTGTAACTACCGAGGCCCTTAATGGATTGTCGGCATTGTTATAGGCATTGGCAACTCCCTCATCAACCATATCCTGAATGGATCTAGATGTGTCGAATCGGCAGTCCATTCCAATAGTTAGGAAAACTGTGACAATGCCGGTATCCTGGCAGATGGGGCGCTGTCCCATTGCTGCCATGCGGGAGTTGATCAGGATCTGGGCCATGGCGTCCTTGGCAGCCTGACTTTTTTCCATCTTGTAAGCTCTGGACATTGCACGAACAAAATCAATGGGGTGTGTGTAGGAGATATGTTGCAGGCTGTCTGCAATGGAGTCGATGAAATCCTGACTGCTGATGGTGGTCATGCGTTTCTCTCCAAAAGGTGTTAATGAACAGTATCGAATTCTGAAAAAAATAATATATTGTCAGCGGACGTAAAGCATTGAAAAATATGGATCATCGAATAAGTTTTTTAGGGGGATGGTATCCGGATGGGGCAGTAGTGTTAGGCATGAGGATACCACCTTGACCAATCACAGTGCCCGGATTGGTGACGGAATTGCACCCGGTCTGGGCATAGTCCCCAAGAATTGCGCCAAATTTTCTGCGCCCCGTATCCACGGTTCCGTCTTTTGTCCGGATGGAGACGTTACCGCCGAGAAATTTGAGGTTGGCAAACTTGGTGCCGGCCCCAAGGTTTGCATCCTGGCCTAGAATGGAATCACCGAGATAGGCGAAGTGGCCAGCTTTGGCATCATTGAGAAAGATGGAGTGTTTTACTTCAGTGGTGTGTCCTATAACACATCTCTTTCCGGTGAGGCAGTATCCGCGCAGGTATGCTCCCTGGCGAATTTCAGTGCATTCACCGATGATCGCAGGGGACTTTATCAGTGCTCCCCCTTCAATCAGTGCACCTTTTTCTAAGTCTATCCTGGCACCGCAGATAATTGCACCTGCCATGATCACCGCAGCCCCTGTGAGTTCTGTGTCACCTTTTTTTACCAGTAGTTCTCCTTTGGTGATGTCGCCATATTCCATGGAACATTCTTCGGCAGGTATAAGGCGTTTCTCAAACCAAACAACAGTTTGAGGAAGAGGAACTGCATCTGGAAGCAGTTTTCGGTCAAGGTCGGGGTAGATGTGTGCATCCATGTAGGTTTTCAGGTTGTTCAGGGCATCCCACACCGGTTTGTTGTTATCAAAAAGAGTCGGATGTGGAAATTGGGACAGATCAAAAAAGGATTTTGTGCTTAACATTCTTTCCTCTCAGGGAAAAACAGGATAAAGTATTATTATGGAAATATGAAGGAATTCAGTATGGAGGAAAACAGAAAAATATACAAGAAAAAATGAAGTGAGTTGCATCAGGTGTGATTGCTGGCTTGACTTCAATATTGGCAGTGTTTACGTTTCTGTGACAAATATAAATAATGACAGATTATTCTGTTGTTGATATCAGGAGGTTTTTGTGGATTTTAATGATTCTTTATCCATAGGCATGGACGATTTTACCGACCATGAAGATATGGTTATCCCCGATGAGCTGCCAATGATGGCTGT
Source organism: Desulfobulbaceae bacterium (assembly GCA_026988015.1). Lineage (GTDB taxonomy): Bacteria > Desulfobacterota > Desulfobulbia > Desulfobulbales > Desulfocapsaceae > Desulfocapsa. The sequence goes on along the minus strand of JALSMA010000041.1, from coordinate 42,471 downwards.
TCGGGATGTGGTTGTTTTTAATTATATGATCATCCCTCTCTTTGTGGGGAGGCCAAGTTCCGTGGCAGCCGTGAATGCAGCCCTTGAAGGTGATAAGCTGCTTATGTTGCTCACTCAGAAAGATGCAACCCGTGATAATCCGGAGCCGGAGGATCTGTACAGGGTTGGAATGGTTTGCATGGTCATGCGGACCTTGAAGCTTCCAGATGGCAGGCTTAAGGTTCTTGTGCAGGCAGTCTCCAAGGCCAAAGTCAAAAAATATGTGCAGACCGACCCCTACAGTCTCGTGAAAATCAAGCCCATTGTTGAGGCTGAATCAGAGGCGATAGATGTGGCCACAGAGGCCTTGATGCGTACCGTTCGCGAGCAGACAGAAAAAATCATGTCCCTGCGCGGTATCCTTTCTGCTGATCTGATGATGATCATCAACAACATTGAGGAACCAGGGCGGCTGGCGGATCTTGTTGGCTCGAACCTGCGTCTCAAAATTACTGAGTCTCAGGCAATCCTGGAAGAGATTGATCCCATAAAACGATTGAAACTGGTGAACGAACTGCTCACCAAAGAGCTTGAGGTTTCCACGGTTCAGGCAAAAATTCAGTCTGATGCCAAAGAAGAAATGAGTAAATCCCAGCGTGAGTATTATCTGCGTGAGCAACTGCATGCACTGCAGAAAGAGCTTGGCGATGGTGATGAGCGTGGTCAGGAAATTGATGATCTGCTGCGGAAACTCAAAAAGACAAAAATGCCAAAATCTGTCCGGAAAGAGGCCAAGAAGCAGATTGGTCGCATGGAAATGATGCATCCTGATTCTTCCGAGGCAACCATTATCCGGACCTATATTGACTGGATTCTTGATCTTCCCTGGAAAAAGGGCACCAAGGATCAGCTTGATCTTAAAGTTGCCAAAGAAGTTCTTGATGACGATCACTTTGGGCTTGATAAAATCAAAGAACGGATTCTCGAGTATCTGGCTGTACGGAAATTGAATCCCGAGACCAAAGGACCTATTCTCTGTTTTGTAGGTCCCCCCGGTGTTGGAAAAACTTCACTGGGGCAGTCTATTGCTCGGGCCATGGGGAGAAAATTTTACCGCTTGTCACTGGGAGGAATGCGTGATGAGGCGGAAATACGCGGTCATCGTCGTACCTATATCGGAGCCATGCCGGGCCGGATTCTTCAGGGGCTCAAGAACGTAAACTCCAATAATCCGATTTTTATGATGGATGAAATTGACAAGATTGGTTCTGATTACCGTGGCGATCCATCATCTGCATTGCTTGAGGTACTTGATCCAGAACAGAATTTCGAGTTTTCTGATCACTATATGAATATGCCTTTTGATCTTTCAAAAGTTATGTTCATCACCACGGCCAACCGCTACGACACTATTCCCGGGCCACTTCTTGACCGGATGGAGATTATTGAGTTATCTGGATACACCCTGGAAGAAAAAGTGGTCATTGCCAATAAGTATCTTCTGCCGCGTCAGATTAAAGAGAATGGTATCAAGGCTCGTCATCTTCGTTTTGCCGATGGTGCGCTGGAATATATTGTAAGCCATTACACCCATGAAGCAGGCTTGCGAAACCTGGAACGTGAAATCGGAAAGATCTGCCGCAAGGTGGCAAGGAAGATTGCAGAAGGTGGAAAGGGACCTTACTCCATCAGCCGTAATACCCTTGACCGCTATCTTGGACCTCCCAAAACAATACCGGAATCAGAGCTAGAGGCGTTGTATCAGCCGGGACTTGTTACAGGTCTTGCCTGGACCGAGGTTGGTGGAGAAATTCTCCAGATAGAAGTAAACATTATGCCAGGAAAAGGAAAAATGACCCTCACCGGACAGCTTGGTGATGTGATGAAGGAATCGGTGCAGGCCGCACTCACTTATTGCCGCAGTCGCTGTGATGAGCTTGGGGTGAAAGAAGGGTACTTTGATAAGCACGACATTCATGTGCATGTACCCGCTGGTGCTATACCAAAAGACGGACCGTCTGCGGGAATCACTATGGCTACTGCTCTTTATTCTGCCATCACGGGTAAGAAGGTCGCAAAAAAACTTGCCATGACAGGTGAGGTTACTCTGCGGGGCAGGGTTTTGCCCATTGGCGGTTTAAAGGAAAAGGCCCTGGCCGCTGTTCGTGCCGATCTCACCACTGTGATTATTCCGGCACAGAATGAAAAAGATCTGGTAGAGATTCCTTCTGAGATCCGCAAAAAAATGACTTTTTATCCGGTGAAGGACATGGATGAAGTGGTGGAAATTGCTTTTAGCGGGACTCTGAAAAAGGACAGGAAAAAACAGTAGCGGCTGATGGTATCTGAAATCGAGAATTCTGACGGTTGTTTCAGTGGCAAAAGGATCATCCTTGGGATGGTCCTTTTGTGTTTTCTGGCATTGCTGGGGCTGGGGGGCTGGTTCCTTCAGTTTGTAAGTCAGGTGGCAGACGGAGAGAGGACTGAAACCGCAACGGTCATTATCCCCCTTGGGGCATCTGTCAAAGAGATCAATGCTATCTTGGCAGATGCTGGCCTAGTGCCGGATGATGCACGGTTTCCTGTACTTGCCCGTTATCTGGGAATTGCTGCCAAATTGCAGGCAGGAGAGTTTACGCTGCATCGTGGTCAGACGCCCCAGGAGATCTTGAAAGAGCTTGCTTCAGCAAAAGCGATCCAACATGCCGTCACCATCCGTGAAGGATTGACCATTACGCAGATTGCAGAGGTGTTTGCAGAAGATGGCTGGTGTGACCCAGAGGAATTTATCCGTCTTGCAGGGGATCCTCTCTTCATAAAAAAACTGGGACTCGAGGGTCGGAGCACTCTTGAGGGGTATCTTTATCCGGATACCTATTACCTTACCAGAAAGGGACAGACCACAGCTGACCTGCTCCGTATGCAGGTCAGCCATTTTTTTGAGGTTTGGGATGCCATTAAGGTTCCGGCTCCCATGGAGCTCACAGATTATGATGTACTCATACTGGCTTCCATGGTGGAAAAGGAAACTGCCAAAGCCAGTGAACGGCCACTTATTGCGGGAGTGTTTCTGAACCGTCTCAAAAAGGGGATGCGGATGCAGTCTGATCCCACTGTTATGTATGGTATTGAAGGGTTCTCCGGTAAACTGAGTCGTAAGGATCTGCGCACCCCTTCGCCCTATAACACCTATACCATTAAACGATTGCCCATTGCTCCCATCTCCAACCCTGGAAAGGCGGCACTAGTTGCAGTGTTGCACCCCGAGGAGAGCAGTTTTCTCTATTTTGTATCAAAAAATGATGGCAGTCATTATTTTTCAGAGTCCCTTCGGGAACATAACCGGGCAGTTTATAAATATCAGAGATCAAAAAAAGAAAAGAAGTGATTGGGGTGAAAGGAGTGGGTCTGAAGTTTCATGAGACCCCTTACTGTTTGTTCCTTGAAAGCAGAGACAGGAAATTATCCACTAGAAACGGATTGAAGATCTTCCCTTTTTTTCTGACCAGGAGTTCCCGGATTAGTTTTTCAGAGCTTGGTCTTCGATAGGGCCGTTTACAGCGCATGGCATCGTAGGTATCGGCTACTGCAATTATCTGAGAAACAATGTTAGTCTTCCAGCTTCTGCCTATGTTCGGGTAGCCGCCACCATCAAAATGAATGTGATGCTCCAATGCTGCCAGCACTGCAAGTTTCGGTGCCTCTGGAATACCAAGCAGGTATTCTGCCCCTTTTGCGGAGTGCTCTTTGACGATCTCCTGTTCTTCTGGGTCAAGTGCTCCAGCTTTGTTCAATACTTCCTCTGGAATAAAGCCCTTGCCAATATCATAGAGCGTAGCTGTTATACCAATATCATAAAGATTCTGGTCTTTAAATCCGAGAGATTCTGCCTGTGCCAGGGTCAGGATGCAGACGTTGATGACATGAGTAAAGGTGTAATCATCATTTGATTTCAGCGGGGTCAGAAGGGAGAGAGGGTTCAGATTTCTTGAAAAGAGGGTCACAAAAGAGGACATGCTGTCCTGTACCCCGCGTAGGTCAAAATTCTGATCTTTTTTTATGGAAAAATAAAGTTCCTGTGCCAGAAGCAACTGTTTCCTGGAAAGGGATTTGAGTTTTGCTATGAGTTCTGGGTCACTCCTGGAATTCCTGCCCTTACCATCTGAGAAGAGCAGCGGATCATGGAGGGGGGTGTTGTCATGGGGATCCTCTTTCAGGCCCAGTTTTCCGGAAGAAATTCCCGGTCCGTTGTATACTGTGGTTGCGCTTTTAGATGAGAGGTCAGAGAGGAAAAGGGTCAGTTCCCGCATTGTGAGACCTCTTTTAAAGGAGACATGCCCGATGTTTTTCTGTTTGAGAACGGTGATAAAAAGAGAAAAATAATCTGACTCTTCAGGTCGAATGGCTCTGTTGTTAATAATCAGATCATTGTCTATGATAAGGATGGTGAGTTCTCTTATAGTGAACAGGGTCTTGTTCAGGCTGCTGAGAGTCTTGGCGATCATCTCTTTTGTTTTGGGATGATCCAGAGAATAAAGCCGGGTATTACTGATGACTATTCTAAGCAGGTACAGGGTATTAAATACCTGTTTGTGCATCTTTGTGTCTTGTCTCTGCTGCTGTTTCATGTTTTTCCCCCTTGCCTAGAGGAATCTGGGAGCAGGGCATGGCATATTTTCTGAATCTCTTTGTCTTTCACCTTGAGACCTTTTCTGACCAGTGTTCTTCGTTCCTGATCCGGGTATCCTTTCAGTGAATAGAAAAGGACCCGTTTCATTGATGTGACCTGCTCTCTGTGGAAGGGCCATTTAGTAAAGGCAACTTTTTCAAGGTTGGGCAGCGCCCTGCTGTCACCCATCTGGCTGAGTATCATGAAGAGTTTTTTGTTTCTCTCAATACTTGTCTGTTTTATAAACTGGTGCTCCAGGAGCCTTATCAGGCCGGGGATACATGGCGCAGGATTGTGAATTTCACAGAGTTCTATTGCTGTGCTCACCGTGTTTTCATTATTTGATTCCAGCATGGATCCGAGGGTTGCGATGGCCTCCTCATCGTGGATGGGTAGCAGCATTCCCATTACTTTCATTCTGATATCAGGGTTCTGGTGGTCTAAGAGGGGGTGGAGGAGCCGGACAGTTCCCTGGATACCTAGGTATTCTATGAGCGAGAGGAGTTTGAGTATATTGTTGTTTGTTTTTGTTTTTGGAAGAAGTGTGAAGATCCTGGTAAGTGTTTCAAGTCTGAATACCTTGAAAATGGTGACCAGCAGGTCATTCTCTGAGACCTTCTGGCTCATGGAGAATATTTTGAGGAGTTCGTCAAGGATAGCCGGGCAGAGAAGGTTGAAGAGGCCAGCTGCACTTCGTCTTTCCTCTTTTGTGCATTCTGGAAGGATTGAGTAGATGTAGTCAATGAAATCGAGGGAACTCAGCTGTTGCAGGCAGTCTTTAGCAGTCTTTCGCACGGTTTCTGATTTTTTTTGTTTTGCCTGTTTTCTGAGAAGTTTGATGCTGGTTTGGAGGAGGTTGAAGTCACCGCTATCAGGTAGTACCAGGCAGATTTCAATGAGCTTGGCTGCAAGGCTCTGGTATTCCGTATCATCTTCTGTCTGTCGCATAAAGAGAAGAGTTGCCCGGACGATTTGCCGGTTCAGATGGGACTCTTCCAGAGTTTCCAGATGTTCTTCCAGTGGGAAAACAGCCTGTTGAGGTGTCGGTGGTAATGGGCTCTCCGCCAGCTTCTGGAGCGTGTTATGATATTTTTCACTGACATTGATGCTGTAATGTTCGGGGTCTAGGAGGTTGTCCATTTCTCTCTGTCTGGCTATAGCACTAGGAGTTGTTGTTTCTGCCGTGAAACGAATTCTGGAAATTTTCTTGATCAGGTTCAACAGCGCCGGAGAAACCTGGACATTCTTTTTATTGATCTGCTGGATCATGTCGAGCACAACGGTGTCAGAAAAAGTCTCAAGGAGTTTTTCAGGATTACTGTGGACAAAACTCTGGTCACAGCGCTCAAGGGTTGTGTTAAGGAACTGCGCCCGGAGTTCCGGGTTGAGTGAGGCGATAATTTTACTGAATTCCCGACCCCCGAATGAGGCAGATGACAGACTGCTTTCAGAGTCCTGTTTTAACATCTGGTCCAGAAGAGATGAGAATAGTTGTATGATCTCAGGCTGTTTTCCGGCATGATGGTTGATAGCTGCTGCGAGAGCTTCGGGGGCTGTAAGTCTGTTTCCCATATCACCGGATTTACTGTTGCCGGAGAATCCGAGTATGCCACTAGTCAGCTTCTGGGTGAACGTGAGCCATGTAAGGGGGGGTGCTTTTCCGTTTTTTGCAGCAGTTCCTGTATCATCTGTGCGGTCAAAGTAGTCGTAATTAATTATCTCCACATCTATGTGGGGCAGGTTGAGAGTAGAGAGTTGCTGCTGCAGACTTTTCCCGGACTGATTTTGTTCAGGCAGTACCCCCACTGCCTTGAGAAACAGAAAGAGAGAGTGCTGCATTATCCCATATGAAAACCTCATGGAGGCAATTTCGTGACGACCGAGAATTTTTGCCAGGGTACCGCAGGCCTGTGAATCGTCACCAATGGGTTGGCCATTGTAGGTGATAACGTTTCTGGCAATGCCAAAGAGGATTGTTTTTCTGTTGAGGAGTATCCGGGAGAGAAGTTGATGGGCCACAGCAAGACGATTTTTCACCATGGAATGTCCGACAGGGTAGAGCTGGATATTTTTCAAGGCCAGATAGAGGAGTGACAGGAGTTCTGTGAATTGCTTGGTTTCAGGGGTTTTTTTTAGGTTTTTATTATCCACAGAAAAGTGTGCTGGGTTAAGGGGGCAGCTATTGTGAGGCGAGTTGCTGCAGTATGTGATCACTTATCTCCTGAGTGGGGCCGCTGTTGGAATCCAGGTGAAGGAAACTGAGGCCGATATCGAACACGTTGCTGTCAAACTGTTCAACTCGAACCACGGAACCGGTGATGGTCAGGTGCGAACTGTCTTGAACTGGTATCTGTAATTCCAGCCGGGTGCCAATGGCATAACAATCATGGCAGGAGATAAGGATACCGCTTTCGCTGATATTTTTTGCCCTGCTGCAGCCGTCGTCTTGCTTCTGTTCCAGAGAATGTATTTTGATTTTTTTATCAAAATCAATCCTTGTGAAGACTCTTTTTTCTTCTGAAAACAGGTTGAGTTCATGGGTACCACGGCTCTTGGCCTGGTACATGGCTCGATCGGCACAGGTTATCAGACCTGCTCCGTCACTGCTGTCAAGGGGGAACGATGCTAAACCGGCGCTGCAGGAAACAGGGATATCTGCTCCTTCGTAGTGGATGACAATTTTGTTAATCTGTTCCAGGATCTTTTTTCCCACCATCAGGCCCATGAATTTATTGGTTTCAGGAAGTAAAATGATAAATTCATCACCGCCATAACGACAGGCAACATCTTCTTTTCGTTTTGAACTCAGGAGGATTTCCCCCACCTCTTTTAAAACGGCATCTCCAGCCAGGTGCCCGTGTCGGTCGTTGATTTCTTTGAAAGTATCAAGGTCAAAGAAGATGATTGTGGCATCCTGATTGTGACGTTTTGCCCTTGAAATTTCCTGTTCAAAAGAGTTCTGAAATGCCCAGCGAGAGAGTAATCCTGTGAGGAAATCCTGGTATGCGGATTTTAGAGTTTCCTCAAAACGGGCAATTTCTATCAGCTTGGGATTGGTGAGGTAGGGTTGAATCGAGCTGAAATAGTCGCAGGAGGCGGTGGCAAGGCCCACTTTACGATTGAGGTGATCCTGCATCTTATCTGCGTGTTTGACAATAGCGTCCCAGTATTTACAGGCGTCTTCCTGGGTAAAGTTGAGTTGCACTAGGTTGTTGAGAATTATCTTGCACGCCTCTTTTTTCATTCCGGAGATAAAGGGTTGCAGGTGACGACATTGAACGGTGGAATCTCCGGGAGCGCTGGAAAGAGAGTTGCGGATATTCTGCTGCAGGAGTTGTATGTTGGTTGAAGAGCTGTCCTGGTTACATAGAGTCATGGTTGCTGACACCTCTGCATGTGAGGGGAGAACTTCTGAAAGTATCTGACAGATTGATGGTGTCTTTTGCGAGGGAAGTAATCTGTTAAGACACTCATGTCGGTCTGTCGTCTGGTACCGGTACTGCTAAACATGAATATAAGATTCAGTATTGCTTAACTTTAACAATGTTTTATGAAAAATGAAACGAAAATAAGCTTTAACTCCTTGATATGATATCGTAACTAGTTGGATTCCGTGTTCCTGTAAGTGCTATGCCCTATTATTTCAACATATTACGGTGTTTTGTTGGGGTGGCAGGCCGGGGTTAATTGTGAACTTCCCTTTTGAAGCGTGACAGCGCTTGGACAACAATAGGGAATATGGTAGAAAGACTTGCATTGTTTACGACATCATGCATAAGCATCACACACCTGAATTCGTGGTGGCTTTAGAGAAGGTTTTGCAGTAACACTTTGAAATTTAAATGCAATATCCGAAATTAGGTATGTTTGGAAAAATTACTAGCTCCCTTCAGCTTACATTGAGACTGTATGAAAATAGCTTTAGTTCAGATAAATCCGATTATCGGGGATTTTGCAGAAAATACTCGCAACATTCTTGATGCCTGTCATGACGCCTGCATAAATGGATGCAGCTTAATCATCTTTCCAGAACTGGCCATTTCCGGATATCCACCCTGCGATCTTCTTGAAAGACCGGCTTTTCTTGCCGACCATGACAAGGCCCTTGCGGATCTTTGTGCAAAACTTCCTGAAATCGATGTCCTTCTGGGCTGTATTGAGAAAAGGAGTTGGGGAAATTCAGGAAAGAAGCTGTATAACAGTGCCTTTTTTATCCGAAAAAAGGCAGTGGTTCAAAAAATTCAGAAGCAGCTGCTGCCCACCTACGATGTCTTTGATGAAAAACGCTGGTTTGAGCCTGGGACTTCTTCTGGAGTGATCGAATGTGACGGGATCCAATTCGGGGTCACCATCTGCGAAGATATTTGGCATTCAGAGGTGGGCGAGTACGGGATTGATCCGGTATGTTCCTTCTTTGCTGGTGGCAGGAGAGTAGATTGTCTGATTAATATCTCTGCATCTCCTTTTCAACGGGAAAAAGAAGCGGTCCGGCAGCGTTTATTCAAAAATATATGTACCCGGTATCATGTTCCCCTGCTCTATGTGAATCAGGTGGGGGGGCAGGATTCACTACTCTTTGACGGGCGCAGTATGGCCATGGATGAGAGTGGGATCGTGCGGGCATGGTCCTGCGGTTTTGAGGAAGATGTGCTCCTGGTTGATAGTTCCGATTGGAGTGGCAGCATATGTGAAGATGTGGAGGAGGCAGATCTGGCAGCGTTGTGTGATGCACTGGTCATGGGCATCCGTGACTATGTGCGTAAATGTGGTTTCTCTACTGTGGTCCTTGGTCTGTCCGGTGGGATAGATTCTGCTCTCACTGCCGCCCTTGCCGTAAAGGCACTTGGCCCTGAGAATGTTCTTGGTGTTGCCATGCCTTCGCCGTATAGTTCAGATGATTCCATGGAAGATGCACGACAACTGGTTGAAAATCTTGGTTGTGGTTTTGAGGTGATCCCAATCAGTGAGTTGTTCTCATCTTTTAAAAAGTGCCTGCGGCCGTTGTTTGGAGATGCTGACATAAGTCCTGCTGATCTCACGGAGCAGAATCTCCAGGCGCGAATTCGAGGAAACCTGCTCATGGCGCTCTCAAACAAATTCGGACATCTACTTTTATCCACTGGAAACAAAAGTGAAATGGCGGTGGGCTATTGCACCTTGTATGGTGATATGAATGGAGGCCTGGCAGTCATTTCAGACCTACCCAAGCAACTGGTTTATGAACTGTCTCGTTATATGAACAGGGATGGTGAGATTATTCCCCATCGGACTATTACCAAGGCCCCCACGGCTGAGCTGAAGCCGGATCAGTGCGACCAGGATGATTTGCCGGACTATGCAGTTTTAGATAAAATTTTAGAGTTACACCTCGAGGAGCATCTCGGGGTCGCGGAAATTGTGGAACGTGGTTTTGAGGAAGGACTCGTTGCCGATGTGCTGCGACGGGTGCGTATTAATGAGTATAAGCGTAAGCAGGCACCCATGGGGCTGAAGGTGACCGGCAAAGCTTTTGGTTATGGTCGCAGGTTTCCCAATGTGCAAAATTATCAGGGCTGACGGATGAGTAAAATGGATAAATCGAATGGCAGTGGTTGGAGTTACCGAAAACAGATATTTCTGTTGTTGTTACTCTTGGCGGTGGGATTGCTTATCTACCGTGAGATGACAACAAAGAGGCCGGATCATGTGTATATTACCACCAGCGGCCGCATTGACATGTGTCTTTCCTGTCACCTGGAGGAAAAACTTGACCCTGCTCATGATCCGCGGGTGATAGGCTGTGCATCGTGTCATCTTGGTGATGCCTTAGCCATAGATAAGGAACGCGGCCATAAGGATATGGTTCTGAATCCCGGTGACCTGCGGGTTGTGGAAAAGACCTGTGGAATTGAGGGTTGTCATCCTACAGATGTGAAAAAGGTGATGAACTCGCTGATGGCAACCAACCGCGGTATCATTGGGACCCTGCTCTATTACTGGGATGAGAGTGATAGCCAGGATAGTGATCTTACAGTCAAACAGCTGATGGACAGTGGTGAAACATCTCTGGCACTGGATTATTTCAGAAAACTCTGTGCAACCTGTCATCTCTGGAAGCAGAAGAATGACCTGCCAGGTGCACCTGACTTTTTCAATGAAAAGGGTGGTGGTTGTTCTGCCTGTCACTATCTATTGCCAGAAGGAGAGGAAGTGCAGGGCGTTGCCGGATTCGGTGACGATATCAGGGTACAGAAAAAGAAACAGCATCCCCTTATTATCAGGAAGGTCGCAGAGGAAAACTGTATTCGTTGTCATAACCGTTCCGGTCGAATAGGGCTCTCATACACTGGCATATTTGAATCAGAAGGGTATGGAACTCCCTATGAGAAAGGGGGCATGAGTTCAAAACAGCTGCCCGGACAACGCTTTTATCTGGAAATTGCCGAAGATATTCATCATCAGAAAGGGATGGCCTGTATTGATTGCCATACCCGTAATGAGATTATGGGTGATGGCACCAGCTATGCCCATTACGAAGATCAACTTGAGATCTCCTGTGAGATGTGTCACTCCGAAAAACCCGGTATCACCCGTAAGGGGGATCCAGTGATTAATATCAGCAAACAAGGCGATAAATTCCAGATGACGGGGAAAATAAATGACAAAGTTTACCCCCTGGCACAGCCTAAAAAAGGAGTTTGTGATTTTGAAGGACACAAACGGATGACTTGTGAATCTTGTCATTCAACATGGGTTCCCCAATGTTATGGCTGTCATGCCAAGCGAGACGAAACGCAGAAGCATCTGGATAAACTGACCCTTGAAGAAACAGCGGGGATGTGGGAGGAGGGCAGATCCTATATCCGTTATGAAAAACCGATGCTTGCCCTGTGGAATGATGAGGTGGTTATTGTAACTCCCGGTTGCCAGGACGTGGTAACCCTCATAGACAAAGACGGTAACGTGGAGGGCGGATTCAATCGCTTTACCATGGCTGCCATCAATCCTCACACCACTCAGGCCAGCGGCAGGAGCTGCGCGGACTGCCACCAATCCACGAAAACCGTGGGCCTCGGTGAGGGAACTGTCTCGGTGGATGCAGAGGGTGTCTGGTCCTTTGCGGGGATTAATCAGGGCGTGGATACCCTTGTAGGGCAGACCGTTCCTCTGGATGCCTTCGTGGATATCAACGGTGTGGCTTTGCAGCATTCGTCACGTCCCGAGCTTCGGCCCTTTAATAAAGAGGAATTGCGAAGTATTCTTATGGTAGGGCAATGCATAAGCTGTCATGATAGCTATGAAGATCCGATGTGGAAGCAATATACTAGGGAGAGCAGATGCTCCCGACTGGAGAAAGCAGAGTAAGAAAATTCAGCGAGTTAAGTAATCCGGAGGTACCGTGCTACAGGAAAAAAAGTTTCGAGATGCTATTTTTGTGATAACCGAAGAGCGACTCTGTCCCATCTATAATGTCGGGGAGGAATTGAAGGTGGCGGATCTCTGTGCCGTGCTGCCCGATGCCAAGGCTGTCTGCATGGTTCTTGTGGAAAAACTCATAGAGATCACCTCCAAAAAAGAGAGCTTTGAGCGGTTTTCCCATCTTAACGTCCAGAAATCTAAATTTGACTGTGGTGGTTGCAAGGGGCTACTCCATTTCGAATATAAGAAGGAAAAGGGTTTTTCCACTCTGCAGATGAAACTGCTTTCGGAAGCAGAGGAGCGGAGGAGAAAAAAGCATCTTGATAAGTTTTACAGCAAACTTCGTAATTTTCCGCTCTTTGAGTCCCTGGATGATGGTGCTCTTTACGATCTTGCCTCACTTCTTGAGTTGAAAACGTATCCTAAGGATAAGATTGTGTTGAAAAAAGGTGAGCCGGGGACCCAGTTGTTCATCCTGCTTGCCGGGAAGGTAGGTGTTATTGCAGAAGATGGGCAAAGATTGGCCGAAATGGGAAAAGGCGAGATTTTTGGTGAGATGAGCCTGCTTTCCGGAGAGCCTGTATCCTGTTCCATTCATTCCCTTTTTGAGACCGAGGCAGCACTTTTGAGCATCAAAAACTTCAAGCATGTCTTGAAAAAATACCCGGTACTGCAGCTATTCCTATTGAAAATGCTGGTTGATCGGGCTCAAGCCATGGCTCTACGTTCCGGAAATATCACGTCCGGGATGTCCGGAGAACTTGATGAGATAAGTATTGTGGAGTTGTTTCAATTGATTAACTCCAGTCAGAAAACGGGGACGGTTGAACTGGTACTTGATGATGCTAGGGCGGTTGTATTGTTTGAAGAAGGGGAACTGATGCAGGTTCGTTACAAAGATCTTATGGATAAAGATGCCCTTTTTGCTCTGCTTGGGAAGAAAGCCGGTCACTTTAGTTACACCAAAGGGATCCCCCTTGAGTTTGAGAACAGGGAGCCTTTCGGTGGTTTTATGGGGTTGATTATGGAAGGGGTACAGTTTATTGATGAGCAGGAGTACGGTGCAAACTGACTCGATTGAGGACCGACTACAGGACTCGCATTACCAGGTTTCCCACACCCTGTTCCACCAGTGAGAGTTTTTTGGCCAGACCGTAAGAAAGGTCTACGTCACGGCCTTCAATATAAGGACCTCGGTCTGTAACTACTGCCTGGACCATCTCCCCGGTCTTGGTGTTTTTCAATTCCACCGTTGTTCCCAGAGGAATCTCTTTATGGGCAATGGTGGAACCATTCATGTCGTAGATCTCTCCATTGGCCATGGGCTTTCCGTGAAAATCTTGTCCGTACCAGCTGGCGACCACAGGCTCTTCTCCACTTTTTTCAGGGAGGTAAATTTGAATCTTTCGGCCTATCTGCAGAGTTTTTGGATCCGTTATGTCATTGTAAGCAAGAATGTCTTTTAGATTAACATGGTATCTTTTTATGGCGAGTTCCCAGAGGGTTTCTCCTGCTTGTATAGTGTGTTCCACCAGCTGAGCCCTTTTCCCTCCAGCCACAGTGGTCTTGCTGGTCACTGTGGTGTCACGAAGTGGTGTATGGTCATTGAAAACAATTTTACTGTGACTTTTCGGGATTGAAATTGGGGCCGCAGCAGGTTGTCGGTGGGATTTTTGTGGTTGGCTGGCATCTTCCAGGGATTTCTGGAATGAGTTGTCAATGTTCAAGGTGGCTCCTTCTCTCAAGAACCAGTTGCCATTTTTTGCAGAGCGACCCACCGCTTCCGGGTTGTTGCTGCGTACGGTTTTCCAGTCTGTCTTGAACTGCTGAATGACCCTGGCAATGGTGTCACCTTTTTGTACCTGATACTCTGACATGGTATACCTCCTGATATGCAAATTGCATTTTTTGTTCCATGTTTGTAACTATTAGTATCTACATGTTTTTTTCTGTATGCACAGGTACCTCTTGGCTGCTGGTGAAGGCCGGGTCAAGTTGTTGGCACTGCACTTGAGCAGGGTGGTAGTAGAGCAATCTTTGGTCGTGTAAAGACAAAAAAACGATGAATGATACCTGAAGGACGACGAGTAATTTTTCAAATAGACCTGAGTGCGACCATTTCTCGGCTTCCCAATGGAACAGCTCTGGATCTGTAAAACTGCATTCTGATGGTTATCAAGGGTCTAAACTATGTCGGGTTGTTGCTTTAGTTCAAACAATTGGCAGCAGTCTGCCCAGAAGTGGAGTGCTGTGCAGGCCTGCTCCTGGAGGATCGACAAGATTCATTGCCGGAGCTTGAGTTCCAGGCCTTGATGAGTAGTTCAGCATTGGCTGGCACTCCTGATGTTTTCAGAGATCGGAAGAAGTAAAGTGTAACAACGACCAGCAGGAGTAGTAAAAGTGATAGAGAGATGTATAGCATGGCGCACCAGTTCCCAGAGATTGAAGTGACATATATACAATCTACTATGCACTGGATGTGTTATGCTTTTGTTTAGTTCAGGTTATTTTTGTGTTAAAAATATGATCCTGCTAACTCCTGAAGTGTTTCCTGCCGGATGGAGGAGGGCAGGTGGCGAATCGCTTACCGGCATTTGGGAAGAGGCTGAGGTCGGTGTGGGGAAGAAAGATAGAGGCCACATATTGATCCTTAAAACCGGGGACTTCCGAGAGTTCAAAGCTGGTCATTTTGCGGACCACTGAGACCACATCTTGGCGGATGTGATTTGAGAGTTCACTCATCCATGCACCCATCAGGGAGCCATTCCCCACATAGAGAATTTTATCAGGATCCACCTCAGGGAGCAGTCCCACGGTCATGGCGCTGTCAAGGTCGATAAAAGAACCGAAGCCACCTGCAAGAATGATCTGTTCAAGGTCGCCTACCTGTAGGCCCACTTGGTCAAGAAGGGTGGCAACTCCCGCGAAAATGGCGGCTTTGGCACGGATAAAGTTGTCAATATCCACCTCATTTAAGACAATGTCATGGTCTGCAGCGCACTCATCTTCCCACGCCAGTACATATTCCATTCCACTTCTGCCCTTTCTAATGCGTGGAGTGTCAATGTCGTTAAATTTACCACTCGGGTTTACAATACCATGTTCAAAAAGAGTGGCTACAATGATGAGGAGTCCGGAGCCGCAGATACCAATGGGTGCCTTGTTACCCTCTGTGATATTCATGGGTTCAAGGGTTTCAGGGTTTATGCTGAAGTCGCTGATGGCCCCTTCCACAGCGCGCATTCCATGAGTGATTCCTCCACCTTCAAAGGCAGGGCCTGCCGAACAGGCCGCGCAGGCAAGCCATTCCCTGTTACCGATGACAATTTCCGCGTTTGTTCCCACATCGATAAAGAGAGTGAGCTGTTCGGTTCGGTACATGCCGGATCCCATGACCCCTGCCACAATATCACCGCCAACATAACTTGATATGGCCGGGTACAGGAGTGCAGCACAGTGTCGTTTTAATTCCAGGCCAAGATCAGCTGCACGCATTGGCGGGAAGAATGTTGAAACAGGAACATAAGGTGATCGTCTGATGTTGTCCGGTTCCAGTTGCAGGAAAAGATGGGTCATGGTGGTGTTTCCGGCAATGGTGATGGAGTTGATCTCATCCCTGTCGATGGGGCTGCTCTTGTTATCATCACCGGGCAGCGTCACTTCGCTTAACATATCATTAATAAGGCCGTTGATGGATTCCACAACCAGTTCCTGCATCATGACCAGGCCTTTAGGTTTTTCGGCGTAGATGATTCTGGCAATGACGTCTTCACCATAGCTCATCTGCGGATTGTAGCAGGATGATTTGGCAAGTATTTTGCCGCTGTGGAGGTCTATGAGTACCCCGTAAATGGTAGTTGTCCCGATATCAACGGCCAGGCCGAAATTTCGATGGTCCCATCTTCCTGGCTGGATGTTCAGGAGATGGCATTTCGACCTGTTATTGACGGGTTGCTCCAGGGTGACCGTGACTAAAAAGTCCTTTTCCCGAAGGGCACGTCGTATTTTCCGAAGCACCGGAAGGTCTGTTACCAAGCGGTGCTTGTTGTGCTGGTCGGCCAGTCCCTGGATAAGACGGCCCACATCAGCCCGATTGTCATTTGCAGTGGGTTTTAAGAGCTCAAGACGCAGTTTTTCAACGGGAGGATAAAAAATTCCCGCTTTTTTGAGATCATCGATGTTGAAAACGTGCATTCTGGCTCTATGTCTTGGTGGGATATCAGTGCTCAACCCTCCTTTTTGCCGTCCTGACTCTTCAGGGATGCGGACTGTCACATCTTCGATGATTTCGGTTGTGCAGGCTTGTCGATAGCCATTGTTGTAGTCTTTTTGTGAGAGTTTTTCGCTTTCCCCGCCAAGGACGGCTCCCTGTTCAATAATTATTTTGCATTTGCCGCAGACGCCTGCCCCGCCACAGGAAGCATTGATGTGGAGACCGGCTTTTCGTACGGCCTGGATGAGGCTGCTGTTTTTCATTACCGTAATGCTCCGTCCTTCCGGGGCAAAGGTGACACTGTGGGTAGATTGTGTATTGTTCATCAGCAAAGCTCCATCACATCCATTGTTGTTAATGCACTCACACTGAAGACAGGGCCATCGGTGCAAATCAGTTTACTGTCAAGGTGACAATGGCCACAGAGTCCCATGCCGCATTTCATGTGACGTTCAAGGGTGATGAAAATATCTGTGTCTTCACAGCCGAGGGCTTTGAGTCTGTCGATGACAGAGCGGATCATCACAGGAGGCCCGCAAACGAGAGCTGTGGTGTTGTTGGCTGTCCGGGTGTCGTCGAGAAGTTCTGTTACTCGTCCAACGGCACCGTTCCAGTGCTCATCTTTTTCATCCACGGTCAGATGAACATCGATTCCCTGTTCCTGCCACTCGTTAATAACCCGCTGGAAAGCGATGTCTGATGGGCTTCTACTGCCATAGAGCAGGCTTATGCTCAGCACGGCATCTTCTTCAACACCATTCTGAAAGAGGCAGTGATCAATGACACTTTTTAAAGGAGCCAGTCCTATACCGCCTGCCACGAAGAGGAGGTTGCGGGCTGCAAAGGTTTCCACTGGAAAAGCAGTGCCAAATGGGCCGCGTATTCCCAGCTGTGCACCTTTTTTCATGGCATGAATGGCAGTGGTGAGTTTTCCTGCCCTTCTGATTGAAAGATCAATGAGTGGCAGAGCATCAGGGGAGGATGATATGGAGATGGCGGCCTCTCCGCAATGGGGGACAGATATCATGAGAAACTGGCCCGGAAGAAATGTGAAAAGTATTGTTTTATCGATGATTTCTATCCTGAATGTGGAAATCTGGTCGTTTTCTGGAATAATTTCTCGAATTACAGTCTGTGCAGGAATGAAAGATCTGTTCATGGATTCTGCTGCCTTGTGAAGAGCTCAATGAAAGTCGTGATGTCAACCCCGCCAAAACAGATGTCAACACAGCGACCGCATCCTGTGCAGGAGGCCTTGCCGTGACTTGCGAAATCGTATTTCAGTTTGTGAAGAAAACGTCTTTTCAGTGCCTGTCTGTCCCTGGTTACCGGGTTATGCCCTCCTGCCATGCGAGTGAATCCGTCGCTGGTGCAGGCATCCCAGCTACGAACCCGGATTCCGGTATTACTGCTTTGCGGCTTGTCGTCCACAGAAAAACAGGTGCAGGTGGGGCAGACATAGGCGCAGCCGCCACAGTCATAGCAGCGCTCGGCAAGGGACTGCCAGATTTCATCAGGTACGGTTTCTTTTTGAAGCTTCTGGCAGGCATGGGTGAGCTGAATGTTTCTGCTGAACTGCCCGCGGGCTTCAAGGAAGAGCTGATAACGCACCTTGTGGTCCTCTTCTCCTACTTCGTGAAAGAAATAACTCCATCTCTCCAGAAGGTCAGCACCTCTCCCCCTGCCGGCTGAGACGTAATAGCGATCACCGAGATCAATGAATTGCAGACCATAGCCGTACTCCAGGTAAGGGCCGCTGTTTGTTGCTTCGCAGAAACAGTTTTCAAAGGGATTGTTGCACCCCAGGGTGATGATAAGAGAGTGGTTGCGACGGTCGTAGTATGTGGCATCCTTTGATGGTTTCGAAAAGATTAGATCCATGTAAAGCAGGGCGGTAAGATCACAGGAGCGGACCCCAAAAAAAATGGTATCAATAGCAGCATCAGGGGCTGTGAAGCAGTACTGGTTGCTGTTGATACTGTAATGTGCCAGTGTCTCCTGCTGGGGGAGAAAGAAAGGTTTCAAGGAGGCCTGGGGCTGATTTATAAGATCAATCTCTGTGGTGTCAAGGTCACTGATTTCCGTGAACAGGGTATCACCATGGTCGTTTTTTACAGGTATCACAAGGCGGGCATCTTTGTTTAACTTGCGCAACAAAGGAATGAGATTGTCTTTTGGAAGAATAAGCTCTTTAAGGTCAATCATGGTGCACCTTTTTAATGGCGACTGCACAGACTTTGAACTCCGGGCATTTGGATTTGGGGTCCATGACATCGACGGTGAGCTGGTTGATGGGCACTTCAAAAAAGTGGAAGGAGGAAAAGACAGTTCCCGGTTTAACTCGGTCTGTAACCTGGGCGCATATTTGGACCGTACCGCGTTTTGAGTGGAGTTCCACCATTTCACCATCACCTATATTGAGTTTTTCACAGTCATCCTTGTGAATTTCAAGTTTCGCCTGGGGATATTCCCGAACTAGGCGTATGGAGTTTCTAGTCATGGTGGCGGTGTGGTAATGATGGTAGGAACCACGCCCGGTGACCAGGGTAAAGGGGAACTTTTTTGTTGCTTTTTCAGAGGGTTCTTGGTGTCTGGTTATGGTGAATTGTCCCTTTCCTCTGGCAAAATAGTATTTATGAAGAAATTCTGTGCCGGGATGGTGGCGATCCGGGCAGGGCCACTGCAATCCATGATTTTCAGCAAGGCGATCGTAGTGCATGCCGCCATAAATGGGAGCAAGGAGGCTGATTTCTTCCATGATTTCTGCATCAGAGTTGAAATCCATCCCCGGGCAGCCCATACGATGACCAAGCTCCATGATAATTTCGCTGTCAGGACGGCAGTTGTGGATGGGTGGTATGGCTCGGCGGCAGAGTTGCACCCTGCGTTCGGAGTTGGTTATGGTGCCACCTTTTTCGGCAAAGGATGCAGCAGGAAATACCACATTGGCAAACTGTGCTGTCTCGGTGAGGAAGATGTCTGAGACAGCCAAAAAATCAAGGTTAATCAATGTCTCCTCCACCCGGTTCAGGTGAGGGTCACTGAGGGCTGGATTTTCTCCCATGATAAACATGGCTTTAATGGGACCATCTTTTCCGGCGTGGGTCATTTCGGTGAGACTTCTGCCGGTTTTTCGGGGAAGTTCCCGCTGCCACACGGACTGGAACCTGGCTCGGACAGTCGGGTCTTCAAGGCTCTGGTATCCTGGTAATACGGCAGGCAGAGCGGCCATGTCGCAGGCCCCTTGGACATTGTTCTGGCCGCGGAGGGGGTCAACTCCGCTGTGTTTTTTCTCAACATTTCCAGTGAGCATGGCAAGGTTGGCCACAGCTTGGACATTATCAGTGCCACAGGTGTGTTGGGTGACGCCTAAGCAGTAACAGATAACAGATTTACTGCTTCTGGCGTAGATGCAGGCGGCTTTACGGATTGTTTCAAGGTCGATTTCGGTGATCTTTGCCAGCTCTTTAAGATCAAGGCGGTGGAGGAAATCACGGAGTTGAATGAAGTTTTCGGTACGCATAGAGATAAAAAGATCATCCGCCAAGTTTTCATCTAGGATTATCCGCATCATCGCATTGATCAGTGCGATATCGGTGCCTGGCCGCAGGGCAAGGTGGATATGGGCCTGCCTGGCAATATCGGTCCTGCGCGGATCAATTACCAACAGCTTGGCACCGTGATCCACGGCCTTGAGTATGTTCCGTCCAATCTGGGGGTGAGTTGTGGTGGTATTAGAGCCGGTGATGAGGAGGACGTCGGCCTCTTCAAGCTCTGCTATGGAATTTGTCATGGCGCCGGATCCGAAACTTGTGGCAAGACCTACCACAGTGGAAGAGTGTCAGAGCCTGGCGCAGTGGTCAATATTATTGGTGCCGAGTCCGATTCGGGTGAGTTTCTGGAGAAGGTAATTTTCCTCGTTGGTGCATTTGGCAGAGGAGAGAACACCGATACTATCCGGTCCGGTTTTTTCTTTTGCGGTCATGAGTGCTTTGGATGTAGTGTCCAGTGCTTCGTCCCAACTGACTTTCTCAAGAACTCCATTTTTTCGTAACAGTGGGTCGGTGAGTCGTTTGTTGGAATGGACGAACTCGTGAAGGTGCCAACCCTTGGAGCAGAGGTTGCCGCGGCTGATGGGGTGATTTCTACTGGGATAGGAACCGACCACATGATTGTGGGTAACGGACAGGTATACGCCGCAGCCGCAACCGCAGTAGTTGCAGATGGTAAGAATATCTTGCATAAAGTTCGCGTCTCTCCGGCTGTGATTATTTTTGTTTTCCTTCTCTAAGGTTACGGGAGAACGGGTATAAAAGTCAAGAAACAGTGGGGAAATCAACCAGGTGATGATGGCGAAAAGGGAAATAGAGATGGAAAAAGAAAAAAAGACTTCCCTTGCAGGATTAAATAGAGTATTATTAATGGTTTTTCTTGCCTTGGATTGTCTGGTAAGAATTTTCGAAGTGCCTAATATCCTGATTTTTTAGTCCTTTGCCGGACGGTGTCGCAGTATTTGGGTGACTGCTGTTTTGGATGATGTGTTATTATCACGCCTGTTTTTTTATTCGGACGGGTTTTGAGGCGGGGAGAAGGGGGCGTTTCGATTGGTTTAATTGTTGAATAAGGAGTTGCAGGGTGCTGTGGCTCCTTATTTTTTTATTTCATATTAGGTTCACTTAGTGTGGACTGAGCCGGTTTTCCGGTAGGAAGAATCTGGTAGAGGGTAGCAGACATGAGTGTAGACTTAAGTAATGTGCGAAATATCGGGATCAGTGCCCATATTGACTCAGGGAAAACAACCTTGACTGAGCGCATCCTGTTTTATACCGACAGGATCCATGCAATCCATGATGTTCGTGGCAAAGATGGAGTCGGTGCAAAAATGGATTCCATGGAACTTGAGAGAGAGCGTGGTATCACAATTCAGTCGGCTGCCACCTACTGTAACTGGAAGGGCGTTGATATTAATATCATTGATACTCCCGGTCATGTTGATTTCACGGTAGAGGTTGAGCGTGCCCTCCGGGTGCTTGACGGTGCAGTGCTCATTCTCTGCTCTGTTGGCGGGGTGCAATCCCAGTCCATCACAGTGAACAGGCAGATGGATCGCTACAACGTTCCCCGTATCTCATTTATCAACAAGTGTGATCGTACCGGTGCCAATCCCGAACGTGTTACCGAGCAGCTTCAAGATAAACTGGGCCTGAATGCCCATATGCTGCAGCTTCCCATTGGTCTTGAAAGTGAGCTGGAAGGTGTGGTGGATCTGGTTACCATGAGGGCACTCTATTTTGATGGAGAAAACGGTGAGATCATCCGTGAAGAAGAGATCCCGGCAGAATATCAGGACGCTGCAGAAGAGAAACGTGAAGAGCTGCTTGATGCGGTTTCCATGTTTTCTGATGATCTGATGGAGGCCATGCTCGAAGAGACAGAGATCAGCACCGAAATGGTGATGGATGCCGTTCGTGCAGGAACCCTTGCCCTTGAGTTTTCTCCGGTGTTTATCGGTTCTGCATATAAGAATAAGGCTGTTCAGCCCCTTCTTGACGCTGTACAGTCTTATCTTCCCTGTCCAACAGATGTTGAAAACATTGGTCTTGATCTTGAAAAAGATGAGGAAGAGTTTGCAGTTACCAACGATTCCAATGATCCCCTCATCATGCTTGCTTTTAAACTGGAAGATGGCAGGTACGGTCAACTCACTTATGTTCGTACCTATCAGGGAACTTTGAATAAGGGCGATACCGTATTTAATACCCGGACTGGTAAAAAAGTAAAAGTTGGGCGTTTGGTACGCATGCACTCCGATGAGATGGAAGAGATTGATTCCTGTGGCGCCGGTGATATCGTAGCCCTCTTTGGTGTAGACTGTGCATCAGGTGATACCTTCACTGATGGTAAAATCACCTGTTCCATGAGCTCCATGCATATCCCTGAGCCTGTTATCTCGCTGGCTGTTATTCCAAGTGACAACAAGGCCCAGGTGAACATGTCCAAAGCTCTGAATCGTTTCACTAAGGAAGATCCAACGTTTAAGACCTTTGTTGACCATGAAACCGGCGAGACTATTATTTCAGGAATGGGCGAGCTCCATCTTGAGGTGTATATTGAACGTATGAAACGTGAGTACGGGGCAGAAGTTGAAGTCGGTGCTCCCCAAGTTGCATACCGTGAGACTATATCCCAGCGTGCTGATTTTAACTACACTCACAAAAAACAGACTGGTGGTTCCGGTCAGTTCGGTCGTGTGGCAGGTTATATGGAGCCCCTTGAAGAGGGTGAGTATGAATTTGAAGATAAAATTGTCGGTGGTGCCATCCCCCGTGAGTTTATCAGCTCCTGTGATAAAGGCTTTAAAAAGAGCCTGCAGAAAGGAACCTTATGTGGTTCACCAGTTACTGGTGTTCGCTGTGTCATCAATGACGGCGCCTTCCACGCAGTGGATTCATCTGATGTTGCCTTCCAGCTTGCTGCAGTCGGGGCATTTAAGGAAGGGTACATGAAGGCAAAACCCACTATTATGGAGCCGATCATGAAAGTGGCGGTGGAAGGGCCTTCCGAGTTTCAGGGGGCCGTTATGGGAAGTATTAATCAGCGTCGTGGTATGATTATCGGAACAACCGAGGAAGGTAACTATACAGTGGTTGAAGCTGAGGTTCCTCTTTCAGAGATGTTTGGTTACTCCACAACACTACGTTCTCTTACCCAGGGGAAAGCAGAGTTTACCATGGAGTTTGCAAGCTTTAAGCCGGTTCCAAAGAGTGTCAGTGAAGAACTGGTAAAGAAATATCAGGATGAGAAAAAAGAAAAGTAGAGTTTTCTTTTTTGAATAAGGTACAATAAATTTTGTTTCGGGCAGTACTCTTGCCTGTCAAGGCGGCCTGTGTGGCCACCGCAAATGATTATATAAATAGAGGTATTACCATGGGAAAAGAAGACCTGGTAGCAAGCAATCCGTTACGGGCCTTGGGCCTGGAAAAAGAAGATGGTACCGATGGCCGCCGTGTCGGGCTGGTTATGGCTCGTGCCGGTCTTGGGAAAACAGCAATTCTTGTTCAGATTGCTATGGATTCCCTGCTCCGTGACAACAATGTTCTGCACGTCGCCATTGGTGAAGGTGTGGATAAGACCAGAACCTGGTATGACGATATCCTCACCCTGATGAATGGGGAGAAGAAGGTTGAAAATTTTCAGCAGATGGTTGATGAGGTCATGAAAAAACGCATGATTATGACCTTTAAAGAAAATAGTTTCAGTGCTGCTACCCTGGAAGAGCGTATGGAAGATCTGTCGCAGCAGGGTATCTTTTCAGCTGATTGTCTGGTTATAGACGGGTTTGACTTCAGTGATGCCAACAGTGCCTCTGCTCTTGGTGAGCTGAAGGGCTTCATGGAAAAAAACAATCTGAAGATGATCTGGTTCTCTGCTGTCAGCCATCGGGATGATGACCGGGTAAGTGCCAACGGCGTTCCTGCACCATGCCATGAACTTGATGAAGTCTTTGATACAGTTCTTCTTATTTCTCCGGAAGAGAATGATCTCCGCTTGAAAACCCTGAAATGTACAGCGGCGTGTTCTGTGGATGCTGGGAAATCTCTTGTTCTTGATCCTGCAACCATGCTGATAAGGAAGGCTTGATCGGAGCGAGGTAATTACATACTGTTATTTTGTTGTATAGCTGTAAAACAGGCGGGTATTTCCGAACAGGGAATTACTCGCCTTTTTTTGTGAATGTTCCTGCATATAAGGAGGCGACGGTACCCATTATGCAATTTCGACCCTGTATAGATCTCCATAATGGAGAGGTGAAACAGATCGTTGGCTCAACTCTGAAGGATTGTGATCCTGATGGGTTGCAGACAAATTTTACAGCAAGTCATCCATCCTCCTGGTTCGCTGAGTTATATCGAAAAGATGATCTTACCGGCGGGCATATTATAAAACTAGGTCCAGGAAATGATGCTGCTGCCACTGCTGCACTTGCCGCGTGGCCCGGAGGAATGCAGATCGGTGGTGGAATAACGGCTGACAATGGCAGGGACTGGCTGGACAGGGGAGCCTCTCATGTCATTGTGACCTCGTATGTCTTTTCCGGGGGACGGGTAGATCAAGATCGTCTGAAGAAACTGGGATCCGCTGTGGGGAAGGACAAACTGGTACTGGATCTAAGTTGCCGCAGAAAAGGAGATGAGTATTATATCGTCACAGATCGCTGGCAGAAATTTACAGATGTTTCTATTGCTCCTGAGGTTCTCGAGAGCTTTTCTGCCCTCTGTGATGAATTTCTCATTCACGCAGCGGATGTGGAAGGACAATGCAGTGGTATTGAGAGTGAACTGGTGAAACGTCTTGCGAAGTGGAGTCCTATTCCAACCACCTATGCTGGTGGGGTACGTGATATCGGCGATATGGAACTCATTTGCGAGCTTGGAGAAGGCCGTCTTCATGCAACCATCGGCAGTGCTCTGGATATTTTCGGAGGCAGCGGCATCAGCTATGAAGAAGCTGTCGCCTTTCACAAAAAAAATGCTTGAATAATGCCTGTAGACAGAGAGCAACCCAACGAGAGTGACCAGGATCTCGTGGAGTTGAAACTTAAACTCCCACGGGATCTCTATCGTGCTTATCAGCGCTGTTCCTGGATTATTACCCATGAAACTGGGCGTGATCAGTTGGAAATCATGGAGGAGATGGTTCTTGATTATCTGGTTAAGAAAGAGTGTTGATAGAGTTGATCTGCATATCCTTAATCTTTTGTCAGGTGCAGAATAACAGCATTGGCAAGGGTCAGACCAAAAATTCCGGTGAGGGTTGGCAGTGAGCCCAGTACATTTCGTTTTCTGCCACGATTTTCGTGCGGATTGGCAATCTGAGAGGTTTCTTCAGGTCCTGCGTAGTTGAAGTGTATCTTTTCAGTGGAGTAGACACATTCTATACCACCCTCTATGCCTTGTCGACGCAGCCTGTTACGGACATGCTTTGCCAGGGGACAGTGGTTTGAGGACATGATGTCTCCGGTTTTCACCTGTAAGGGATCCGTTCTTAGAGCTGCTCCCATTGAGGAGAATGTGGGTATGCTGCGTCGGTGGGCGGCAACTAGGAGTTGGATTTTTGGATTGAGGGAATCAATAGCGTCAATGAGGACGTCCGGCATCGGGCTAAGGATGTTATTCAGGGTGTCGTCTCCTGCGAAGATTTCCAGGGCCTCTACATGGCACTCCGGGTTGATCAGCAGTACTCGTTCCCGGGCGGCATCAACCTTTGCCTGGCCGATACTACTCTCAAGTGCCAGGATCTGTCGGTTGATATTTGATGGTTGGATAGTATCGAAGTCCACAAGCCGGAGTTGTCCGACACCGGCCCTCGCCAGACCCTCAGTTGCATAACCGCCCACTGCCCCTATTCCGACAATAGTCACTTTAGCGCCTTGCAGGGTGGCAAACTTTTCTGTGCCTAGAAGACGGCTTGTTCTTGAAAATCGCTCCATGGCATCTGCTTACCATATCCTGATCTTTTTCAGCAACCCGATAATCATTTTGGAAGCTTTTGTTCAGTGCACCTCTTTCCTTGACCTCCCTTTCTGCTTGCTATACAATAAGCGATAAGAAAGATTTGTGTGCTATATATGTTGGTGATTATTAAATGTTTTTTACGCGGATGAAGTGATGGATGAAGCTGGTGCAGCTAATAGAAAGGCAATAACAAGATTCATTAAAAGGATGCCAAGTCTTTCCACTACGGTGGGAAAGGTTATGGAGATCTGCAGTCGGACAGATGCCTCCCCCAATGAGTTGAATAAGGTCATTTCCCTTGACCCTGTGCTTACAGGCCAGGTTTTGAAATTAATCAATTCAGCGTACTATTCGCTTGTGAATAAGGTGACATCGCTTACCCGTGCCATCACCATGCTTGGGATGAATACGGTGAAAAATATGGCACTCAGTACTGCCATTATTCGTTCTGTTTCCGGCGCAAAAAAATCACGAGCCCTGCCAACATCGAAGTTCTGGGCCCATTCCATTGGAACAGGAGTCTGTGCCAAACTGCTGGCAAAGGCTAATGGAGTGCCGGTTATGGAGTGTGAGGAATACTTTGTTGCGGGTCTGCTTCATGATCTAGGTAAAATCCCTTTTGGGGATGAGTACATTGAGGTTTTGAGTAGAGTGCAGGGGGAACAGCGTCCTCTTATCTCCGTTGAACGGGATATGCTTGGTGTCGATCACCAGGAAGTCGGAAAAATGATTGCTGAGAAGTGGAAGCTGAATGAGGCAATGACCAGCGCCATCAGTTATCACCACAATGTTGAAGATGCGCCGGAAGAGTTTCGGGTCCGGGTGGCCTATGTCGGGCTCGCCAATATGTATGCCAATATTCTTGACCTTGGCTACGCCGGGGATCCTTTCCCCGCCGAGGGACCTGAACAGAAGATGCTAGAAATTACCGGACTTACTTGGGATATGTTCGGGGAGATTGCGCTCAGTATTGAAGAAGAAATTGAGAAAGCGCAGGTTTTTCTTCAGACATAAGGGGAGAGAGATGATGAAAGTGAAGCTGTGGGGGGTGCGGGGTTCTATACCTTGTCCGGGTTCTCACACCATGAAATATGGTGGCAACGGTGCCTGTATGGAACTGCGGGTAGATGGCCGGAATGAAATCATTGTCATTGATGCAGGTTCCGGGATACGCGAACTTGGTAATAGCCTGGTCGCCAATGATCTCCCCAACGGGCCCTTGCAGATAGCTCTTTACCTGTCGCACACTCATTGGGATCATATTATGGGGTTTCCCTATTTTACCCCGATTTATATTCCAGGTACTAAGATAACAGTACATGGTCCGGTGAGTTATGAGGACGACCCCTTAAAAGACGTTGTGGGTGGGCAAATGAAATATCGCTATTTTCCCATCAATGTCGGGGAGCTTGCTTCAGATATTGAATATAAGCGCTTGCGTGAAGAGCCGGTGATAGAGCTCGGTGACGGGCTGATACTCACCACAAAATTTCTCAATCATCCCATAACTGCCCTTGGTTACCGTTTTGAGTACAAAGGGAAAGTGTTTTGCACTTGCTATGACCATGAGCCCTATCGAAACCTCTTTATCACGGACCCGGACCATCCCGAATATGATGAGGCCATGGCCTACGAAGGTGAGGACGTGGCCAAAGAGCAAAATCAAGCCATAGAAGATTTTTTCAAGGGAGCAGATCTGCTGATTCATGATTCCCAGTATACAGAGGTGGAGTATCAGACCAAGGTTAACTGGGGTCATTCAACCTTTGAATGGGCCATAGTGGCGGCCAATCGAGCAGGAGTTAAAAAACTTGCTCTGTTTCATCATGATCCTGATCGTACCGATGAGCAGATTGATGAAATGGCTAAAACCTACTGTGAGCCTGGGAAGTATGGTGACACAGAGGTGTTTTTTGCAACTGAAGGATCTGAGATTATCCTTTGATCCTGCTCCTGAGCAGCTCTACAGTACTCATGTCCGGCTGGAAGGGGATGGGTGGGGGGGCTGGTGACTCCACCAGCAGGGCATTGCCAAACGGAGTAAGGCTCACATTTCTGTTATATGCTTCAATGAGGAGCCGTTCCAGGTTCACAGTATCCTCAATATTGTAGGCAAGGAGTGTTTCCAGTGCCTTTTCGTTGTTATTGTCTCTGAAATCCCGCCACAGAAGTACCGCAAAATATCCATCAACCCCCTCTAGGGCGCCACGGTTTATACCGAGCTGTTTTTCGCAGCCTTTCAGCCCCCCTTTGAAGCCGAGTCTTGCCAGAATAAAGCGCAGATCAATGTGTGCATGTTGCAGTTTTGTTCGAAAGTGGCGCTCGATGACAGGAATGTCAAACCCTTTGCCATTGTAAGTCACCAGAATATCGTATTTTTCTATGTCTCTGGAGAAATAGTCGAGATTGCGTCCATTTATGTAGCAATGAACATTTTTTCCGTCATAAAGGGCAATGGTTGTAATGTTGGCAGACTGCCCAAGCCCGGTTGTCTCAATATCAAGATAGGCTATGCGGTTCCGAAAATGCGAAAAGAGACGCCACTGTTCGTTGGTAGGGAGTCGTTCACTGAAAAACTGAGGTCCTTTGTCCAACTCCTGTCGGGACCTTTGCAGCAGGCCAGTGAGTTGTTCGGCAGAGCTGTTGGCGAGGCGCACAGGAGGCGGGTTTTGCCACTGCGACCAGTGGTGTATTTTCGCCCGCCAGAGCTTTTTTTCTGTTTTGGCACCTATGCCTGGAAGATGGATAAAGCTGTGGCTGAGCATGGTTGGTACCGACAGGGAAAGGGATAATAAGTATCCAGCGGATCAGCTTCAGGTCGGTCCTTGCTGGGATGCACTGCATAAAAAAAAGCCTGCTGTTCAAAAGAGGACAGCAGGCATAGAACGAAAAAGATATATGTAAAACAGGAGTGGGTGGAATCGTTGAAGGTTCTACCCACTCCTGTGGTATACCAACCGCAGTTAAGTAAGAACTTGAACAGCAGAAACGTCTATGTAACAAGATCGGAATAACGATGCAAGCTTTTTCTGGGCGTTATCTTTTCTCAGTGCGATGTTATTTATAGAGGCAGAGGTAGCTGGTTTCCACTGAAATGCGGACTCTAAATTTTACACCTTTTGCCACTTCAAATTGTTCTCCTGCGCTGAAGGTCTGCCAGGAATCGCTGCCGGTTAGTTTGAGATCCATACTCCATGAAATAACAGACATAATCTCAATTGAGTCTGTGCCAAACTCGTATTCTCCAACTGCCATAACACCAACTGTGGCTGGCTCTTCGCTGCTGGTGAAGGAAATGGATTTTACTTTTCCATCAAAATATTCATTAGTCTTGAACATAATTATCCTCTTTATGTGGGGGATTGGTGTGAGTCGTTTTAGAGGTAAATTGAGAGCTGTACTCTTTTTTTGAGGAGTTGTAAATGGCACTTTTCAGTGCCTGAAGGTTCTTGTGGCAGTTGCAGCTATACTGGAGGACCTGATTATTTGGGGCTAGGAGGAGGTTTTGTTTTGGAAGAGAAGATTATCAGTACTGAACCCTTTTTCGTGCTGTTTTGAGCTGTCCGCGTTTCTTCTTCCCGTCAAGGCGTTTCTGCTTTGCTGTTTTTCCTGGCCGGGTCGGGCGCCTTTTTTTCTGTTGTCTGGTCGCTCGGGAAATAATATCAAAAAGTCGCTGCAGTGCATCTTCCCTGTTTTTTTCCTGACTTCTGAACTGTTGTGCTTTGAGTACCAGAATACCGTCTTTGTTGATTCGGCTGTCGTTGAGACCAAGGAGTCGGCTTTTTATCCTTTCCGGTAGAGAAGAGGCGCTAATGTCAAAGCGGAGGTGTACGGCAGATGCTACTTTATTCACATTCTGGCCACCGGCTCCGCGGGCACGGATAAACCGTAATTCAATTTCCTGTTCAGGGATGGTCACACTGTTTGAAATGTGAAGCATGGTATGTCTTTTTCAGATGGGTGAATTTTCAGTGTTGCAGGGTTTGCAAAGTTTTTCTTCCTGGTTATTGTGTTTCGTGTGTGCCGTTACCATACTGTATGTTTGACTTAATGGCATTAACAGAATTGAAACGGGAACAGGTTCGTAGCGTTTGCTGGTTGAGCAAACAGGGCGCTTCGTTACTTTTTATAATCAACGAAACATAACATTAAACTGACTACCGCAATTCCTCAGCCTATTATCAGTTTATGGTTTGCAACGCAGAGTTTCGATAGGCATCAGGTAGCTGTAATAATTGCATTCTATATGGAAAAGACTAACTTAAAAACAAATATTGTGCTCATTGGCATGGCAGGATCTGGTAAAAGTACCGTTGGCAGCGAGCTTGCACGGGTACTCAACGTTGCTTTTGTGGATGTGGACATGTTGATTGAAGAGAGTCGGCAGACCCCGCTGCAGGAGCTGCTTGACGGGTTGGGAGTCCAGGGGTTTCGGAAGGCTGAAGAACAGGTTCTTCTGGGTATTGATGTAAAACACCATGTAATTGCCACTGGTGGCAGTGCTATCTACAGTCAGGTTGGAATGGATCATCTGCGAGAGAGCAGTGTGCTTGTGTTGCTTGAGGTTGATCTTGATATCTTGAAGCAACGGGTGGGGAATTTCGGTGATCGCGGCCTGGTGAAAACCAGAGGACAGAGTTTCGAAGATGTTTATGGTGAGCGACTGCCATTATATAAAAAGAACGCTGATATTGTGGTTGATTGCAGCGATCGGTCTGTCTCTGCAATTTGCAACTTCATTGTGGCACAAATTTCAGATAGCTCCTATCATTTCTGATCGGGATATGCTAGGGTGCTTCCCTTCAAAAATAAAAACCCAATATATATCCGAATCCGCGAATGTTCGATGGTGATGCAGTCTGGATTTTTTGAACACGTTGATTATAGTGTATTCTCTCAATAGTTTCAATGAGAACAGGATGTGTCGGCAGTGAACGTTTCGAAGGGAGGTTGTGATCTTTTTTTCATGTATCTGATTACAGAAATTATATGTGCATTCCAAGATGTTATAAAAAACAATCACTAAGTCAGTACGAAATCAGGGTGTAGAATAACTTACAAAATAGAGGATGTTAGTATGACTCAGGCAAAAAAAGGTGATAAGGTTCAGGTGAATTATAAAGGATATCTTGAAGATGGAACAATCTTTGACTCGTCAGAGGGGAAAACTCCTCTGGATGTGGTTCTCGGCTCAGGGGCTGTAATCCCGGGGTTTGATGCAGCTTTGACAGGTATGGCTGTGGGTGACAGGAAGACCGTGAAGATCCCCATGGAGCAGGCCTATGGCCCCCACAATGCCGAAATGGTGATGCAGGTTCCTAAGAGCCAGGTACCACCAGATTTGAAACCTGAAGTTGGTCAGAAACTCCAGGTGGGTGGAACTGCAGGTGAAGTGATGATGGTGGAGGTTATTGATGTGACCGATGAGTTTGTGATACTTGATGCTAACCCGCCACTTGCCGGAAAAGATCTCACTTTTGATTTGGAACTGGTTGCTATCGGCTAGGGGGTTGGTCCAAAATATTCATAAATGGAGCAAACCCTGGCTAATTGGCATTCTCTTGGCTTTCCACAGGTTCTTTGGGTCTGCTGGGAGGCTTTTTTCAGCTTGATCCTGCATTTCTTCCTGCCAGCCATCCTGTGGAGAATGCCGCTTGTAGATTGTAACCACCGGTGTTTCCATTCAGATCCAGGACTTCTCCTGCCAGATAGAGTCCCGAGATAATTTTCGACTCCATCGTTCGTGGGTCCACTTCTTTGAGGCTCACTCCGCCAGCAGTGACAATGGCCTCTTTCAAAGGGCGGTGCCTGCTTATTTCAAACCGTAGCTCTTTAAGCCAGTGAAGGAGTTTTTTTCTCTCTTTTTTAGAGATTTCCCCTGCACGACGATCTGGTGGCAAGTCGGTCTGTTCAAGGCAGAGTGGGATCAGGGCTGCGGGAAGCAGTCCCCTCAGTACACCTGCTAGGTCTTCCTTGTGACGTTTCTCAAAATCACGAATAAGGCGTGCGTCCAACTTTTGTTCGCTGAGTGCGGCCTTAAGATCGACAGCCAGGATAACCGATTTTCCGGCCTGCAGGGCATCCACCGCATCTCCACTCAGAGTCAGAATGGTGGGCCCGCCAACACCATATCTCAGGAAATGTAATTCTCCAAAGAGCTGCCGCCTTTTCTTTCCCTCAATAAAGAGTCTTACCGCAATGTTACGAAGTTCAAGACCTGCAAGTTCAGATGGAACTCCGCCCCGGACCTCCAGGGGGACAAGGGCCGGACGTATGGGAACGATGGTGTGGCCTAATGGTTCTGTAAGCCGGTATCCATCTCCAGTGGACCCGGTGGCAGGGTAGGAGGCACCGCCGCTTGCAAGAATGACAGCGTTGCAGTGGATGATACCCTGGCTGGTGGCAACACCGCTGATGGTATCATTTTTCAGGAGAATAGATGAGACCTGGCAGTTGTCACGGATGGTGACATCCAGTCGGGATATCCATTGCAGGAGTGTTTTCAGGATATCAGGTGCTTTGCCGCTTTTCGGAAAATACCTGCCACCCCGCTCAAGGGTGACTTTTAAGCCGTTGTTTTCAAAAAAATGGATTAGTTCTCTGGAAAAAAAATATGAGAATGCCTGCCGTAAAAAACGGCCGTTTTTCCCAAAGTGCTCAATGAATTCTTCAATAGGCGCACTGTTTGTGACGTTGCAGCGACCTTTGCCGCTGATACATATTTTTCGGCCGGGACGTTTCATCTTCTCTAGAAGGACCACCTCCGCTCCAGCAATGGCAGCCTGACCTGCTGCCATGAGTCCTGCGGCGCCACCACCAATAATTACCACTCTTTTTTTGGTCATTTTTTAGGATTTGTCCTAGTTTGGATTACAGGTGTGTAATAACGCTGCATGGTTGGATGTGAAATACGGTGGGTCGCGCTGCAATATTCTGCGGATAACCGGGTCTGCTTTGAATTCTGTACTCAAAAACTTTCGCACCGATTTTCTGTTCCATCCTCTCGGGTGGTGAAAATCGGAGTAGAGTCCAAGGTCTCCTGTGGAAAAGTCACGGAGCTTCAGAGATACAGTTTCCGCACTGTTTCTTGGCAGGTTAAAGACTGCCAGATTGAGAAAAGTAACAGCATAAGCATTCCTGCGGGTGAAGTCCAGGGTTTGTCTGGCTTCAGTGATGGTTTCTGATGGTGTTCCAAAGAGCAGGTAAACGTACGTGGCAATTCCGGCTCCTTGGAGATTGTGTAACGCTTTTTCAACAAGTTCCAGGTTTATACCCTTATCCATGGCATCAAGGACTTGTTGAGAACCTGACTCGATGCCGAGTTTTAACAACACACACCCTGACTGTCGTAGATCGTTACAAAAATGGAGATCTTGCAGTTCTTCTGTTACCCTGGCAAAGCCATACCAAGGTGTACCGGGTGGGTGCCTGATCAACTCTTTCATCAGAGAGGGAGCCAACCCATTATCCAGGAAGTGAATGAGTACTGGTTTGTGTGAGATTAGCAGCCCTTTAAGATCCTCCCTGACCTGTGCTGACGAGAGCTTTTGATAGGAACTGCCCTCTGCTTTTTCAGGACAGAAAGAGCAGCGATTCCAGTAACAGCCATTGGATGCACTATAGGGAAGGATCAGGCCGGGTGCCAGGTAGTCGTCTATGGGGAGATCGGAGTAATCGGGAGCCTGATGGAGGACGGCTGTATCGTTGCCAAGTAATTTGAGCAGAGGGGCCTCTCCTTGACCCGCAATCATCTGGTCAAAGAGAATTGAGAAGGGATTGATCCAGCCGGGGCTGCGTAGCCAGGAGGTGATTAGCCCACCACCTGCCATAATCTTCAGATCAGGAAACTCCCGTTTCAGGTACCCGGCAAGGACAAATGCGGGTAGGGCCTGGCTGAGGTAATTGATCGAAATCCCAACCCATTGGGTGTTTTGTTTCTGTTTTGCAAGGAGTTCGGGCAAACGTTTTTGAAAAAACGGAAAGAAAATATTCTTTTTATATTCCTTTGCAGCCCTGAGTAGATCATTACTGTTGTGTGGTGAATACCCTGTGTCCTGGTAATCTGCTAACGTGGTGGAAACGGTATGATCACTTTGACTCCTGGTGAGAGCGCGGTTGAGATCACGTACTGCACGCTGATAGCGGTCGGAGTGTGAGTAAATCTCATTGGAACGCAGGGCCTGAAGGTTTCGGGAAATATTTTTCCAGGCCCGTTTGCTCCAGGTGTCATCGGGTGATTGCTGCAGTTTCAGCAGATAGAGTTGTCCCTCAATGTTTGCATCCCAGAGTGTACAGTTGGATCCGTTGCCACGCAGGAATCCAGCTATTCGGGAAATCCCTGCCGGTGGCTCGCAGGCTTTGGCCAGTGGTGGGAAGATCAGCAGCATGATGGGCAGTGGATAGGCGTTGACTGGGTACTGTGCATGGCTCTCAGTTTTGAGATGGGGTGGATTCCAGGGTGCATTTTTATGAAACAGATTTTACTGGCCACGGTAGCACACTTTGCCGTGCAATTACAGGGGATATTCTAAAAGAGATGACAAAATCAGAGGCTGTGGTAGGCTTACCTGTAATAGGAAAATTGTTGTACAGAGACTTTTTCAGGAGCTTGGTTATGCTGATATTTATGAGGAGACTCACTCCTTTCTTTCTTGTTTTTTTTACCCTCTGTTTTGTAGAGGCCGGAATCATGGCTAGTTATTCAGATGCCCGTTCGCGTGGAGGGGGGAGATCTTTTCGCTCTGTACCCCGGCAGAAAGTCCCGGCAACCACAAGGCAGCCACAGACCGGACAGCAGAAATCCGGGTTTGGCCGCGGTCTGGCAGGAGGTCTCCTTGGTGGCGCCATTGGCGGGATGCTTTTTGGCAGCCTCTTTGGTATGGGGGGGAGTGGTATGGGGCTGTTGCCTATACTCCTGCTTGGTGTTGTGGGCTATTTCTTTTTTAAGAGATTTGCAGCCCGTCCTCCCGCCGGGACGCCACCTAGCTATGGATCGACCTCGCGCGGAAGCAGTGGCTCAGCAGCACCCGCCGGAGTCGCTCCTCCACCTCCTCCGGAACCGGCAAAGACAAGCCTTGCTGAAGGTATAGATATCATACGTATTGCCGATCCAGATTTTGATCCTGACTATTTCCTGGAAGTGGCATCAGACGTTTTCTTTAAAGTCCAGGCTGGCTGGATGCGTCGAGATATTAGTTTCTATCGCCATCTGCTCGGAAAGCAGCTGGCCTCTGAATATGAGGCTCGGTTTGCCGAGATGGAGGCAAAGGGGGAGTTAAATAAACTTGAGAATATATCTATTCGAAACGTTGAGATAGTTGATGCGGGTTCTGCAAATGGGGAAGACTTTGTGACAGTACTCTTTACGGCAAACCTGCTTGATTATACAGTGGATGAAAAGAGCGGCGATTTGATTTCCGGCAGTATGACAGAACCTGTTAAATTTGCCGAAGAGTGGAGTTGGGCACGGCCTCTTGGTACAGAAAACTGGAAACTGGAAGGGATTAAGGTTGTTTGATCTGCACGCCCATAACAAGAATACTATGAACTCGGACATCCTCATCGTTTTTGCCATTTTCATGAACTTGTGAGTGTTTATGGTGATGTATACTTACAAGGCTGTCACTGAGAACAGGGCTTGCTCGTAAATGATTTTGCAACCACTGCAATAAAGAGACTGATTGACGGGGAGCCCCCACGTGAAAGCAGAAGAGAACTGTTAATGTCAGAGATGTCACTTTTTGTTGTAAAGAGGAATTAGATGAAAATATACGCTTTTGCTGCCAGGTTACTATTGTCCAGCACACTTATTGTCTGTTTAATCTTACCGTCACTAGCGGTTGCAGGGAAAATACTCACTCTGAGTGAGTGCCTGGAAATGGCGCAAACCAGAAACCCATCGGTTCTTGCCAGTATGGAGAGGATAGCACAAGCTGAGTGGAGAAAGCAATCCGTCTATGATAATTTCCTGCCCAGACTTAACTTGGATTATGGTTATACTTATCTTGCTAACCCGTCAGATATAAATACTGGTCTTCCAGATACTGGAGATGTGAGTGTCACAGTACACAACAATTATGCAATGGGGCTTTATCTTGACCAGCCTCTGTTTACGGGGTACCGCTTGATAGAGAGTTACCGTCTGGCGGATTTGGGGCTGAAGGAGGCTGTGGCTGGTGAAGAACTAGCCACCCTTGAGATTAAGTATCGGACAGTGTCTGCCTATTATAACCTTTTGATGTCCATAAAATTTCAGGAGGTTATGGCCGCCACTGTCAAACAACTGGCGTCTCATTATGATGACTCGTACCAGTTTTATGAAAATGAAATTATCCCGATGAATGACCTGCTGGAAGCCGAAGTTCACTTGGCAAACGCCAAGCAGGATTTCCGGTTGGCTAGTAGTAGAACAAGGAAAGCGAGAACAACTCTGGCAACACTTATCAAGGAGCCCCTCTCCTCCGAATTTTCTGTGGTTGATACTCCAAGTCTTGCTCCATTACTTGTTGATCTTGAGTTTTTGCTGCAGAAAGCCCTCACCGATCGCCCTGAATTAAAACAGGCCAATTATGGCCTCGAATCCTCCGAGAAGCAGGTTGCCCTGGCAAGAAGTTATTATTTTCCCAACGTGATTATGCGTGCTGGCCACAATCGATATGGTGGTGATCCCATGGTTGATGGAACCGGTTTAAGTGATCTGCAACTCCCCTATGAGACTACAGTTGGAGTGTATGCTCAGTGGGAGATTTTTGCTTGGGGGCAGACCAGGCACAATGTGAATCAGGCAGAAGCTGCCAGAAGGGAATCCCAACAGTATCTTGTCAAAGTGATGGATGAGATCCGGATGGAGGTAGATGATAATTACACAAGTGTCCAAGTATCATATAGTAACATTGAAACAGCGAAGAAGGCCGTTGAACAGGCTCAGGAAAATCTGAGAATGAATGAGGTACGTTATCAAAACCAGATCGCCAGCAGTACGGATGTTATCGATGCTCAAACTCTACTCACCAGTACCAGAACTAAATATTACCAGGCAGTCTATCACTACAATATCTGGTTGGCAAGTTTAGCCAGAGCAGTTGGGGCAGAGAGCTGGGAGCAGCTGGTGGTGGAAGGGCCAGACAGTAAGCAGAAGGATTTATGAAAAACAGTATTCGAGGATGACCCGAAAACATGATTCTAACAATAAACAGGTAAAAGAGTTATGACGATTTTAGACAATTACTCAGTTGGATCATCAGTTAAGAAGATGTTCTCACTGACGTGCATGTTCTTTTTTATATTTGGGCCTCTAAGCGGCTGTTCCAGAGAAGAGGAGCCCGTTGTTGAAGAGGTGGTGCGCCCGGCAATACTTGTGACCATTGAGCAGAAGCCCACGGTTAAAGAAATGAAACTTCCCGGAAAAGTACAGGCCCTTGACCGGGTTGAACTTTCTTTTGAGGTGTCAGGGAAGCTAGTCAAACTCCCTGTAAAAGAAGGGCAACGTGTCAGTGAGGGCGCTCTCATTGCCCAGATTGACTCCTCAAACTTTAAAAGTCATCTTAATGCTGCCCAGGCAAGGGTGAACCAGTTGAGGGCAGAGCTTGACCGCTATGAAAACCTGTTGCGGGAAAAAGTTGTGCCTAAATCGACATATGATATCAAGAAACGGAATTATGAGGTGGGTCTTGCGGATCTGGCAATTGCCCAAAAAGCTTACGATGATACCAGCCTCAAGGCTTCTTTTGCAGGTATGATAGGGAAGAGGTTTGTTGAAAATTATCAGGTTATACAGGCAAAACAACCCATTGTCTCTTTGCAGAGAACCACTGCTGTGGAAATTGTGGTAAATGCACCTGAAAATCTGATGACCAGGCCCAAGGGTGATTCATCCCTCTCTTTTGAGGCAGAGTTTGCCAACTATCCCGGAGAGCGTTTTGAGGTATTTGTTAAGGAGTTTGTGACTGAGGCAGACTCGCAGACACAGACTTTTCGAGTGGTGTTTTCCATAACTCCTCCCAGTCGAATGACCATCCTTGATGGTATGACGGCCACGGTCTACGGTCACTTGAAAATAGCAGAAGGGGCTTCGATTGAGATACCTGTACAATCGGTTTTCTACGATGAAACAGGACAGGCTTTTGTCTGGAAGACGGACAGTGACATGCGTCTTGTGCGGCAGAAGGTGTCCGTGGGGATGGTCACTAATGGTGATATTATTGTGAAATCAGGGCTGAACAATGGTGACAGGTTGGTTGTTTCCGGAGTGCAGAAGCTGAAAGATGGTATGAAAGTACGTGAATTCACAGGAGTAATGGGAGAATAGTCCATGAATCTTGCTGAATTATCCATCAAAAAGAAAACGATAACTCTGGTGATTACTGTCATGCTTGTGCTGGGGGGAATACAGGCATTCACAGAAATCGGTATGCTTGAGGATCCGGAATTTACCGTTAAGAATGCGGTGGTGATTACAGCTTATCCGGGCGCATCTTCCAAGGAGGTGGAAGAAGAGGTTACTGACAGGGTGGAAACGGCAATCCAGCAACTTGGTCAGCTGAAAGAAATAAAATCCATCAGTAAAGCCGGCCTATCTATTATTACTGTCAGCATCAAAGATAAATATGGAAAAGAACGTCTTCCTCAAGTGTGGGATGAGTTGCGCCGTAAAGTTGGAGATGTTCAGAATCTACTGCCTCCGGGCTGTATGCCGTCGGTAGTGAATGATGATTTTGGTGATGTTTACGGAATTCTACTCGCAATCACCGGAGAGGGGTATAGCTACAAACAGCTTGAAGATGCAGTAGACTATCTTCGTAGAGAGCTTCTGCTGGTCCAGGATGTCTCGAAAATAACTACCTGGGGACTACGGAAAGAGGCGATTTTTGTTGAGATATCCACTTCTAAGTTGGGCCTGCTTGGTATTGGCATAGATGTGGTTTATCAATCTCTGAAGGAACAGAATGTCGTCATACCGGCCGGTTCAGTTAAGGTCGGTCCAGAGTATATTCGTATCAGTCCTTCTGGAGAATATGACTCCGTGGCAAGTATAGCCGATCTGCAGATTCGTGATCCGCAATCAGACACAGTTATCTATCTAAAAGATATTGCAAAGGTTTATCGCGACTATGATGATCCTCCGAGTCAGGTTCTGCATATGAATGGAGTGCCGGCAATATCCATCGGGGTATCAATTGCCACTGGTGGTAATGTTGTGTCTCTTGGTGCTGCAGTAAACAGGCGTCTGGCAGAACTTAAAGCAATGCTTCCGGTTGGAATGACCATTGAGGTTATCAACTTTCAGGCCACAGATGTCACCCTGGCTATCAAGGCCTTTGTTATCAATTTTCTTGAGGCTGTTCTCATTGTGATTGTTGTATTACTCATATTCATGGGGGTACGCAGTGGCTTGCTGATAGGCTCGATTCTGGCCATTACGGTGTTTGGAACTCTTATAGTCATGAAGATGTGGGGCATCAGCCTGGAGAGAATTTCACTGGGTGCCCTTATCATTGCTTTGGGGATGCTGGTGGATAATGCCATTGTTGTGACCGAGGGTATGCTGATTCGGCTTCAGGGTGGAATGAACCGTTTGAAGGCCGCGGTTGAAGTTGTTAAACAGACCCAGATGCCACTCTTGGGCGCCACTGTTATTGCGGTACTGGCCTTCTGGGGTATAGGCATGTCTCAGGACAGTACCGGTGAGTTTTGTCGCTCTCTTTTTCAGGTTATGCTCATCTCACTGATGTTGAGCTGGGTTATTGCTATTACCATAACACCCCTGTTTTGCAGCATGTTTTTAAAAGGTACTGTTGAGGGCAGTGAAGAAGAGAATGATCCCTATAAAGGGTTTATCTTTGTAGCGTATAAAAAGATTCTCTCTGTGTCTATCCGAGCGCGCTGGTTAACCATAGTGATAATGATTGCAATGCTCTTCAGTGCCGTTTACGGATTCGGATTTTTGAAGGGCAGCTTCTTTCCCGCATCTACAAAACCCATGTTTCTGGTACATTATTGGTTGCCATCTGGTACTGATATCAGGACGACTGTTGCTGACGTCAGTAAAATTGAAGCACATCTTTTAGAAGATGACCGGGTGAGTTCTGTGGCGTCATATATCGGTGATGGTGCCCCACGCTTTATTCTGACATTTCAGACGGAGCAGACAAGCGACGACGGCTATGGTCTGTTGCTTGTAAGTGTTAGAGATTATAAGGATATTGATGTTTTGATTCCGGAAATAGAAGAGTATATATCGACAAACTTTCTCGATGCTGATCCGGTTTTGAGAAAGTTTGCCCTGGGCCCCGGGGATGATTATGATATCGAGGTGAGGTTTTCGGGGCCGGATGACAGGGTCTTACGCGAACTTTCAGCGATGGCTCAGCAGATTATGCGTGATTATCCCTACAGTGCACGTGTATGGGATGACTGGAGGCCCCCGGTAAAGAAAATCGTTCCTGTTTTTGATGAAGTAAAGGCAAAACAGGCAGGGGTGAACCGGACTATGCTTGCCCAGGCACTTGAGAATGCTGTTAGTGGTATACAGGTGGGCTTGTACCGTGAAGGTGATGACCTTATTCCCATAGTTTCGCGACTCCCTGCTGAAGAACGACTGGATGTGGAGCATTTGGGAGATGTGCAGGTTTACAGTCCCGCTCTTCGGAAATCAATCCCCATACATCAGGTTATCAGTGGATTCGAAACTGTGGCGGAAGATCCTTTCCGCATGCGTTTTAACCGGAAGCTGACCATCAGTACCAGAGGTAATATCCAGTTTGGTATGCTGCCAAGTGAGATGCAGAAAGCAGTGGAGGAAAAGATTGAAGCCATAGAGCTCCCAATTGGTTATGAGATGGCATGGGGGGCGGAAAAGGAGAACTCGGCCAAGGCCCAGAATGGCATCAAGACCAATATGGCAGCACCAACCATTGCCATGATCCTGATCATCATTATGCTGTTTAATAATCTCCGGCAGCCGGCCATTATTCTACTTACTGTTCCTTTTGCCATCATTGGAGTGACCGTGGGCTTGCTTGGTTCAGGTTCTCCTTTTGGCTTTATGGCCCTTTTGGGTATGTTGAGCCTGACAGGTATGCTCATTAAGAACGCCATCGTTCTTATTGATCAGATCAATATTGAGATCGATGGAGGCAAGGAACCGCTTCAGGCAGTTATTGATGCCTCTGTCAGTCGTGTTCGTCCTGTATGTATGGCGGCTATTACAACTGTGTTGGGGATGATGCCTCTGGTGTTTGACCCCTTCTTTAAAGGGCTTGCGATGACAGTGATGGGCGGGCTCAGTTTCGCAACAGGATTGACCCTTATCCTGGTTCCTGTTCTGTATGTTATTTTTTATCGAATAAAGTGGCAGAGGGTTTAGTGCCGCGGCATTACTGATGTAGCGCATGGTATATGCCTTTTTTTTATCTATTTCATTACACCTTGCGTTGCAAGGCACAATTATGCACCTTAGGTTATGCCTTGCAGTCACAAAACATGATTGTATAAGCTTAGATGATTTCATCTTTGTCGAGATGATACTGGAGCCAGTGTGAGTTCTTTTTCTTTTGAGTCACACCGCAGGCATGGTCTGCACTTAGAGAAACAAGGCAAGCAGAGAGAGACTGGCAAAGGAAAGGAGTATTCCCCATCCCACTAGAGCAGCTGTCAGTCGTGGTGCAAATCCGGCACTCATTGCCATGGCTCCTGCCGTTACCATGGGGGGCATTCCTGCCTCAAAAACAGCGATGCGTGCTGCGGGACCATCGGCTCCAAGGAGTTGACATATCAGCAGGGCGATGAAGGGTGCGATTAGCAGCTTGGTAAGCAGGCCAAAACAGAAAGGAAGGTTCTGCCCCGGTGCCAGTTTGATTTTTAGCTGCAGTCCTATGGCAAACATGACCACTGGCACCAATGAGGAAGCTATCAGGGACAGACTGGCGGCAATGGCCGGTTGCTGCAATGGTTTTGCCAGGATAAGGGCTGTCAGCAATGCCAGGAATGGTGGAAATGTCAGGATTTTCCTGACGATGGCCCTGCTGCTCTGTTGATGTTGTTTGCTGTAGAGTGCCAGGATAAAAGAACCATAGGTGGCAAGGGATATAAAGGATCCGAACTGATCATAGATAATTCCGTAGGAGACCATCTCTGTTCCCCAGAAGGCCTCAATCATGGGGATCCCGAGAAAAGAAGTGTTCCCCAGCGGTACTGTTAGAAGCAATACCGCGGTGACTTCCCGTGACCATTTAAATATCCTGCTGCCAATTAGGACCAGCAGGGCTCCCAGTCCTGTCATCAGCCAGGGCATAAGCAGCAGGATAAACAGGTCTGATGAAAAGGAAAGTGTGGGTACCTGGCGCAGAATAAGAGCTGGCAGGGCGATCCAGATAACGTAGAGGTTCAGGGTGACGGGTGCGTGATCGTCAAAAATAGCAAGCCTCTGCATGGCCATGCCCGCTGTAAGGCAGATAAAGATGAGGATGAAATTTTCCATTTGTATAGTGCTGTGAGCTGGGGTTGATAAAAGGATTTACTTTACAAGACTTTCTCCCACTGGGGCCTTATTGGTGTATTGTATAATGTATTATCACTGCTGTCCCAACGTTCTTTATAGTAGACAGCGTAACTTGTTAATTTATTAAACTATTGACGACAAAATGCCTGTTTTCGACTTGAAATTAGACTATCCTCAAAATTTACCAAATTTTGAGCGA
>JALSMA010000040.1 GCA_026988015.1 Desulfobulbaceae bacterium | reverse complement strand
ATATTATTAATTAATACCAAAATTTGCCGCACATTATAAACAAAATGTCAAGTAAAAAATGACTTAATGCGCTGATTTAACATATTTTTTATGCAATTTCCTAACCGGAAATTGCTGAACGGAAATAGAATTTTTTGTATGTTTTTGATTGATGAACCCCAATGCAGGATAATGAATTGGGAAAGAGCACTTTATAACAGGGTGAAATAGATGCTTTCATGAAAAATATTTTTCTTCTTCTCCTTCTTGTGCTGTCTCTGCTGGCGGGACTTGGTACCTGGAGTGTTGTGACCCGTCTCAATGAGCAGGTTACAACTCGGTTTGAGGGGCGTCGCTGGGAGTTGCCGGCGAGGATTTTTGGACGACCGCTCGAGTTGTATGTCGGCAGAGAACTCCTGGCTGATGATCTGCAGCAGGAACTAGATCTTCTTCAGTATGTTTCTACTCCCTCAGTTGCAAAACCAGGTGAATTTCGCAGAGCTGGGAATTCTTTCACTGTTCACAGTCGTGACTTTCCTTTTCCGGAAGGTTTACAAGAGGCGGCCATTGTAAACATAAAGATTATTGATAACAGAATCAGCAGTTTGAGTGATGGCCAGTCCCTGCGTCAGTTGGATATTTTTCGAATGGAACCCCTGCTTATCGCCTCCATTTATCCTGGTGACAATGAAGATCGTCTATTTGTCAGGCTTGACGACGTTCCTTACTTGTTCGCTGAGACTCTGTTGCTTACCGAAGACAGAAAATTCTATCAGCACGCAGGTATTCGTCCACTGGCTATCCTTCGAGCTCTTTTGGCAAATATAAAAGCTGGCAGAACAGTACAGGGCGGAAGTACCCTTACCCAGCAACTTGTGAAAAACTTCTTTTTGTCCAGTGAGCAAAGCATAGGGCGAAAACTCAATGAAGCTGTGATGGCACTTCTACTTGAGTATCATTATTCCAAAGAAGATATTCTGGAGTCCTACCTCAATGAGATTTATCTGGGCCAGGACGGAAAACGTGCCATCCATGGTTTCGGGCTGGCCAGTCGCTTTTATTTTGAAAGAAATATCGACGAACTCTCTCCGGATCAGATAGCTCTTCTAGTGGGGATGGCTAAAGGTGCCTCATTTTATAATCCGAGAAGGCACCCAGAGCGGGCAAGAT
Organism: Desulfobulbaceae bacterium; assembly: GCA_026988015.1. Taxonomy (GTDB): domain Bacteria; phylum Desulfobacterota; class Desulfobulbia; order Desulfobulbales; family Desulfocapsaceae; genus Desulfocapsa. The sequence continues at coordinate 11,958 of JALSMA010000040.1, read as the reverse complement.
CCCGGCGTAATATTATCCTTGGGAAAATGGGTAAAGCCGGCCTGCTCTCCAAGGGTGAAGTTCAGGGTTTACAGAGGAGATCTCTCGGGATACGTGAGGGCGTACCCTCTGGAATAACGCCTTACCCAGCCTTTGTGCAGCTTGTACGCCGCCAGCTTAAACGTGATTATCGTGACGAAGATCTGCAGAGCGAAGGGCTTTCAATTTTCACCACATTCGATCCTGTTTTCCAGAAGCGGGCTGAAGATGGCCTGCAAAAGGTTCTTGCAGATATTGAGCTGCAGAGAAATTTGCCAAAAGGGAAATTGCAGGGAGTATTTGTGCTCTGTTCTGCTGACCAGGGAGAGGTGCTTGCTGTTGTTGCCGGACGTAATCCGAGGCAGGCAGGTTTTAACCGTGCCCTTGATATGAGGCGTCCTGTGGGCTCTATCATCAAACCAGCGGTTTATTTAACCGCTCTAGGTCAGCCGGAAAAATATAATCTGCTTTCTACCCTTTATGACGAGCCCTTACGTATTCCTGTCCAGGGAGGGAGCGCTTGGCAACCGGAAAATTACGACAGGGAGTTCTACGGCCCGGTTTCATTACTTACTGCCCTGGCGGATTCCTATAATGTCGCGACAGTCCAGCTTGGTATGGAGCTTGGTGTTGATGCGGTTGTGAAAACTCTGCAGAGTCTCGGAGTTGATGATGAGATTGCCCCCTACCCATCCCTGCTGCTTGGCGCAGTAGAATTACCGCCGCTGACAGTTCTGCAAATGTATCAGACCATCGCTGCAGGAGGATATAGAACCCAGCTCCGAACTATACTTGCAGTGACTGACATGCAGAATACCCTTTTACAGCGATACCCCCTCCTGGTGGAGCAGGCGGTGAAGCCCGGCCCATTGTTTTGTCTGAGCCGTGGCCTCATGGAGGTGTGTCAGAGCGGTACCGGCAGGAATCTTGTAAATCTTCTACCGTTGTCACTATCCGTGGCTGGTAAGACAGGAACCACGGATCAGTTACGGGATTCCTGGTTTGCAGGATTCAGTGGCTCGCATGTTGCGGTTGCCTGGGTGGGGAGGGATGATAACAGAACTACCAATCTCACCGGTGCCACTGGCGCCATGCTGGTTTGGGCAGCAGTGATGAGCCAGATCCGGACCACAGCCCTTGAGTTACAGGCCCCTGATAGCATAGAGTTTTACTATTCGGATGTTGCGGCGGGAAACCTGTATGCTGATTATTGTGAACCCGGAGAGTTGCTCCCCTATGTCAGGGGTGGTGTCTTACCCGTAGTAGTTCGTTGCGGATCTCGCGGTTTGCAAAGTGAGAGACTGAGAACCAGGGAAGATCGCTATGAAAAGGTCCCCCAGAGTACCATGCAGAAATTGTTTAGGATTTTTCAATGAAACAGATGGTGATTTTCTTTTTTCTGGCATTCTGCCTGGCTGTAATACAGGGGTGTTCGGTTCCCGGTTACCGAAGTGCAACACCATATCGCCAGAAATATGAGACACCGCTGAAAACATTCCATTCAGGGGCAGAAGGGGGTTGGGCAGCTCGTCGACCGGGAGGGGCTGTGGTGACAAAAATCCAGGAACAGGCGTGGCAGCTCATGGAGATGGGTGAATTTGCAGCAGCCTCACAAAGAATAGAACGGGGGCTTCGTATCGCCCCCAAGGATGAATTCCTCTGGTCCCAACTGGCACAGGTGAGACTGGAACAGCAAGATTACGAGCAGGCCAGATATCTGGCTGCCAAATCCAGTGATTTGGCTGGTCGGAACGTAAGCCTTATCTCAAAAAACAGGGAGATTATCCTGGAAGCGGACAGGCTTTCTTCGCAGCAGTGATGTTTTCGGAGGGATTCGGCCCTGGTACAGCTTCTGAAAGTGAAAATCTCAGTGGCTGATGATAATTGAATCTGAGCGATCAAGGGATCCCTTTCTAGATCGCATATATTCTTTGACATCCTGCATCACGTTTCTTGCCTCGTCCTGGGTAAGGGTGTAAACCCGGTAACTTCCCTGTCCGTCGTGAACCAAAAGCTGTTTGAGCTTTTTGGCGGGATTATCAGGATCCATGCAGTCACCGTTCCCTATCTTGTATATTTCGTCTGGCCCAACTGTGGCAAACCCTGTATTACCGCTGCAGTCCATGGTTTCAAAAACAACTTTGTAGACATCTGCTGCATGGGCTGGGATAGAAAGAAATGTTGCAAGAAATAGAGCCGGTAAAAGAAGAATGTGTTTCACGGAAACCTCCTGATGTTTTCTGGTTGGAGTTGCTTAGCTGGTGTTCGTCCAGTAATGAGCTTTTTTTCTAATTCGAGCGCAAGTGGAGATTTACCGCAGATGCCACAGAGAGAACTCTCTTTTGTGGTATGAAGTTAGTATCTCGCGGATAAAAAAGCCACAGCGACAAAGAGCTAGAGAAGGAGGACATTTATACACAGACACAAACGAAGAATATGTTGTCTTTAAACAGTTTATTTCAAATTTCATTTTTCGGCAAGAAGTGCTACAAATCCACTTTCTTCATCAAGTCCATCTTGGGGGGGCTCCAGCTGTTCAACATGACCAGGAACCTGATAAAGGCCGGATGCGGAGGATTTGATGGAAAAATGCTGGTCTGCAAGAATAGTACAGACCTCTTGTATCGTAAGAAATCGGGCATATCTGTAAAATGGATGATTGGAATCTTTTTTCTCCTGCAAATATCGTCCCCATGTTCCGGTTGCCGGTACAAAACCAAGTACCAGATGGCCGCCATCCTGTAAAACGCGGTAACTCTCTTTCAAGACACGTTTCGGGTCCTGAACAAAACAGAGAGTGAAAAAGAGTGAAACCATGACCAGAGTCCTGCTGCGAAAAGGTAGTTCTTCTCCTATTGCCTGACAGACTGTAACGTTTCTGTCTTTTGCCAGACTGAGGGGTGCGATAGCAGGGTCAATGCCATAGTTTGAACCAAGGGCCTGTGCAAACCGGCCCGGTCCAACACCTATTTCAAGGGCTGGATCTGATTTTGGCAGGGCGAGTTTTGTGATGACATTGCGCTCTATCTCAAAGAGCAGACTGTTTTTAAACCAGCTGTCATATTCGTGGGCCTGTTCATGGAATACGTTGGAACTCTGACGCCAGCCGCTTAGGCCAATCATTTTTTCGGGTTTTCGAAGTTATTTTTTACCAGAAAGTAGAGGGCGCCTGTTTCTTTCATACTGCCAGCTGCGGTTTTTGCATAGTTACCACTTCCCCAGTAAAGATCGGCTCGTCCCGGTCCCTGAATAGCAGCTCCGGTGTCCTGTGGAAGGACAAAGCGGCGCATGGGGATCCAGTGAGTAATGGCCCCGGAATCATCTAGTACCGGTTTACGGCTTATCAGGAATGCCATTGCAGTCTGGGGCAGAGCCCTGGCATCCACAGCAATGGAACGTCCGGCCACCAGTGGTTCTCCAAGACTGCCGGCAGGGTCACCATCTGGGGCCCAGTTAAAGAAGATGAATTTAATGTTGTGGTTGAGAATTTCGTCCTGTTCTTCAGGATGTGCGTGAAGATAGCTGCGAATTGCAGGAATGGATGCTTCTTCAAGTGTCATTTTTCCTTGATCTACCAATAGCTTACCAATAGAGAAATACTCGAGTCCGTTGGATGCAGCGTAATGAATGGAACGTACTGTCCCATCCTGCAGTTGTATTTTTCCCGAACCCTGGACATGAAGAATGAAGGCATCAACCGGGCTATCGAGATAGACCAGCTCTTTTCCTGCAGCGATATCGTTTTCGATGATCTCTTTTCTGGTCCAGTAGGGAAGCAGCCGGGCATTTTTATCTCTTCGTTTGAAGGTAATCGTTCCGCTTTCCGGTTCTTTACTTTGTACCAGGGAGTCTGGAGGTGAGTAGAGGGGGTATATAAATGGTTCTTTCTTTACCAGGCTTCCTTTAAGAAACGGTTCGTAGTATCCAGTTATCAGCATCTCCCCTTTTGGAAAATCTTCTCGGCCTGCAGCCTGATAAACAGAATAATTTTCGCTGATTATTCTGGAAAGTTCTTCTGGGTGAGGATCCTGTTTCAGGATATCAATAAAGGAGTTCATTGATTCCTGCAGCCAGGATGTTGGATAGGTGTCACTGCCAAAGGTAAATGATTTGTCGTAAGGAAGGGTGTTTAAGTAGTGAAGGTGTCGAACCGCAGCAGTCAGCAGTCGCTCACTTTCCAAATCATCGGTAAAGGTGGGGAACTGGTCGGTGGATATTCTGGTCAATGGTTGACTTGCGCAGCCGTGAAGAAGCAGAGATATACCGAGTACAATGATTGTAGAAATGGGAAATTGCCTGGTTTTCATACTCTGTTACCTTATAGCTTCGGCAAGTTCACAGACTGCCATGGCGAAGCGATTTGAGTGATTCCACTCGGTGATGGCCTGAAAATTTGGATATCCGGCAATGTAGCGGCTACCCCCGCCCTTTTCAGGGTCTTTTTTAAGGCGGACGATTGTCAACGGGCGTCCTTGGGGAGGAATGGGAAGGGCAAGCTTCTGCTCTTTCTGTACTGTCAGGTAATCCACAAATCCATTTCTCCCAAGGCTATGAGCTTTTTTCACCGCCTCCCCTTTAAGTATGCTGCCAATATCGGCATAGAGGGGAGCATTGAGTGACCAGTGAAAATGGCTCAGGTAGTTGGCGATGGAAGCAAGAATGTCCTCAATGGAATCAAAGACGTCGCATTGCCCGTTACCGTCAAAACTCACAGCATAGGAACGAAAACTTGAAGGGATAAATTGTGTCTGACCAAAAGCCCCTGCATAGGATCCTTTAATGGTCAGGGGATTGTAGCTGTGCTCTTTGCACAGTGCGAGAAACTCAATAAGCTGTTTCCTGAAAAAATCAGATCTGCGCGGGTAAGCATCAAAGAGGGTATTCAGGGACTGGAAAACATTGAAGCTGCCGCTGTTTTTGCCAAAACGTGATTCTATCCCCCAGATGGCAATCACAACTTCGCGATCTACTCCTATTTCCTGTTCAATAAGATCGAGGACTTTTTTATGTTTGTTTAGTTTATTCCGAGATTTGCGGATGATTGAGCGGGTGACAAACCGAGGCCGGTAGAGATAGTAGGGTTTGGCCTCCCACTGTGTGTCCATAAGGATGAGCACTTTCCGTTTTATGGTGACACCCTTGAATATGCTATTGAGTCCCTGTCTTGTGTACCCGTGCTCCTGTTCAAGCTCGCGGAAGAGAATTTGGTATTTTTCCTGCTGCAGGTCTATTTTCTGACCATCTCTCACCTGATTTGCGGCGAGGGGGGGGGCTGTTGCTGCAAGGGTGTTGGAGGATGTAATTGAAAGAAGGAGTAAAATAAAAATTCCGACAAAGAGATTTTTCATTTTAGCTTACCGAAAAGTCAGGCAGAATACGTTGAATGAAACTGAGCCAGGAATGTATCAAGCATCTCCGGGGGGAGCATATTGATACCGGCTGCCGCTGTTCTTCCTCCACCTGTCGGGAAGGCACGGCACAGAGTATCTGCATCCTTTCTGTTATGTAACGGTGCCCGAACACTTATACGCAAAGTGGCATCATCATTTTCCACAATGAGTGCATGGGCAGCATCTTTTTTTTCTCTGGCACGAAGATTGGAAAATACTCCTGCAACCCTTCTGGACCAGGCGGCATTGGGAAAAAGGTAAACCCGGTTTTTTTGGCCGGGGTTCATCTCCTGCTGGCCCAGGGCACGTTCCATATCTTCTTTGAAACCCTGCTGCAGTATTTTTATGTCGGAAGAATCATTGATGAAAGAAAACGGATCGTCATATGGATGGAGTGCCTGGTACAGGTCATCGGGGGCAAAATGAAGATCGTCCAGACTGGCTCCGTAGCCGTTGTAGTTTAGTAGTTCTCCAAGTTCTCGTAGCTCAGCGAGTTGTTCCTTGTTCAGAGACAGGGTGGCAGCAGCTTCCTGGGCGGAGTCGTGGAGGTTGTCGCCAAAAGCTGCAGCTATGGCCCAGCTGCGGTATCTTCCGCCTAAGAGCTTGTCCACAATAAGAGAGGTGCATATGGAAGGGGACGGGTCTATGTGGGTGGTCAGTTGGTTGCAATCGGGGATAGTACCGGCAAAATGATGATCAATATAGGTGATGTCGTTGTCCTGATTAAGAAGTGCGGTAAGGGCGTCGCGGTTGGAATCGAGTGAGATGTCAAAGACCGTGATGTGGCCATTGTGTTGCTCTTGAATTCTGCTGAGGAGCTTAATGTCCCGCTTAACCCCGGTTATCAGGGTTGCTTCGGGGTTTGGATGTTGCAAACGGTACTGGTGTAAGGCCACTATACCGTCGGCATCCCCGTTAAATACGTCAAAGTCCATGTGGTCGATTACAGCTTCATTCCCAGTGGCGTCCCTATGTTGGCAAGATTAAAGAGTATCATCACCGTGTGGTCACCTGGAGTGTATCGGGATGTGAGTTCCACGGACCAGCATGCAGGCTGATACATCAGGGATATGTTCTGTTCGATTATTTCTGACTGGGATATGGAGTGCTCAATGGCGTAGGATGCAAAGATGGTATCAAAGAGTCGTGTCCTGATGTCGGCATTGATCTGGTCAGTATTGTCCAGTTTGTCATAACGGTAGTCGAGACTCACTGAATCACCACGACTGTTAAAGTATGACGATTCCAGGGAATGGGTTACGAATCCATCTCCATACACATCGATGTCTGTCTTGTAGATAATTCTGGCACTTTTAACAGGGTTCCAGCGAAGTTTTATAGACACCGCAGAAAATGGGTTGTCAGAGGATTCGCTGCGAAAATCATAACTCTGGCTGATCTTGAGGTATCCATATTCCCGTTGACTGTTTTTTGAACCAAAGAGGTCAAAAAAATTATCAATACCGTAGGAGATGGCATTGGTTTCACCAATGCGATCAACGGAATCAAAAATGGGGAGGTCTTCCTGGTCGGTGTCTGAGAGGAAATCGTACGCGATGTAAGGTCTGAAACTGTGACTGATTCCAGCGGTATCTCCCATGTCCAGAGTGAAATCGCGTAACAGTGTGGTTCCTACCTCAGTGTGAAAGTCTGCAAGGATGCGGTTGGGGGTGTCACCCTGATCCCATACACCGTCACCATAGGTTTGAACGCTGTAGAATGTGTCACGAATACCGGCTTCGGCACGGGATTCCAGGTAGGGGCCCAGGGGAAGAGGAGCACTGAGGCGTGGATAAATATCGAAACGGTGGCCCCCCACACCCTCGTCACGGTAGTAGTTGACATATCCCGTATCCCAGTCAAGGGTGAGAGTTGTCTCACCGATGGGTTTACTGCCGGTGAAATCAAGACTGGGCAGTTTCCAGAGAGGGGTCGGGCTTGTCTTGTCCTGCCTCACGTCATTGATACCAAGGAATACGCCTTCCAGAGCCATGCCATCCCAGCTTTTGAGGATCTTGAATGAGTTGTCACGCTGGTCGCTGGTCTTATTCTGAAAACCACGGCCAAAGACGTCCCGGAAAGAGTTGTTTGAATCCTCAAAGCCGGTGATCCCCCCATTGAATTCCGTGAGATAGTCACGATCGGAAACTATATCGAGATCCACACGGGTGGAAATATCGTTTTCAAAATCATGGTCGACTTTACCACGAATCCAGTATCTGTCTTGATTGGTATGGGTATATCCGGTATCCTCCCAGTAGCTGGTCTCGGAAGGGTCGGAGAGATCGTCATTGAGATAGGTACCCATGATGGAGGCTTTCTGCTGTGTTCCAAGGATATAACGGTATTCCAGACTTGGCATGAACCCACGTTTTGCGAAATATTCTGGGTACAGAGTAATATCTGAGGAGTCGGAGAGGTTCACGAAAAGCGGGAGGTTTATACCAAATCCGTTACGATCCGAGCTGGATATTTCGGGAAAAAGTATTCCTGTTTGACGCTTATTGCCAACGGGAACCATAAGCCAAGGTGTATACAATACCGGAACATCTTTAATGCGAAATGTGGCGTGTTTCATAATCGCATATTCGCCCTGGGTTACTTTGGTTTCACTTGCGGCAAAACTCCATGGCGGACTGTTACCCTCATCAACTTTACAGGTAACCACCCAGCCATCTTCGATGACATAAGTATTGACACCGGTCTTCTTAATAGTCTGCCCTTCTAGGTGGAGATCCATGGAATCGCGCAGAATAGTAGCTTCTCTGAATGTTCCTGTTTCGGTGTCCAGGTCCAGCACACCTTCTTCAGCACTGAGACTGTCGGTGTCATTACTGATGGAAACATGACCTTTTGCCTTGATGTTGTTTTCCTCGACATCGTAGGCTATCCAGTCGGCTCTGATGGTGATCTCTTTTTTGTAGCGTGGTTCAGCGTCAACAGGAGTTTCCTGGGTGACGACTACTTCAACATTCTGTGGCCCATCTTCTTCCAGCAAGAGAGCCCAGTTGGAAACCTCTGAGTTTGCTTTTTTCTGTTTGGGTGGCAAAATTCTCAGCTTGGTAAGAATCACATTGCCTTCGGCAATGACACTTTTAGGGTTTTCAAAGCGCAGAACTTTATCGGCCTCAATTTGCCACTCATCGGTTTGTATTGTTTCTGCCTGAAGTAACCCTGGCTGTACAGTCAGGGCGAGTAGCGACCCGAGGCAGAGAGAGAATTTTGAATAAGGACGTCGATTAAAGAGCTTAGTCACTGATAACTCCTTGAAAGTTCATGTATTGTCATGTGGGAGTGTGATGGGTCCACGCCATGGTTATTACTAAGAAAATGTTTGTCTGGGGCTTCCTGGAAGCGATCACCGTGGGTGAAGGGACAAAGTCTCTGTAACCCTGATTAGTAAAGGAAAATTCGATTAACCATAGAAATGTACGAGGATGGGCGTTTAGTGTCAAGTTTAAAATCACATATTTGCCTTGATTATAAAGAGAAATTGTTTTATCTTCAGCTCGTATTGTAGTGTGTTTCCAGCAATAAGAACAGCATTTTTCTTGTTATTCTGCTTGAAATCATTATTTGAAGCTATTCATTAATGCAGGTAAGCCATCTTTTTCACTGCAGTTCAGCAGCTGATATTTCTCCCGGTGTTGATTGTTTTTTTTTTAATGAGTTCAGGGTAGAAGCCTTTGCAGCTTTGTGCTGTTTTCTGTTGCCCGGAAGAGATGGAGTGGTTTGGTAATATAAAATTTATTTATTCCCCTGACATAAAATTTGTGTCAGGGGAGTGATGATGTTCCGGGTGTGTGCCCGGAAAACTTGAATGTTAACAGGTTCAACCGGTAAAAAAAACCGTTGAATCTTTTTCAAAAGATGGTGTCGGAAGTTCTGCAGGTGCCGGTAAAAAAAACCGGTACCTTTATGGTCTGAACAGGGGATAGTCTCCTGACAGAAGGACCTGGGCAGGATGATGACAAAATGTATAACTGAACGAAGAGGAGTTTGTAACTTCTCCGGTTTAGTTTAAAAAACTGTGACATTCATGGAAGTGAATTGTCAGCAAGATTACAGAACAGGCTTGTCCTGTTTCTGGTAAAGGAAAGATATGACAGATAAAAAAGCAGAGTCTGAAAAGAAGGCTGTGTGGGAAAAGCCAGTAAAGGCATCGACAGGTGCCTGGTGGAACAGTACAGCAAAGAAAACTGAAAAAGAGTCTCCGAAAGCTGCAGAAAAAAAGAAAAAGCCTGCAAAACCCCGCAAGAAATCGGCTTCTAAAAAGACAACCACGGTGGCGAAAAAAGGTGCTGCCGCAACGGTAAAGAAAAAGCCAGCGGCAAGGAAGAAACCTGCCGCAAAGACTAAAGCAAAAGGAAAATCCCAGGAAAAAAAGGTTGAGGCTGAGATTGCTGAGGATGAAGCTGTATCTGAGTCAACTGTTGAGGTCACCCAAGCAGATGATTCTGCTGAAAGTGTGTCCGGAGTAGTTGACGAAAGTGCACTCCAAAAGAAGCCGTCACGCCCTCGAGGGCGCGCAAAGCAAAAGGGAAAAGGCCAGGCAAAGGAGAAGCCCGTCCGTGAACAAAAGCAGGATAGTGTCGAAAAACGGGTGTCTAAGGAAAAAGCCCCGGTCTTAAAACTCCTCATTAACGCTGAAGAGCCTGAAGAGTGTCGTCTGGCACTTCTTGCCGATGGTCGTCTGGAGTCAATTCATGTCTCCACGGTTTCTTCCAAACAGACAAAGAACAATATTTATAAGGCCAGGATAGTAGCCATTGAGAGTAATCTTCAGGCTGCTTTTGTGGATTATGGCACTGATAAAAACGGTTTTCTTCCCTTTAACGAGATCCATCCCGAATATTATAAGCAGGAGATCAGCGATGAGAATAAGCGTTATATTGAGCAGCATCAGTGGAAAAAGCTGAAGATCCATGATGTCCTTGAGCGGGGTACCGAGGTTCTGGTGCAGGTGGTGAAAGAGGAAGTGGGGAATAAAGGTGCCAATATGACTACCTATCTCTCCATTCCAGGCCGTGGTGTTGTGCTTATGCCCGGTTCTGACTCTTCTGGGATCTCAAGGAAGATCAGTGGTGAGGAAAAACGATCTCAGCTTCGTGAGATTATGGATTCGCTGAATATTCCGGAAGGGGTGGGCTGGATTGTCCGTACAGCTAGTATGGATGTAACAAAAACAGCCCTTACCAAGGATGTCCGTTTTCTCTCCAAACTGTGGCGTGAGATTAAGAAAAAAGGCCAGAGCCTTGATGGTGTTGGAAGAGTTTATCAGGATCATGACTGTGTGCTGCGTTTTTTGAGGGAGCATTTTGACCCTGAGATTAAAGAGATTCTTGTTGATGACCTGGCAGCTCTTGAAAAGGTGAAGGACTTTCTGGATCTTCTGCCTGCAAAACAAAAGGGTGCCAAGGCTCGTCTCCATAAGGGGTCGAGGCCAATTTTCAATCAGTTTAATGTGGAAGACCAGATCGAATCGATCTATCAGCCGCAGGTGCAGTTGCCCTCAGGCGGCTCCATAGTGATCGATCCCACTGAGGCACTTGTTGCCATCGACGTCAATTCCGGCTCAACAGGAAAAGGAAAGAACTTCGAAGAATCCATTTTTAAGGCTAATATGGAGGCTGCCACAGAGCTTGCTCGGCAGTTACGGCTTCGTGATCTTGGTGGTCTGATTGTTGTTGATTTTATTGATATGAGGATCAATAGAAATATTCGTGAGGTTGAACGTCAGGTCAAAAATGCCATGAAACGGGATCGTGCCAAGGTGGATATCAGCCGCATCTCGAAGTTTGGCCTTATGCAGATTTCAAGGCAGAAGCTAGGTGCTCCGATCGAGACCAGTAACTACCGTGTCTGCGAGCACTGCAAGGGACGTGGAATCGTCCGTTCTGTTGAGACTTTGGCACTTTTTTATCTGCGTCGTATTCAGACCGGAGCCAGCCGTAAAGAAGTGGCTCGGGTGGAGTGTCATTTTCCCTTGGATGTTGCCCAGTACCTCCTCAATAATAAGCGTCATGAGATCAGTGAAATGGAAAGTCGCAATAAAATTTCCATTATAATTGTAGCTGATCCCACCCTGAAACCGGCAGATCATGAAATAATCTGTCACAAGCAGGAAAAAGAGAATAAAGACACAAAACAGTCTTGAGGAAAAAATTGAACTAGAGTATATAATGGCTCACGTGCACCAGTAGCTCAGCTGGATAGAGTACCTGACTACGAATCAGGGGGTCACAGGTTCGAATCCTGTCTGGTGTACCATGATTTTAAAGCTCCTCAGACTTTACGGTTTGAGGGGCTTTTTTTTTGTTTTTTTGGTGCCTTTGTCAGTCTCTTCTTCCACTGCTGCTAACGGCAAACTACGGGGATGAACCGGAGTTGCGGCTGCACCTTAAGCACAACCAGGTGTCAATGTCGCAAGGTCCATCAGCACGTAAGTAGAAACAGAACCGTCGCGCTCAACAGCAGCGGGGCCGCAATAGTAAGGCGGGTAACAACTGCATGCGCGATGGTAGTTACGATAATTTTGTTCTTTTTCGGC
>JALSMA010000039.1 GCA_026988015.1 Desulfobulbaceae bacterium | reverse complement strand
GATCTTGACCGCTTCCTGATATTTTTGTACTCTGCCACCTGAATCCTCCCTGGATATGGTTTCCAATGGGACTCATTATGACACAGCGCGCCTTGAGAAAAAAGATGGGGTTGTTGTGGCGCTTACGGAGATATTGTCATCAAAACAGTGACGGAAACCATCGGCAAATGTATACACCAGGATGCCATCTTTGGCAGGCTGGGCGGAGAAGAATTTGCCATTCTCTGCAGATACTCCATTGAGGAGAATGTCATAAAACAGCTGGAGAACATACGAGAAAAAGTTGCAGCCCTGAAGATCAAAACAGGCAGCGCATCTGTAATTCAGTGCACCATCAGTACAGGTGTTATAAAAGCCGATGAGAACGTGAAAAACCTTGATGAGCTGCTACACAGAGCAGACAGGTTACTTTATAAGGCAAAAGGTTCAGGACGCAACAAAACAGTGTTCAGAATCTAAGACAGGAGTAACCACATCTCCCATAAGACAAATACCGATAATGACATTTGTCATTATCGGTATTTTCCATCCGCCTGAACCCGTGACGGCTTCTTGATTGTGCCTTGATAATATACTCTCACCATCAAACGCTTACGGATTCAAATAAGAAGTGCGACCGCACTTACAGATTAACCACTTCAGCCACTCTGCTGAGGAAGCGTTTTTTTCACATCTTCAACTGCTTCTTCTGCATTTCCAACTGCTTCTTCAGCTGCTTCGGCAGCATCTTGGGCGTGTTCTTCGACGCTAACTGCGTCGTCTTTGGTTCCGCCTCAGCCACTACCGGCTGCGGGTGTGTCAGTGCCAACTGCACTGGGTTTTTCACCACCTCAACCGCTGGCCCCGGCACTACCTGGAACGGCAACACCGCCACCGGCCAGCAAGCCGACGACACCGATTCCAGCAAGGACCTTTTTCAGTTCCTTTGTGTCCATGGTTCAATCTCCACATTTAAGATATGCCCTCTTCCCTTTGAAAAGGACAGGAAAGAGTCAGAAATATAACAACTGACCCCTTAACTAAGAAACATTATCACATTTCAATTGTCCTTGTCAAAAAGATTCTATTTAACAAATTCATTAGACATCAAGATCATCCGGTGCAAAAGTAACTGCATCATCCACACTCCCCTGCCCAGATATCAGCATGAACAATCGATCCAGACCCATTGCAATACCAGCGGCACTCTCAATTTTCCCAAGATCCTTCAGGAACAGTTCCGGCATCTTTTTTTCACCTTCAGGAAAATTCTCCATTCCTGCATATTCCTCCATAAAACGAGCGCGCTGTGCAACAGGATCCGTGAGTTCTGAAAAGCCATTGGCAAGCTCCACCCCCGCAACATACAGTTCAAAGCGTTCTGCAATTCCAGGATTCTCAACTTTGGAACGGGCCAACGATGCCAGTTCCAGTGGATAATCGTAGAGAAATGTGGGTGTTTTATCGCCCAGATTCGCTTCAACCTTCTCCACCAGCAGCAGATCAAAAATCCCTTGATCCAAAGCCTGAGCTGGAGTCATTGAACAGTATTTGTGAAACGCATCTTCCACCGTTATCCGTTGCCAGGGAGTACACAGAGAAACCGGAAAATGCCATGGAGTCACCCGTGATTCCAGGAACTCAAACAGACATTCACAATCCCCCATAAGCTTGGTGTAGCCGCAATCCAACCGGTACCATTCCAGCATCACAAACTCTTCGAGATGAAGCCGTCCCCGTTCACCGGATCTGAAGCAGTGGCAAATCTGAAAAATTTTTTCACAGCCACCTGCCAGGAGGCGCTTCATATATAACTCTGGAGAAGACTGCAGGAAATGACCCGCTGAAGGGATCGGAACGATATTCTGTTCGGGAATGACAAGAGGTTGACGGACAGGGGTGTCTACTTCAAGAAATCCCTGTCCCTGAAAAAATCTTCGGATTGCCTGAAAAAATGCTGCACGCTGATGCAGCATTTTAATCTCAAGCATAACTGAGGGGAAAAATATTTATACAAAAAACCATTGTAGTAATACGCGGAAAGGCAACAGTGACGAGTCGTTTATAAATCTTCCCTGAATCAGAACTACTCTTTCACCCGGGTCACATACGCTCCGGTTCTGGTATCTATCTGAATTTTATCACCTTCAACAACAAAAGGAGGGACCTGGAGCACATAGCCGGTTTCGACTGTAACCGGTTTGGTATCATTTCCGGAAGTGTCCCCCTTAGCCCAGGGTTCTGCCACGGTAACCACAAGATTCACAAAAATAGGCAGAGTTACATCAATGGGTTTCTCATCAAAAAAAAGAACATCCAGTTCCATGTTATCCTGGAGAAAACTCACATTTTCACCAAGCTGTTCCCTGGTAATAAATGTCTGCTCATAGTTTTCAGTGTCCATAAAATGGTACTCATCACCCTGATTATACAAATACTGCATTTTTCGCTCTTCAAGGGCTGGCTTCTCAAATTTCTCATTGGAACGATATGTCTGGCTGAACTGATTTCCGGTGATCATATTTCGCATCTTACAACGATAAAGAGACTGGCCCTTTCCAGGCTTTGAAAACTCAAAATGAGTTATAATATATGGCTGACCATCAATCTGTATCTTCAGCCCTTTACGCAAATCAGAAGCACTTAACATAATCCATCTCCACAAATTACAGATCCCCGATAAGGGATTTTATTCTCATACAAAAACGTATATTTTCCTCAAAATCTGCTATTATACCCACGGGAACACCTCTTTGGCAACCCATAAAAGAAAGAACGACTCTGGAGAAAGCTGTAGCAGCAGCCGAACAGATAGAAAAGAGTTACTCGAACCTAATGACGGCGTAAAAAAATTTCCACCTACTTCGTTGCTTCATTTTTTGTTTGATTCGATTTACCCGAGTACGCCGCAATTTAGCAAAAAACCATCACGACTTAAATTATAATTATTATGACAGACAGCGCAGCCACCGAAGATGACGATTCCTGGTTTCGGGAAGGGGCCATGGCAGCCTGGCCCATCTGTTTTGGCTATATCCCCATAGGACTTGCACTTGGCGTGCTGGGAAACCAGGCCGGTCTCCCGGTGTGGGCAGTGACCATGATGTCCATAATGGTCTTTGCCGGCTCGGCCCAATTCATCTGCGTAGCCATGCTCACAGCAGGAGCCTCATTGTGGGCCATACTTTTCACAACCTTTGTTGTTAATCTCCGCCATTTTCTCATGAGTTCTGCTGTCGCGGTATACTTAAGCGGGTTGCAACGCCTGCTGCTTAGCTTTTTCGCCTATGGCATCACCGATGAAAGCTTTGCGGTGAACATGGCTCGTTTTCGCACAGGAAACTGGGATTTCAAACGTGCATTAACCGTAAACCAGCTCTCCAATATGGCCTGGATTCTGTCCACCACCTGCGGCGCTCTCTTAGGCCAGTTCATACCCCGTGGGGCCTTTGGTACCGATTATGCCCTCACTGCCATGTTCCTGGCATTGCTGCTCTTCCAACTCCACAATATCACCTTTTTTCTCACCGGATTTGCAGCACTGCTCATAGCAACCCTCTGGTATCTGTTCATCCCCGGAGACAGTTATATTCTCGGGGCTTCCGTCAGTGCAGCCACCATTGGATATTTTTTTAAACGCTATCAAGACAGGCACAAATGAACTTTTCAGATTACATTATTCTTTTTGGTGGAATGGGCCTTGTAACCTACCTGCCACGCTGGCTCCCCCTTTTTTACCTGGCACAACGAAAACTCCCTCAGTGGCTGATCGACTGGCTGAGCATGATTCCAGTAGCCATCCTCTGCTCGCTCCTTGCTCCCATTCTCTTCACAGACCAGAGCACTAGAACCCTCGACCTTGGAAAACCTGAGTTTCTTGTGGCCATCCCCACTCTGTTCTTTGCTCTGAAGACAAAAAGCCTCGGAGCTACAGTACTGGTTGGAATGGGATTATACTGGCTGTCAGGTTACCTTTTACAATAATATGCCACATGGGGAAAAAACTTATCATATTATACAATATTGACGGACTTGCCCAAAACACCATACCCGCGCAGAAAAACAATCATTAACTGATATTGCCTCCCCTTCTTCTAATCCAACATGAACAATCACATCAAAGTCATGAAAAAACTTATCATCCTGCTGAGCATATCGCTCTACGGCTGGATTGGATGGTGGCTGGGCTCCCACTTTGGACTCTGGATTGCTTACTGGTCGTGTGTTGCCGGGAGTATCTTCGGAGTTGTTAAAGCTGTTCGGTTTAACCAGAACAATCTATAGCTGAGCAGCATCTGTGGAAGAATAGTCAAAAACTTATGGAGTTTCGATTTTACAATGGAGCGAAACAACGTTTTAAGTTGTTTTTTGACACAGACAAGGAATCATGCCAGTCATATAATCCCTGGCCACAACACCGTCCCCCAGACAAGCAATACCAGAAACAGTGCCAGAAATACTGCTGCGGATCCCTGATCTTTGGCCCGCCCGGAAAGCTCGTGGTACTCTGTTCCGAATCTGTCCACCACACTTTCAACAGCAGAATTAACTATCTCAACAATCAACACCAGGCAGACACTTCCTGCCAGCAGCGCCTTGGCAACTCCAGTTTCTCCAAGATACAGGCCCAGTGGCACAAGAAGCAGAGCCAGAAGTACCTCAACCCGAAAGGCCTCTTCCTCCTTGAAAGTAGCCAGTAATCCCTGAATGGAGTGGCCAAAACTCCTGAGCAACCGCCTTTGAATGATATTACCAGTAGATTTGTCCATTATATTTCAACCAGCCGTTAATGTGGCGACCACCAGGGTCGTGGTGGGTCCAATGGATCACCCCACCCCGCTTATTCCATTCATATTCTCCATAAAATGCAACACTGTCTCCTCGTTTCAGCCCCGGCAGGCGTGGAGCGACATCAATATTATGGGCAACCAGAACCGTCTGGTTCGGGTTGACCTGGAGAATAAACTTCTGATGTCGTGAGCCTTTCAAGTCGTCGGGGAGAACTTTTTTGACAATACCCTGCCCCTTTACCTGAAGATCAGACTGTCTTTTGCTAAAAGCTGTCTGCAAAACAATATTGGAACCAGGGGATTTTTCAGGTAATGCGCGGGCCAGATCCTCTCCCTGCTGAGCTAAAAGATAGATCAGCAGGGCAAAACCGGCCAGCAAAACACTCTTTTTATTTTTCACACCATTTCTCCTCAGCCATTCAGAGCTGCTAACACCACTTTTGCCACCTGATCATATCGTTCTGCAAAATGGACATCAAACCCTTCCTTAACATACTCGGGAAGAGTCTCAAAGTCATCCCTGTTCGCTTCCGGCAGGATCAGTTCCGTAATTCCGCATCGTTTTGAGGCAATCACTTTCTCCTTAATTCCTCCCACAGGAAGAACTTGTCCGGTGAGAGTCAGCTCTCCGGTCATGGCGAGATTGTGTTTCATTCTTTTCCCAAGCCCTAGGCTCAACAGCGCTGAAGCCATCGTCACTCCGGCACTCGGTCCATCCTTGGGGGTTGCACCCTCAGGGACATGGAGATGAACAAAATGATCCTGAAAAAACGTATCTTTTATCCCATAACGTTTTGCGTTTGAGAGTAAAAAACTATATGCGATTTCAGAGGATTCGCGCATCACATCGCCAAGCTGTCCGGTCTGTTTAAAACCTCCACCCTTTCGTTCGACTGCTGCCGCCTCAACAGCCAGAGTAACTCCTCCCAGTGCAGTCCAAGCCAACCCGGTTATGACCCCGACACCGGTAATCAGAGATTTCTTTTTAAAAAATGGCTTGCCCAGAAACTCTTCGATGTTTTTGACAGTAACTGATATGCTAAGATCCGGATCCTCAAGAAAGCGTACCACAGCCTTTCTCACTATCTTCAGCAGGTGTTTCTCGGTTTTTCGCACACCAGCCTCTCGAGCATACCCCTCAACCAGCAGTCGCAACGCAGCATTACTTATTGTCAACTGACTCTTTTTCAAACCGGCTTTCTGCAGGGATTTGGGCCAGAGATGATTTCTGGCAATGGTCATCTTTTCTTCTGTAATATAACCGGAAAGCCTGATGATCTCCATGCGGTCGAGCAGTGGGCCAGGGATGGTATCAAGCTGATTGGCTGTACAGATAAAAAGGACTTTTGACAAATCCACCCTGAGATCTAGATAATGGTCAAGAAATCCGGAGTTCTGTTCGGGATCAAGAACCTCAAGAAGTGCCGAGGCCGGATCACCCCGAAACGATGCCCCGATCTTGTCAATCTCGTCGAGCATGATCACGGGATTAGAGGTTTTTGCCTCCTTGAGGGCCTGAACAAACTTACCCGGCATGGACCCGATATAGGTACGTCTGTGTCCTTTAATCTCAGCCTCGTCCCGCATTCCACCGAGACTGAAACGATAAAATTCACGTCCCATGGCATCGGCCACAGAGAGGCCAATGGAGGTTTTACCGACACCAGGCGGACCAACAAGCAGCATAATAGAACCGGACACCTCTCTTTTGTAAGCCCCTACTGCCAGAAACTCAACAATCCGCTCTTTCACATCATCAAGACCATCATGGTCCCGATCGAGTATTTTCCTAGCCTCTTTTATACCCAGTTTATCTTCAGAAAAAACTCCCCAGGGAACGGAACTCATCCAATCAAGATAATTCCTGGTCACAGCATATTCCTGGGATCCCTTCTCCAGGAAACTCAACTTATTCATTTCATCTTCGATTCGTTCAGCCACAGCCACTGGAGGGTTCAGTTTCTCCAGACGCTTTTCAAACTCTTCAGCATCGGACTTCCGGTCATCTTTTGTGATACCAAGCTCTTTCTGGATGGTTTTCAGCTGCTCTTTTAAAAAAAACTGTCGCTGCCGTTTGTTGATTTTGGTATTTACATCCTTACTGATCTCCCCATGAAGTTTGGTAATCTCCACCTCCTTGTGCAAGAGTGGAAAGACACGCTGCATCCGTTCAAGTACCGGTAATGTCTCAAGAACTTTCTGGAGTTCCTCTCCTGTGGCAGTGGTAAGTGTTGCCGCAAAATCGGTCAACGGAGCAGGCTCACTTGGGGAAAAGTATTGCAGGGCCTGTTTCAACTCTTCACCATGGAGAGGATTTGCCTGCACCAACTCCTTTACTGCAGCGATAATGGACAGGGCATAGGCCCGAACTTCTGTGTCGTCCAGAGTGGCTTTTTCCACGTCTTCAGGATACTCAACCTCCACCAGAAAAGGAACCTTGGTTCCCAGCCAGCGTTTAATACGGAAGCGATACATTCCCTGACAAATAAAATGGATGTTGGACTCCTGCATTGTTGGTTTCAAAATCTTTCCCACGCATCCAATGCTTGCGAAATCCTCAGGAGCGGTTTCCTGGGCAGGTATATTATTAGTATAAACTAGCCCCACCAGTTTCTGGTCGGTCTCACCAACCTTCTGGATAGTCTCTTTCCAATACTCCCCTGAAAGGACAATGGGCTGCATCTGACCAGGAAAAAATGGCCGGGTAGCTATGGGAATCAGGTAAAGATGCTGAGGGAGTATCCTGCTTGGAAGGGCAATATTATTGTTTTGCTCACCGCCCTCATTTATCACTTCAACTTCTGCATGAATTGCATTTCTGTCAGTCATATATACTCCTTCCAACCGCCTGCCTCTCCGCGGTAAACTGTTCGATTTCAACTGTCTTTTATATGGTCCCCCGGCCCGGATAAGCGCAGCAGGAGATTCCGGATTCTGGATCTCTTATATCAAGCCTATCAGTTCCAGTAAAAAAAGAAAAATTTTTCAGGTGCTTCATAAACTCCTACAAGTTATACTAATTACGATTCGACAGTTCTCAAGCACACTTATCAAAACAACAAAACATCTGGAGCCAGCAGTACCGTGACTCAAATCGGAATCCTCTCAGACACCCACATAAGTAGTCCTTCGCCATTGTTCACCGAACAAGTCCATCAGGCATTTAAAAACTGCCCCATCATCCTCCACGCAGGAGACCTGACCGACATCTCCATTCTCGATGTTTTCAAGGACAAGGAAGTCCACGCAGTACACGGAAACATGTGTGAACAATCATCCTTCCGGACCCTCCCCACCAGTAAAGTCATAGAAATTGAAGGATATACAATTGGACTCTGCCATGGTGCAGGATCCAGACACAATATAGAAGAGAGAATGTGGGACCTCTTCCCCACAGTCGACTGTATCGTTTATGGCCACACTCATTTTGCTGCAAACCATCAATTTGCAGACACTCTGTTTATCAATCCCGGTTCATTTTCCAGTACAGGCCGCTACGGAGCACCAGGAAGCTATGCCATTCTCAATATCTCTCGGAATGGCATAACAGCTGCACTGTACCAGTTTACAGAGAACATTTCATGAAGACTCTCATGGCCCCCTGGCGCATGGAGCACGTTGCGGGAGAAGCTGCAAAATTAACCGGATGCCTTTTTGAGCCTCCTGGCAACTGCAGCCATTCAAGAGACCGGCTTCTGCTGTTTCGAAATAAGTGCACAGTTGTACTCCTGAACCGATTTCCCTACACTAATGGCCACCTCCTCGTTGCACCAATTGATCATATTGACTCTATTGTATCACTTGACAGCCCTTCTCTGTCTGCTCTGATGGACACGGTTTCTTCTGCCACAAACATACTTCAGAAGGAACTCCGTCCCGATGGATTCAACATTGGCTGCAACCAGGGAGAGGTTGCCGGTGCAGGCATTGCTGATCATCTCCATTTCCATATTGTTCCCCGCTGGGAGGGAGACCACAATTTCATGGCCGTTATTGGAGAAGTTCGCTCAGTCCCGGAACATCTCCTCACCACCTACGACAGATTACTCCCACATTTCCAGGCACTCCAACAGACCACTACAGCCCCTGAACAGTCCGATGAGTAAACCAGCAAAAATCACCCCCATGCTTCAACAGTACCTTGGTATCAAGGAACAACATCCTGACACCATTCTCTTTTACAGGATGGGTGATTTTTACGAGATGTTCTTTGAGGATGCCGAGATTGCCTCAAAAATACTTGGCATCACCCTCACTTCTCGAAACAACAAAAACGAGTCTAACAGGGTTCCCATGTGCGGTATCCCCTATCATGCCGCAACAAATTATCTGGCCAAGCTCGTTAAGGCCGGACGCCGGGTTGCCATCTGTGAGCAGACAGAAAACCCCAGCGAAGCTAAAGGAATCGTGCGCCGTGAAGTAATTCGTATCATTTCCCCTGGTGTTGTCACCGATTCCGGACTCCTCGACGACAAGGATAATCTTTTTGTTGCCTCATTGAGTTTTATGAAAAAAGGTAAGCAGATACTCTACGGAATCAGTTTCCTTGATCTTTCAACCGGTGCTTTTCTAGTCGGCGAATTTGAAGATCCTGAACATACCGGAGAAGCAATACTTGATCAGCTCACCCGAATGACACCTGCCGAGATTCTTGTCAATGATGATGACACGGATACTCTGGCACCACTGCTCGACACGGCTGCGACCCTGTTACCTGGAATCTGTATTACCACACGCCCTGCAAACAGATACCACTTAAAAAGCTGTGAAGAATTGCTCATTGAACAATTTCAGGTTACAAATCTTGCTGGTTTTGGCTGTGGTGCCTACAAGCTTGGAATTTCAGCTGCGGGTGTATTGCTTGACTACATTATTGAGACTCAGAAAAGCGATATCAGCCATATTGAGAGGCTGACTCCTATCGACCTTGACCTGATTCTGCAGATTGACGATTCATCCAGAAGAAATCTTGAATTGACCCAGACCATCATCGGCAGCAAGCGAGAAGGTTCACTTCTCTCGGTACTTGATCACACCTGCACTCCCATGGGTGCAAGACTCCTCAAACAGGAGATCCTTTTTCCCCTGCGCGATGTCACCAGAATCAACAGCCGCCTCCAGGCTGTCCAATTCCTCTATAAGCACAGTCATATTCGCACCAGATTTCGGGAGCTACTCACCTCAATTTACGACATTGAGCGCCTCAACAGCCGTATGGTCCTCGGCAATGGAAATGGCCGTGACATGCTTGCCCTGAAACATTCCATTGCTAAACTCCCGGCCATAAAAGAATTACTGCTTCAATGTGATTCCGACCACATCCAGGAGCTTGGTGCCGCACTTGATACGCTATCCGACCTGCACCAGATCCTTGAAGATACCATCCACGAAGAAGCTCCCATTACCCTGCGTGACGGTAGACTGATCAAGCCAGGGCAGAATCAGGAACTCGACGAGCTTGTCCATATTCAGCAACATGGCAAGCAACTGATTCTTGACCTTGAAAATCAGGAACGCAAAGCCACTGGTATCGCCAAACTGAAAGTTGGTTTCAATAAAGTCTTTGGCTACTTTATAGAGGTCAGCAAGCTCCAGTCTGCAAATGTTCCTGAGAACTATATCAGGAAACAAACCCTGGTTAATGCCGAACGATTTATCACCCCTGAACTGAAAGAATTTGAAACCAAGGTTCTCAGTGCCCAGGAACGACGTCTGGAGCTTGAATACCTGCTCTTCACCCAAATCAGGTCAAATCTGGCTGCAGAAAGCTCACGCTTTTTAAAAAGTGCTGCACTGCTTGCCAGCACTGACCTTCTGGCCTGCCTTGCCGAAGTGGCCCAGTTGCATCGTTACCACTGCCCTGTTGTGAATGATGCTGAGATTATTGATATTATTGAAGGACGTCATCCCGTGATCGAACGTTCTCTACCCACTGGTAAGTTTGTCCCTAATGATGTGTATCTCGACCAGAGTAGCGAGGAGGTCCTTATCATCACAGGTCCAAACATGGCCGGGAAATCCACCATCCTGCGCCAGACAGCCCTCATCGTACTCATGGCCCAGATGGGTTCATTTGTTCCTGCGGAAAGTGCCACCATCGGGGTGGTGGATCGGATTTTCACCAGGGTAGGCGCCATGGATGACCTGCGGCGGGGTCAGTCAACGTTCATGGTTGAGATGAATGAGACCGCGAACATTTTAAACAATGCCACCGAAAAGAGCCTTGTCATTCTTGATGAAATCGGCAGAGGCACATCTACCTTTGACGGCCTGGCCATTGCCTGGGCAGTTGCAGAAGATCTGGTTAACAAAAACAGCAAAGGTGTTAAAACCCTGTTTGCCACCCATTATCATGAACTCACCGACCTTTCCCGTACTGAAAAAAGGGTTCGCAACTACTCTATTGCTATTCGGGAATGGAATGACACCATTATCTTTCTTCATAAACTGGTAAAAGGAGGGACAAATCGATCCTACGGGATTCAGGTTGCCGGCCTTGCCGGAGTACCTGCCAGGGTTGTCAAAAGAGCCAAGGAAATTTTGACAAACATTGAATCCGGTGAATTTAGCCAGGATGGCACCCCCACAATTGCCAAAGGCCAAAAAACACGGAAGCAGCGCAGCAAAAGTCACCCCAACCAGTTATCTCTTTTTCCTAGACCTGAAGTAAGCCCCGTCCACAGTTTGCTTACAGGGGTTGATGTGGACGATTTAAGCCCCCGCCAGGCCCTTGATTTATTATATGAAATGAAGAAGACCATGGATTGACAATCTTCTCTCACTTTATTCAACAAAGACTCTAATATTGATATTAGGAGCGCAACGTTATTTTCTTTTGCCATCAGTGGATCTTTTAGGTATACTTCTTTTAATAAATTGAATGATATGCATAATTTCATATCATTTATGACCTACAGAATTATAATTCTGAGATGTTTCACTCCCCTGATAAGGTGTAATGCTGCGATCTTTTCCCATTTTTATTTTTTTCCTTGTCCTTTCCCTGCTCTGCGGCATAGTTTCCAGTAACGCCGAGGAAACCGGTAAAGAAGTCGCTGATTTTGTTTCCATTGAAAAACGTTATCAGCAGGCTAAGTTTTACTACAACGAACTTCACACCAGCAACTCACTAGGTGCTTCACGTGATAACTGGATGAATGGAGTGAGGAACTTCAGGAAAATATACCTCTCCGGCCCGAAGTCTGATTTTGCTGCCCCGAGTCTCTACATGCTTGGTCGCATGTATGCCAAGATGTACCTCCGCTTTGACAACAAGATGGATCTGAAGGAATCAATTTCCTATTACCGCGATGTTTCAGAGCTCTTTCCTGACAACAGCCTTGCTGATGATGCCCTGTATGCTGTCGGCAATCTCTACCTCAACAAAAAGAATGATCCACGCAGAGCTGCTGCAAGTTACACTCGGATTATTGCAAACTATCGCAATGGTGATATGTACGCCCACGCCTCGGATAAATTAAAATCCCTATCCAAGGAGCATGATATTCCGTTGCCAGATGCCATGCTCAAGCGAACCTATCTACAAAACCTAAACAATGTTCTACCAGTTAAATACTGGTCCTCAAACAACTATACCAGAGTGGTTATCAAAGCATCGGGCCCTGTCCGATACCGTGAGAGACTGCTTGAAAAAAATGGTTCCAAACCGAGAAGGCTCTACATTGACTTTCAGGAATCGTATATTGACCCGAAATACCGATCGCCAATCCCCATCGAAGACGGTCTTTTGAAACAGATTCGCACCGGTCAGTTCACACCTGAAGTTGTGCGGGTGGTGCTTGATATTGAGTCTATCTCCGACTACAAGATCTTCAGTCTGCCTGACCCGTTTCGGGTTGTTATTGATGTTCGCGGTGAATCATTGCCCGACAAGGTTCAACCGGCCAAAACTCTCCCTAAACCTCCAGGCCACGTGCAATCAGATGCTGACATCGCCAATATCGACCAACCTCAATCCGCAGAACTGATTGTGCTTGAAGATTTCAAGAAGGTCGAATCAAACGCAGTGACTCGCCGCAATACAGTGGCTGAGGATCCGACCATTGATGACGAAAGAATGAATACCGCTGAGATCTCACTTGCCCAACAGCTCGGTCTTGGGGTACGTACAATCGTCGTGGATCCAGGACATGGCGGGAAGGACCCCGGAGCTTCAGCTTTTGGACTGAAAGAAAAGGATATTGTTTTAAGTATTGCCAAGAAACTTGTCCCGGTTCTTGAGGAACAAACTGGTGCCGAAGTGATCCTCACCCGGGATTCCGATGTGTTCATATCCCTCGAAGAGCGTACCGCAATTGCAAACACCAATGACGCTGATCTGTTTATATCCCTTCACATCAACGCCCACCCATCCTCAAAAGTCCACGGTCTTGAAACCTACTATCTCAATTTATCCACCAATGCTGAAGCCATGCGTGTTGCGGCCTTTGAAAATGCCACATCCACCCATCAGATGAGTGACCTCCAGGATATTCTCTCGGATATTATGAAGAATTCCAAGATCAATGAGTCTTCGAGACTTGCCGGTTTCGTCCACAATTCGTTGAGTAATGGAATTGAGGGCATCCAGAAAAGTAACTTTAAGAATCTTGGGGTGAAACAGGCACCATTCTACGTTTTAATCGGCGCTGAAATGCCTGCAATTTTGATTGAAATAGCCTTTATTACCAACCCTTCAGACTCTGACAACCTCAGCTCAGATGCCTTTCTTGACATTATAGCTAGTGATATTGTAACCGGAGTCCAGAGCTATATTCACTCCACAGCCGCTAGCCTTTAGCCTCCAGCACGCCACCCCAGTTAACTCCTCCCTGAACCAAACCATACAACCAAAAATTCCAGGTCCCATTGAGGGACCGGGAATAGATGTAGACTGATATAGGTGCTAAGTATCTACCAGTCAATCTGATCACAAAGGAACTCACGATCTTCCTTCAGATCCTGGCCGTTGAGATACCGTTCAATGGATTCGGCTGCAACCTTCCCCTGAAATACTGCCTTTGCAGCAGTCTGAGGACCGAGTACATTATCACCACCAGCAAACATATACTCAAGGGATGTCTGGAGAGTTCTCGGATCAGTATGATATGTTCCCCAGGACATCAACTCAACATCAATTCCCTTATCAGCAGTATGGTCAACATTCTGACTGATTGCAGGAACAATGGAATCCGCCTCAATCATAAAATTGGAATCTTTTTGAACAACGGGGCGGCGTCGGCCTGACTCATCAGGTTCACCGAGCTCCATGCGGACACATTCGACTCTGGTCAGTTTTCCATTCTCTGAATGTATGGTAATGGGAGCTGCAAGAAACTCTATGCGCACGCCCTCCTCCTCAAGATGATGTATCTCGGCCACAGATGCAGGCATTTCCTCACGACTTCGCCGATACAGGATAAAAACATCTTTAGATCCATAGCGAAGTGCGGTTCTTGCAACATCAATTGCAACATTTCCACCACCAACAACAACCACCTTTTTTCCAAGATCAAGATCTTCCCCTAGATTAATGCGTCTCAGATAATCTACTCCGTGAAGTACACCCTCTGTAGTCTCCTCATTATCAAGACCCAGTTTACGACTTGCATGTGCCCCAACACCATTAAAGATCGCATCAAAACCCTCAGAACGTAGGTCTTCTATGGTCTTATCTTTACCAATTACCACATTGGTGTGCAAGGTAACACCACAACTTTTCAAGGCTCTTATTTCGGCTTCAATGATATCCCTTGGAAGCCTGAATGCAGGAATGCCAACGGTGAGCATTCCTCCATAAACAGGAAGTGATTCAAAAATAGTGCAGGGAATGCCCTTATGGGCGAGATGATACGCTACAGTCATTCCTGCAGGACCTGACCCTATAATAGCAACCTTTTTATCACCAGGAATTGCACATTCGGTGTCCATATTCTTATTATTATCAACCACCCAGTCGGCAACAAAACGTTCAAGCATCCCGATAGCAACAGACTGTCCTTTGCCCTTTCCTCGAACACATGAACCTTCACACTGAAATTCGTGGGGACACACCCTGGAACACACTGCAGGCATGGATGAAGTCTCACGGATTTTCCAATAGGCCTCTTCAAACCGTTTTTCACGAAGCAACGCAATGAAAGCTGGAATATCATTATGAATTGGACATCCTTTCCTACAGGATGGTTTTTTACACTGCAGACAACGCTCTGCTTCAAGAATTGCTGTGGACTCACTGTAACCAGAAACTATTTCATCAAAATTTTTAACACGCTCTGCCGGAGTCATTTCAACTGGCATCTGCCTGGCTATTGCCATGCGTTCCTTAGCTTTCATAAAAACACCTCAAAAGAATGAATTGAAGATATCAAAATTAGTGATACAAAAAGGTAAAAAAAAAGGTCGTCCCAAAGGACGACCTTTTCATATTACAATAAATTACTTAATCAGGCAATCTTAGCTGCCTTGATTCGTGCAAGGGCACGCTGAAGGGCTGCCTCAGCCCTTGCCTGATTAAAGTTATCACCCTGAGCTGCAGCCTGTGCAAGACGCTTTTCTGCACGCTCTTTAGCCTTCATTGCTCTATCTACATTAATTTCTTTTCCAAATTCGGCACTCTCAACAAGAAAGGTGATCTTGTTATTGGAAACCTCGGAAAAACCACCGCTGATCATAAGATTATGACGATCTTTACCCTGTTCGTAGGTCAAAAGTCCTATCTTAATGGTGGAAAGGAAAGGAGCATGATTGGCCAACACACCAAAGTCACCACCATATCCGGGTGCGTTAACGATATCAACTTCCTCGTTAACAACAGCTCCAGACGGAGTCACTACTTCTAAATGTATTTGTTGCGCCATGATTTATCCTCGTATACTTATCAGTTAACTTATGCTTTTTCTTTAGCTTCTTTCTCAAGAGCTTCAGCAATGGAGCCAACCATGTAAACTGCGTTTTCAGAAAGATCATCATGCTTTCCTTCAAGGATCTCTTTGAACCCCTGAATGGTATCCTCAACAGATACAAACTTTCCAGCCATACCAGTGAAAACCTCAGCAACCGTGAAAGGCTGTGAGAGAAACCTCTGAATCTTACGGGCACGACCGACCAAGAGTTGATCTTCCTCAGAAAGTTCATCCATACCAAGGATGGCAATAATATCCTGTAGATCCTTGTATTTCTGCAATGAAATCTGCACACCACGTGCAACATCATAATGTTCCTGACCAACAACATTGGGATCAAGGATACGTGAAGTTGAGTCAAGCGGATCAACAGCAGGATAAATACCAAGCTCTGCAATCTGCCGGGAAAGAACAACTGTACCATCAAGATGAGCAAATGTGGTTGCAGGTGCTGGATCGGTCAAGTCATCTGCAGGTACGTATACACACTGGACTGCGGTAATGGATCCTTTGGTTGTTGAAGTAATACGCTCCTGAAGTCCACCAAGATCTGTTGCCAGAGTGGGTTGATAACCAACAGCAGATGGAATACGACCAAGAAGGGCGGATACCTCTGAACCAGCCTGAGTGAACCTGAATATGTTATCTACGAAAAAGAGAACGTCCTGCCCCTCTTCATCACGAAAATATTCTGCGGCTGTAAGACCTGTCAGAGCTACACGGGAACGGGCTCCTGGAGGTTCAGTCATCTGGCCATAAACCAGTGCAGCTTTGGGAAGTACGCCGGATTCCTTCATTTCGTTATAGAGATCATTTCCTTCACGGGTACGTTCTCCAACGCCACAGAAAACTGAAATACCACCATGATGCATGGCAATATTGTTAACCATCTCCATCATGATAACGGTTTTACCACAACCAGCACCACCAAACAGCCCCATTTTTCCACCCATTGGAAAGGGAACAAGGAGATCAATTACCTTAATTCCTGTTGCAAGAACTCGAACTTCTGTGTCCTGCTCTGTGAATAAAGGAGCATCACGATGGATGGGCATGGTTTTATCAGATTTGATTTCACCCATTCCATCAACACTGCGTCCAACTACATTCATGATACGACCAAGTGCAGGCTCACCAACAGGAATGGTTATAGGCTTCTCGGAGTCACGAGCTTCCATGCCGCGTACCAGACCATCTGTGGCATCCATGGCAATACAACGTACTGCATTATCACCAAGATGCTGAGCTACTTCAATTACAAGGTTATCAACATCATCATTGATACCTGGATTGGTAACAAACAATGCGTCAAGAATCCTTGGTAGTTTACCAGCCTCAAACTCAACATCGACAACCGGGCCAATTACTCTTGTTATTTTTCCTACGTTTTGTTCACTCATCGGGATATCTCCCTCCTCAAAGTTTTAAAAAAGAAAATTTGCGTATGGTTATTATCCCTTAAGGGCCTCGGCACCGCCGACAATATCCATCAATTCGCCGGTAACTGCTGCCTGCCTGGCCTTGTTGTATACAAGGGTCAGATCACTAACAATATCCTTACATGCGTTTGTTGCGTTATCCATGGCAGTCATACGGGCAGCATGCTCGGAGGCACCAACCTGAAGCATGGCATTGTAGATAATTACGTTCAGGTACAATGGCTGCATAACATCCATGATCTCTTCTGTTGAAGGCTCATAAATGTAATCACCAATCTCCTGTTTTTCTGCAGCTCCATCCTCTTCCTCAATGGGAGTAATGGGGAGCATATCCTGAGCAACAGGTCTCTGCACAGCAACTGATTGAAAATGACCATATAAAACTTCCACTTTATCAGATGAGCCATTGAGAAAATTGGTAGCCACATCCTGGGCAATTTCCCGGGCATTAAACATCTGAAAATCAGCCATGATGTCAAGGAACCGGGTGCGAACTTTGCCTGTCTTCTTCAGTGACTGATTTGCTTTTTTTCCTACACAGACGAAGTTTACGTTTTTTCCTTCTGCCTCATACTCGCGCATTTTCGCATTGGCGAGCTTAACAATATTGGCATTAAAAGAGCCACAGAGTCCTCTGTCAGATGTAATAACTACGATTTCAACATTCTTTACATCCCTTACTTCCATAAGGGGGAAAGCATCGGTGTTACCTCCACCTGACAGATTTGACATAGCCTCATTGAATTTGTCAGCATAAGGACGGAATTTTTCCATCTTATCCTGAGCGCCACGGAGCTTAGCCGAGGCAACCATATTCATGGCTGATGTGATCTGTGCTGTCTTTTTGACACCAACGATCTTATCTTGAACGTCTTTTAAACTGGGCATATCAAGCGTCCCCCTCTATTATTTGAGACCCTTGGTTGCCTTAAAAGTTTCACCGAATGCATCAAGTGCTTTATTCAGTTTTTCTTTAATGGCATCTGTGAATTCTTCCTGCTCTTTGAGGTCAGCAAAGATTGAGGGATCATTGGAATCAATATATGCAAACATCTCATCCTCATAGTCCCGCATGGTTTCTACAGGAAGAGAATCAAGGTATCCATTTGCACCTGCATAAAGAATGGTAACCTGTTTCTCCATTGACAACGGGGAATACTGAGGTTGTTTTAGAATCTCAACGAGACGCTCACCACGAGTAAGCTGTGCCTGAGTTGCAGCATCCAGATCAGAGCCAAAGGCTGCAAAGGCTGCAAGCTCACGATACTGGGCAAGATCAAGACGCAGAGTTCCTGCAACCTGCTTCATGGCTTTTACCTGAGCGGCGCCACCTACACGGGATACGGAGAGCCCGACATTAATGGCTGGACGGACACCTGAGAAGAACAGATTGGGCTCAAGGTAAACCTGGCCGTCTGTAATGGAAATAACGTTTGTGGGAATAAATGCAGAAACGTCACCAGCCTGGGTTTCGATGATGGGCAGCGCAGTAAGAGAACCGGCACCAAGCTCATCGTTTACCTTGGAGGAACGCTCAAGGAGACGGGAATGGTTAAAGAAAATATCTCCAGGATATGCTTCACGTCCTGGTGGACGACGAAGCAGCAGTGAAAGCTCACGATAGGCAACTGCCTGTTTTGAAAGATCATCATAAACAATCAGTGCATGCTGACCATTATCGCGAAAATATTCGCCCATGGATGTGCCCGCAAATGGCGCAATGTACTGCATTGGTGCAGGATCAGAGGCACATGCTGCAACAACAGTGGTGTATTCCATGGCACCATGCTTTCTAAGCGCTTCAACAACAAGAGCAACGGTTGATTTTTTCTGACCAACAGCTACATAGATACAGTGAACGTCGGTATCTTTCTGGGCGATGATTGCGTCTACACAAAGGGCTGTCTTACCGATCTGACGATCGCCAATAACCAACTCTCGCTGTCCACGTCCAACTGGAGTCATGGCATCAACTGCCTTTGCACCTGTGTAACATGGCTCATGAACACCCTTACGGGCAATAACACCTGGAGCAAGAACCTCAATTTTAGAAGAGAGTTTCGCATTGATGTCTCCCTGACCATCGATGGGAAAACCAATACCATCAACAACACGACCTTCCATTTCAGGTCCAACCGGAACCTCAGCTATTTTCCCAGTACGCTTAACTAGGTCACCCTCTTTAATCCCTGTCACAGAACCAAGAATGGCACAACCCACATTATCTTCCTCAAGGTTGAGGGCAAGTCCCATTATTCCACCAGAGAACTCAAGAAGTTCCATGGCCATACAATTCTGGACTCCGTAAACACGTGCAATACCATCACCAACGGAGATAACGGTACCGGTCTCATTCAGGTCAATACTGGTTTCGTACTCACCAATCTGATCTTTTATAATCTGACTGATTTCTTCGGCTTTGATTTGCATTTCTACTCTCTCCCCTTTATGGAATCTTTTAAACTTGCAAGTTGTGTTTTAATACTGCCATCTAGTTCAAGATCACCAACTTTGGCAATTACACCACCAATGATTGAAGGATCTACGCTTGTTGTCAGTTCCACCTTCTTGCCAGTAAGCTTTTCTAATGTTGCCTGCACTTTGGCCTGCAATTCATCACTCAACTCTACTGCCGAGACCACGCTGCCGTGACTGACATTCTGTTCTTCGTCAACCATGATCTGAAATTCTTCAGCTATCTCAGGAAGAACTCCAGCACGTTTTTTCTCCACCAACAGGTTGAGAAATTTACTCATAACGCTATCAACTCCCATGGAAGCAACAACACCTTCCATGACCTTTGATCTCACGTCCATTGGGTAAAGGGGATTTGTCAGTGAATCTGCCAGTCCCACATCGGAGGCATAAACCTCTGCAAGCCCCTGAAGAGCTGCACTGTACTCCTCATATTTTCCTTCCTCTTTGCCCACAGCAAAGAGCGCTTTTGCGTATCGTCTTGCTAAAATTATCTGTTTCACTGTACGGCCCCTACTTTATCTAAGTAATCTTCGATAATCTTGACCTGATCGTCAGCTGTCAGATTCTTAATGATTAACTCTTCAGCCATAACCGCCGCCTGCTCAGTGACTTCAACTTTCAGGGTACGTTTCGCAGCAGTAACCTCGTTGGCAATTGCCATTTCAGCAGAACGCTTGATATCTTCGGCAGACTTTTCAGCTGCTTCTATGATTCTGGTTTTCTCTATTTCCGCCTGAGCCACTGCTTTCTCAACAATACTGCCAACGTCTTTTTCCACAGATTCAAGCTTTGCAGAGAACTCTTTGTACTCTTTTTCCGCATTGACTTTCTTTGCTTCGAGCTCTTCGATCTCTTCCCGAATCTGTTTCCGACGTGCTCCTAGTCCGTTTGCAATTGGCTTAGCACCAAATTTCACCAGAATAATGAGAAGAACGATAAAGTTTATTATCCTGAAGCCAAGATCTTTCAGTTTGGCCGGAGAAAGACTATCCGGTTTACCATGGGCACCTGCAGCCGCGCCATGACCACCAGCGGCAGCCTCTTCGCCATGAATGGCAGCAACCTCTGCAGCATGATCCTGAACCACTGCATGCCCGGCATTCGCTTCACCCGCCATAACGGTTGCCTCATGGACATCCGCAGTAGGCATTCCTTCACCAGTAATCGCTTGCTCCCCATGGCCTGATGCCCAGACACTCCCAGCTGCCAGGGCAAACCACAGGAGAAGCGCAACCAGTGCACCCGTCCCGATTGTTCGCTTCATCTCCCTCATCCTTACAGACTCCTTCCCAAAATTTTTCCTGCCATGGCAGTTGCAAATCCATCAAGTCCCGCTTGCAGCTCTTTACGAGCAGCATCGAACTGGGCCTTGATATCTGCCAACTGTTTATCTTTTTTAGCATCAGCTTCAGCTTTTATGGCAGCGAGTTTTTCCTCTCCGGCAGCCTTCGCCCCGGCGCGAGCGTTATCAAGCGCAGCCTTGGCCTGGGTCGAGGCCTTGTGAATTTTTTTATCAACTTCTTCCTGGCGTCTGCGGGCGTTGTCCTCGTACTTAGTCACCTCATCACGCATGCTTTGCAACTTCGTGGCCCTTTCCTTTAATATCTTCAGAACCGGCTTATAGATGATTCCATTAAGAAGAAACATCAGAACGAAAGCATTTACGATCTGAAGAAACAGGGTGATATCCATTGAAACCATTTTCTCTGCTCCTAGCTAAGATAACTCAAAAAAATCGCCCAAAATGAATGGTGATTCACAACACGAAAAACGGTTGTAACGCATATATGCATTACTGTCAACTTTTTTATAGAAATATCGCCGACCTAAATTTTACCGTTTCGGCGCCACTTTACAAAAAAAGTTTCTCTATTTCATCCGGTTAACATACTGCCAATTTTAATTTAACAGTTCACGCACATGATCGGCGACTGCTGAAATGGCCTCATTCAGTTTGTCCGGCATGCTCCCTCCTGCCTGCGCCATATCTGGACGACCGCCACCTTTCCCACCCACAACAGCAGCAACTTTATTCACAAGATCACCAGCTTTAATACGTTTTGTAAGATCCTTTGAAACTATTGCGAGAAGAGCTGCCTTGGAGTTGATTTCACCGGCCAGGACCGCAACCCCACTTCCCATCTCATCACGGACCTTATCACCTACCTCACGCAATGTTTTGGGAGAATCCAACGGGATCACTGCGGCAACAACTTTTATCCCATTTACCTCCTGCACACCCCCAAGGAGTTCACCAAGATCTGATGTGGCAAGCTGGGTGGACAACTCCGCCACCTGTTTTTCAAGCTTTCTGTTTGCTGCAGAAAGAGCTTCCAGACGTTCAAGTACATTTTTAGGCTGCACATTCAACATCTCGCACAGATCCTGTTCCCGCCGGGCCATATCCTGTACCTGCGCCTGGGCGGCGCGTCCGGTAACAGCCTCAATCCTCCGTACGCCAGCTGCTATACCTCCTTCACTGACGATCCGGAAGAGTCCGATTCCTCCGGTTGCCGGCACATGGGTTCCACCACAGAGTTCTTTGGAAAAATCTCCCAGACTCACCACCCGTACAGAGTCCCCATATTTTTCACCAAAAAGAGCTGTGGCACCCTCCTCTATCGCCTGATCACGATTAAGGAGTGCAGTATTGCTGACGATATTTTCGCGAATCTTCTCATTCACCCGGCGCTCTATCGCCTCCTTTTCCTCACGACTCAATTGCGAGAAATGGGTAAAGTCAAAACGCAGCCTGTCAGGAGTCACCAGCGATCCTGCCTGTTTCACGTGGTCCCCGAGGAGTTCTTTCAAGGCTGCCTGCAAAAGGTGGGTCGCTGTATGATTGGCTGCTGTATCATTGCGATCACTCCTGGTGACCAGCAGCGTCACAGTACCTCCTCTTTGCAAAGTCCCCTTGGTCACCTTGAGTGCGTGCAGGATGATCCCCTCACCCTCTGTCACAGTGGTCAGGATTTCAGCCTCACCACCATCCCAGAAGAGTTTTCCCTTATCACCCGCCTGACCACCGGACTCGGCATAAAATGGTGTCCTGCTCACAAAAAGCTGCCCATCCATTCCGACGTCAAGCTGATCCACCACTTGTCCTTCACTGTTTAGCAGCCCGTAAACCTCAGCTTCACTCTCCAGTGTGTCATACCCGACAAACTCACTTTTTTCTCCCCTCTCAATGAGTTCTTTCACACCCTGACCAAGTAGACGTACATTTTCACCCTTACGCGATGCGCGTGACTGGCTGCGCTGTTTCTCCATTGCCTCTTCAAAACCCTCGGCATCAAATTCCACCCCCCGTTCCAGGGAAACATCCCGGACAATATCAACTGGAAAGCCAAAGGTATCATAGAGTTTAAAAATAAAGTCCCCTTTGATAAGGGTATCACCATCCTTGTTGAGCCGGTCAATCTCTTCATCAAGTATGGTCAGGCCATGTTCCAGAGTCTCGCTAAAACGGATTTCTTCATTGGTAACCACCTTAGCCAGCAGATCTGCACAACCCTCAAGATGGGAATGAGCATCTTTCATTGTCTCCGTCACCACTGCAGTCACAGCATCCATAAATGCTTTGCTGAGACCGAGGTTACGACCATACCTGATGGCACGACGCATCACTCGACGCAACACGTATCCCCGCCCTTCATTTGAAGGAAGTACCCCGTCCGCCACCAGGAAGGTGGTGGCCCTGGCATGATCAGCGATCACCCTCATAGCAGTTGTATCTGCTTGATCAGCAAGGTACCTCTTGCCTGACAGCTCTTCCAGTCTTGCAATTACAGGTTGAAAGAGATCGGTATCATAGTTATTTAATTTTCCCTGGAGAACAGCAGCCACCCTCTCAAGCCCCATTCCAGTATCAATACTTGGCCGGGGCAATGGGGTCATGGTCCCATCTACAGACCGGTTAAACTGCATAAAAACAAGATTCCAAAGCTCCAGAAAGCGGTCGCAATCACAGCCAACTGCACAATCAGGCCTGTCGCAACCGGTATCTGGTCCCTGATCAAT
The DNA here is from genome assembly GCA_026988015.1 of Desulfobulbaceae bacterium. Taxonomy (GTDB): domain Bacteria; phylum Desulfobacterota; class Desulfobulbia; order Desulfobulbales; family Desulfocapsaceae; genus Desulfocapsa. The sequence continues at coordinate 26,383 of JALSMA010000039.1, read as the reverse complement.
ATGAATTTCAGAACATGGGCCACAAGGCCCTGTGTCACCCATGGCCCAGAAATTATCTTTTTCACCAAGGCGTACAATTCGCCCCTTTGGCAGATCTTCTACCTTCTCCCACAGCTCAAAGGCCTCATCATCATCGGTGTAAACAGAGATCCACATCTGTTCTGCAGGCAGCTTCAGTTCTTTAATGAGAAACTCCCAGGCAAACCTGATGGCATCTTCTTTGAAGTAATCGCCAAAAGAAAAGTTACCCAGCATCTCAAAAAAGGTGTGGTGCCTGGCAGTGTAGCCCACGTTTTCAAGATCATTATGTTTTCCACCCGCCCGCACACACCTCTGACTGGTCACAGCACGGTTATAATCACGCTTTTCCTCTCCCATAAACACCGTTTTGAACTGCACCATTCCGGCATTAACAAAGAGCAGAGTGGGATCATCCTGTGGGACCAGAGATGAACTTTCCACCTGGGTGTGATTATTTCTTTGAAAATATTCAATAAAACGGCTGCGTATTTCTTTTCCTTTCATAATAATAACGTGATTTTTGTTAAAGATTTATAGAATATGTGGAAGTACCGCCTTAAACTCAGCAGTACCAGCCTTTTTCAACAGTTCATAGATGATCATTTCCGCTGGCACGACAATGGCTCCGACATCACGAAGATGCGCTAATCCAAAATGACTGTTCACTTCAGAGCGTGACGAGACTCCATCCGCCACTACCCAGGGAACAATTCCTTTTTCCAGCAGCCCCATGGCCGTCTGATAAATACAGATATGGGTTTCGACACCCACTAAAAGAGCAGTATCAACAGTCGGCGCCAGATCATTTACCAGGGCCAGAGTTTCTGGATTGGCAATGGCGTTAAACTCTACCTTATCAGGCCGTGGTACATCCACCAGCAGCTCTTCGAGTGGCTCAACATAAAGGCCAAGGCCTTTTTTGTACTGAGTGTTTGCAATAATTGGAATACCAATAATTTCGGCGCAACGCACCATCTTTTTGATGGTCCCAATAACTCTCTCAGATTCATGAATCTGAGCCATCAGCCTTTCCTGCGGATCAACCACATGGAGATAACAATTCTCGGATTTCAACAACTTACGACGCATAATCTTTCACCATATTCTATTTTACATCCCTGCATCCGTGACGGCTTCGTAAATTGCCTCTCTCAATAACATATTGAAATAAAGAAAACACACAGACACAGGCAAACCCACGGCAGCCAACAGAGCAGGATGCCATGTAAAAAAGATTCATCCTAATACTTTTCCTTGAAACAAAAAAGCGCATCCATAAAAATTCACGGATGCGCTCTCTCTGTCACAGGACAGAACCTAGAATACTACCCTATCATACTTCAGTGATCCACAGCAGACCCTGATCCCATGGGAACACGAATATCCTCAACAAGATGCTGGATATGCTCTGGAGGTGGTGCTGTTACACTTGACACACTGAGAGCAATAACAAAGTTGATCAAGGCACCAACAGCACCAAAGGAACCTGGAGAGATCCCAAGAACCCAGTTGGAGGCCGTATCGGCTGCCATGGCAGTTCCTGGAATAAAAAACCAGCCCTTGAACCAGAAGATGTACACAAGGGTACTGCCAAGACCTGCAAGCATACCGCATACAGCTCCAATATTATTCACACGTTTTGCAAAGATTCCCATCATAAGAGCCGGAAAAATGGAAGATGCGGCCAGACCAAAGGCCAGTGCCACAACCTGCGCCGCAAATCCGGGAGGATTCAAACCAAGATACCCGGCTACAACGATGGCACCTGCCATGGCAATACGTCCAGCCATCAGTTCAGTTTTGTCATCGATGTCTTTGGCAATAATACCCTTGACGATGTCATGGGAGATTGCTGAGGAGATGGCAAGTAGCAGTCCCGCAGCGGTGGATAAGGCAGCAGCAATACCACCAGCGGCAACAAGGGCAATTACCCAGTTGGGAAGGTTTGCGATCTCCGGATTAGCAAGAACCATGATATCACGATCAACCTTGGTCATCTCATTGAGGACCACATTGCCATTGGTATCGGTACCGGTAAAATTCTTACCAACATACTGAATACGGCCATCACCATTTTTATCCTCATGTTTCAAAAGGCCTGTTTTTTCCCAGTTGGTAAACCAGGCAGGGAGTGCGTCAATCTGCAGGTTCTGAGACGTGTCAGGAGCAATAGAATCGGCTTGAATAGTATGGATCAGATTCAAACGAGCCATGGCACCAACAGCAGGGGCAGTGGTGTACAGGATCGCGATAAAAACAAGGGCCCAACCGGCAGAGGAACGTGCGTCACGAACCTTAGGTACGGTGAAAAACCGGGTAATAACATGGGGAAGCCCGGCAGTACCAATCATTAACGACAGGGTGAGGAGGAACATATTCAAGGTACTCCCCTTCTGCGTCGTGTAGGCGTTAAATCCTAGATCCAACAGCGTTTTGTCCAGTTTATCAAGCAGAAATACCCCGGAACCGTCAGCCATGGTGGAACCGAGCCCAAGCTGAGGCAGGGCAACTCCTGTAAGCTGCAGGGAGATAAAGATTGCAGGTACGGTGTATGCAAAAATAAGAACACAGTACTGGGCAATCTGGGTATAAGTAACACCCTTCATTCCACCAAGAACGGCGTAGATGAACACGATTCCCATACCAAGAAAAAGTCCATAGTTAAATGGAATCTCAAGGAAACGGGAAAATGCAACACCGATACCTTTCATCTGACCGATAACATACGTGAGAGAGGCTACAATTAGACAGATAACAGCAACAACACGGGCAGTCTGAGAGTAGAACCTGTCTCCAATGAACTCGGGAACAGTAAATTTACCATACTTTCTGAGGTATGGAGCAAGGAGCATGGCAAGCAGACAATATCCACCTGTCCAGCCCATGAGATAAACGGAAGCATCATAGCCCTTGAAGGCAATGAGACCGGCCATGGAAATAAATGAGGCTGCGGACATCCAGTCAGCGCCGGTAGCCATACCATTCAGGACAGGATGCACACCTTTGCCGGCGACATAAAACTCACCGGTAGTTGATGCACGAGCCTTGATGGCAATGAAGATATAAAGGGCAAAGGTCGCCCCGACAACGCAGTAGGTCCATAATTGTAGATTAGTCATTCCTTCATTTCTCCTTAGTCTTCATCGACGTTGAATTTTCTATCAAGCTGATTCATACGCCAGGCGTAAAAAAAGATCAGAACCACGAAGGTATAAATAGAACCTTGCTGGGCAAACCAAAAACCAAGTGGATAACCACCCAAAATACGGATGCTGTTCAACTGCTCGGCAAATAAAATACCACAGCCAAACGAGACCACAAACCAGATGACAAGACATCCAATAACCAATCGAATGTTCGCCTGCCAATACTTCTGAGCATCACTCATAATTTCTTCTCCTCCTTATTGGAATTAAGTGAAACGTTCTCCTCATAAAACAATGATTCATACCATAGCTTCTTAATCAGTGTCAATGCCTGACCGGCAAAGGCTTTAAGGCCATTCCAGAGAAACTGCAGTACCCGACACGGAATCCAATCACCGGCAAATCGTATTATCGGCTAATATCGGAAACTTCCAACCCTCCCTGACTGGAAGATATCTTTTAACGTAATCAAACCGCCCTTACGAAACTTTTTAATAAAATAAAGAAAAAGATAAGCCGTCTGCAGGGCATCTTCCAGGGCATCGTGGGGCTTAAACTCAGGCAGACGATACTCCCTTCCGAGATCATCCAGAGTATAACTGGTGGTTCTCGGGTTATGCTCATGGTAATGGCCAAGGCGTACCCTTTTATACCCCTGGGCCATACGCATTGTATCCACTCCGGGGTTGGAAAGGGTGCCTCCCATTACGAGACGGGTGGCCTTATTCAGAAAATGCATATCCAGCGGCAGATGATGCCCAACCAGAAGGCTGCCATGAATATATTCCACAAATCTCGGCAAAACTTCACTTAAAGGTTCCGCGGTCTCAAGCTGTTCAGGAGTAATACGATGAACCAGAGTTGCCTGAGTGGGATCCATATTCATGGGCCGGATAAAACAGTGAAACATGGAAGAGAGGTCAATTTGCAGATCTCTGACCATCACAGCCCCGATGGATATAAGTTCATCCTTTTTTTTATTCAACCCGGTGAGCTCTGTATCACAGACAACAAAGGTGTATTCACCGAGGGGTCGCCTCTGATCAAAGTTAATGAAACACTTCTTGTTGGCTTGCAGCAGGGGTGCTGGATGCCCAAACCAGCTTCCGGGGTTTAACAAATTCATCATGGTCAGGCAACCGGATACATCTTATCAAGGACAGAGTACAGCCGTTCAATGACCGTAAAGGCATCTTTCAGCATTCTTTTTTCAAGATCGGTGAGCTGTTCCGGATTAATGTGATTATCCGGCATCCCCCCTTTCTCCATCTGCGACAACTGATGAATCAGACGCTGCTGCATCTGCAGTTCATAAGCATCATTGGCCGATGCCCAAAGTTCACGGTTTATAAATTCCGCATCATACAGAGCCTTTAACCGAGCCAGGGTATTCGTTTCGCTGATCCCGAATTTCAACGCAAGAACCCTTGCAAAATTCACAAAAGGGGTCAATCCCTGGTGTTTAATATCCAACTGGTTTTTATGTTCCCCGTCCCTGTTCACAATAAAATTTTTAAAAAAAGACAGTGGAATACGAGTGGCCATACACTGCCGAGCCAGATGAAAGAGGAATATGTCTTTCTGCCGCGCCTGCGCATTAAGATACGTTCGCAGTTCCCGCGCAAGACCTGCATCGCCGAACCCAGACCGGAAATCAAAGAAGATCGTAGCATTAAGTAACTCTTCCGGGTCCGGAGCATTGATCCAGGTTGAAAAATAGCTTTTCCACACAGAAAGCGGCTGGCACCATTTTGGATTGGTGGCCATTATCTCACCGGGACAAAGAGGATAACCGCATTTCACCAAATGATCTATTGCTTTTCCTGCAAATACCTTGAAGTATGCCTCAGCCTTCTCCTTCTGGTCCTCATTTTCAGGATCAGCATAAAGAATGGCGTTATCCTGATCGGTCTTAAAGGTCTGCTCCCGCCGCCCTTCACTGCCCATGAGCAACCAGCAATAGGCCAATGGAGGCGACCCAAGCTCATCTTCGAGCAGACTCAACATGCGCTCCAGAATGTGATCGTTTAAGATCGCAATCATCTGAGTGATATTGCCGGCCTTGGCCCCTTCCCTTATGAGACCCCGAATAACTTCTGGAATCCGCTGGGCCAGGATATACAGTCCACTGATTGTCTGCTGGCCACGGATCTCCTTAAACAGATAATAGGGTGAGTGTCCCTGAAGAAGCATGATATCATGGGAGGTTACCACCCCGATGATTTTCCCACCACGCTCCACAGCCAGATGATGTATAGAGGTAGCCATCATTTTTAAAAGCACATCAAAACAGAGAGCCTGGGAGAGTACGGTCTGAACCGGCCCGGTCATGATAGTCTTCACAGGAAGCTGGTAATCAAGCCCTGCGGCAACCACTTTCCCTCTCAGATCCCGGTCAGTGATGATACCGACAACGTTTTCTTCATCCTCGGGATCATGCACCAGAAGACTACCCACCCGATATTCAGCCATTGCAGCTGCGGCCTCTTGTATGGATCTGTCACTTGCCACTTTCCGGAGCTTTTTAACAAGATCGCCAACCCGAACAGAAAAGAGGTACAGATCATCGCCACTGCGTTTCGAAACCTTATGGTAGCGTAATTCATTGTAGGCGGTAGCCACAACCTTTTCGGAAAAACTCTTCAAGTAATAGTGGGCAAAGGATGACTGCTGTTCCACAAGATTGAGAAAAATTTCACGTGGCAGAAGAAAGCAGAAGGTGTCTTCAACAGTTTCGATATTAAGATTAGCAAGAGTCCCGCGAATGATACCAAGCGCGCCGATATAGTCTCCCTCACCACGAAAATCCTTGAGAGTAACCACCCCCTGTTCGTCCTCAATAAAAGCCTTTACCCCACCGCGCTGGATAAGGTAGAGGTGGGTTATCTCTGTTTCTCCAACAGTGAAAAGACGGGTTCCCTTAGGGTAGAAATCCACCCGACAATGGCGGGCAATATCATGTAACGTCGCATCATCAAGACCATTAAAAGGCAATATACTTCTAAAAAACGAAACTGCCATTTCAGGTGCAACTACATGGACATCTGAGTTCTGCTCCATTGCCTTTCCGAAGAGTTAATTTTGATGAAACAAAAAACGGGATTCCCTTCAAAAAGAAAACCCCGTTTTCTGTACTCATTTACAGCTCAAAATATATACAAAAAAGGCCTCTTTCGAACTGTATTTTCCATCATAGCAACCGATACTCCTATTTCTTATCCAGAGCCTTCTTGCCGCTGATCAAGTCATCCACAACTGAAGGATCTGCCAGGGTGGAGGTATCACCAAAGTTCTCAAAATCATTCGCAGCTATCTTTCTCAGGACGCGGCGCATGATTTTACCACTTCTGGTCTTGGGAAGCCCTGGTGCGTACTGGATCGCATCGGGCGTAGCAATTGGCCCGATCTCCTTACGAACATGAACTCTCAGCTCAGCAAGCAACTCGGCACTGTGCTCCACTCCCGTGTTTGGAGTAACAAAGGCATAAATTGCCTGGCCCTTAATCGCATGTGGCATGCCCACAACTGCAGCTTCTGCAATCTGCGGATAGGAAACCAGAGCTGACTCAATCTCAGCCGTTCCCAGCCGGTGACCGGAAACATTCACAACATCGTCAAGACGCCCCATGATCCAGAAATAGCCATCCTCATCCTTGCGGGCGCCATCTTCCGGATCATAAGTGTTCTTATAACGGCTGAAGTATGCTTTCTTGTACCGTGCCGGATCGCCAAAAACGCCACGGAGCATCCCGGGCCATGGTTTACGGATAACAAGATGTCCACCTTCATTGGGAGCAGCCTCTTCGCCTTCCTCATTATAGATGGCCGCGTCAATACCCGGAAGGGGCAGTGTTGCAGAACCAGGTTTCAAGGGAGTAGCGTATGGAAGCGGAGAAATCATAATTCCACCGGTCTCGGTCTGCCACCAGGTATCAACGATGGGCAGTTTCTCTTTACCAATGTTCACATGATACCACATCCATGCTTCAGGATTAATCGGTTCACCAACAGACCCTAAAATACGAAGACTGGAGAGGTCATAACGTTTGGTCGGGCCGTCACCATCCCGCATCAGAGCACGAATTACAGTGGGCGCAGTATAAAAGGTATTTACCTGAAACTTTTCTACAATTTTCCAGAAACGATCTGGTCCGGGATAGGTGGGTACCCCCTCAAACATAACGGAGGTTGCGCCAAGCCCAAGGGGACCATAAAGAATATAGGAGTGTCCGGTGACCCAGCCGATATCTGCGGTACACCAATAGACATCATCATCTTTCATATCAAAGACGTACTGACAGGTATGCATGGCATAGGTAAGATATCCTGCGGTTGTGTGAACCACGCCTTTTGGCTTTCCGGTGGACCCGGAGGTGTAAAGAATAAAAAGGATGTCCTCGGCATCCATGGACTCAGGCTCACAGGTTGGAGCAATGCCTTCCGCAGTCACTTCATCATGCCACCAGCTGTCGCGTCCATCAGTCATGGAAACATCATTGCCACCGCGTTTAACAACAATACAGCTCTCGATGGTATCACATTCACTCAAGGCTTCATCTGCGTTTGGTTTCAGAGGAATGGTTTTACCGGCACGAAGAACAGCGTCAGCGGTTACCAATACTTTGGCCTCGCAATCCTGTATACGACTCTGAAGGGCAACGGAAGAAAATCCTGCAAACACAACCGAATGCATGGCGCCAATTCTGGCACAGGCAAGAAGTGCAATGGACAACTCGGGAATCATGGGCAGATAAACAGCAACACGATCCCCTTTTTTCACACCTTTTTTCTTCAACACATTGGCAAAACGACACACTTCGGTGTGAAGCATCTGGTAGGTAAATACCTTTACGTCTTCTTCTGGTTCACCTTGCCAGATAAGAGCAGCCTTATTACGGCGACCATTTTCCAGGTGACGATCAAGGCAATTATAGGAGACATTCATCTTGCCGCCCTTAAACCAACTGAATTCCGGTTTATCAAAGTCAGCCTCAAGAACGGTATCCCATTTTTTGTCCCAGCTTATGAGTTCTGCACCTCGTTCCGCCCAATATCCCTCGGGATCGTCCATGGATTTTTTGTAAGCTTCCTGGTAGGCCTCAAGGCTTCCGATGGCAGCAGCATCTTTTCCTTTGGTGGGTGGCTCAAAAACCCTTCCTTCACTCAACAGGCTTGTAATTTTATCATCACTTGAACTCATGTGTATTTCTCCATTCAGATTCGGTTTTGTCAAATAGCAGATAAGCAGCTATCAATCAGGCTGACAACTGGATACTACCCGGCAACATCAATCCTTACTCTGCATACCTGCAAAAAAACATACATTCTTAAAAAATTCTACTTTATTCCCTTTTATAAGTCTCCTGTCAAATCAAAAAGTTTGATCTCTCTATCAATTTCACTTATGTTAGAATATGCTTTTTCCCTTTTCTTTCTCTTTGAGAAGCAGTAATGATAGGCTACTTTTTGTAACGTGGCAGAATCTTTTTGTGTAAACACTACCAGTAAATGATGGACTCGAAAAAAAGTTGCAAATCGGATGGATAAATAAAAAAATGCGCCAACCCCTGGAAAAAGAAATAAAAAAGATGCTCTGGAAGGATAAGAGCAAAGAGGAAGTCTACAAGGTTCTTATTACTGAGACAAACAAGCATGAACTAATCCATCTGCTCAACAATCTACCCACACGAAATCGCAGAACAAAAACTTTTCTCATCACCCTGTTTCTCGTTCTGCTCCTTGCGCTGCTGACCACAAAACAGCTGCTCTTTATCTACCTCCATGAAAACTCCAATGTCTCCCTGATACTCGGTTTCATTGGCCCGATAATTCATGTGTACATTATGCGGGAACTGCTCCTCAGTCACAGACTGGCCTACCAGATCCTGCCCCTGCTCTCCATTCTTGCCCTTTTTCGCCTGGAAAACAGAATTCTTCCGGACGCGTATATGTATATCAGCATGGCAGTGTTATCCGGTGCACTCTACCTATTTCTCTTTCCAAAGAGTGAGCAGTTACGTTATCCGGCACATTAAAACAAAATTTTAGCTTTAGAGGTTCTCCATGGAAAACGAACAAATAGAGGCAATGTCCAAACTCCTGAAATCCATGTCTCATCCAATCCGCCTGAAGATTCTCTGCCTGCTCCAGGACAAAGAAATGTCTGTGGGTGATATCAGAGAGCAGGTAAAGACCACCAATGCCAACGTATCCCAGCACCTCAACATCCTTCGCGGCCAGGGAATTATTGACTATCGTAAGGACGCCAACTTTATCTATAACCGCATCCACGACCCACGAATCATCGAGCTGATGCAGAAGATGCAGGCGCTGTTCTGCCCCAGTATTCAGTAAAATATTTTTCAAGAGGACAGCAGGGAGATGGTTGTTATCTCCCTGTTCTTCAAAACTGATGGTGTCATAAAGGGGCCAGATATCGAATAACTCAGCAAGAAACTCCATAAGCTGTCAGCCAGCATTCGGCACAACACAATACGGAGTCAAAAATATGTTCTCTGGAAACAAAGTGATAATAACCTTCGTTTTCCTAGTTATTCTGTTGTCTTTCATCCACCCTGCCCACTTCCTGCCACACAGGACACAGATGACCAGTATTGCCCTGCCAATTTCACCTCCATCTGAGATAGCCCAAAATTATACGAAAACAACGAGCCCCCTGGGTTCAGTCCTTTGCAGCAATTGGATGTTGTCACGGCCAGTACTGGGTCGCCGATTCCAACGACCTGCAGGAAAAAGACTGGGAAAACTGCTAAATGTACCTGGGATGTTGCCAACAACCTCATTCTCAGTTGCGACACACTCCAACTGGCCCTCCGCTATCATCATGCCTCAAGCAGTGATGATAGCGGTCTGAATTTTAATAAACGTTACGAAAGAGTGGTCAGTTCCGGTTATGATGACAATACAACTCCTACTACCTTGGACTGAACTACCTCCGCTATCAACATAAATTAAAACTGATGGCTGGCTTTGAATACTTTGCAATGGATAACGTACAAACAGCCGATGACACCCAGGTCTACAATACAAATGAGCAGATAAGCGGATGGAATTTCATTTCCGGCATACGCCTTTACTTTTAGCCCCTGCCGAGCCGCCCTGTTATAATCCTGATCTCGTACCCACTTCAGGGTTTTGAGCGTCACCATCTCACGGATATCCAATAATGATAAAGACCATTCAAGATATTGGGAAAGAAACTCTTCTGACCCTCAAAAAAGCGTTCCGGCAGGTTTTTGCAATCCACCTCTTTTTCGTTGCAGTTGGGAGCACCTTATTTGCCCCACTGACAGGACTACTGGGACAATTTCTGCTGGAGCTGTCCGGTAAGCCGATGTTGGCTGACCTTGATATTGTTTATTTTTTCCTCACACCTGTCGGGATGGCCACAACAATATTTCTGGCCTCACTCGGCCTCACCATTCTCATCTTCGAGCAGGCATCGTTAATGGCCATCTGCCTTGCCACTGTCAACCAGAAACCGCTCACTACCACCGCGGCCCTGCTTTTCACCTTCAAACGAATACGGGTTATTTTTTCATATGCCGTAAGACTTGTTATTCGTCTGCTTTTTATCACCCTGCCGTTTCTTGGGATGGCCGTGGCCATCGTCTGGGTTATGCTCTCAGACTACGATATCAACTACTATCTGGCCTTGAAACCACCCATATTTTTCATTGCAGCAATCACCATTGCAGCAATAGTTGCAACCATGATTTACGTCCTAATCCGTAACCTTGCCAGCTGGGCACTGGCACTGCCACTCACCCTCTTCAGTAACGAGAGCCCTGGACACTGTTTCACCAGAAGCGAAGAACTCACCCACGGACATCGCAATCTTCTTTTCTCCGCAATCAGCATCTGGTTTCTGATAAGTACGCTCATCAGTGGTATTTTTCTTGTATCCCTCCAGGCTGCAGCATCTCTGCTGGCACCATTTTTTTTCAATTCCATCAACATTCTGGTTACAGTCCTTGGTATCTTCATGGGGCTCTGGTTTCTTGGCAACCTTTTTATAACCACATTTACGTCGGGAAGCATTGCTGCCATTTCCGTCCTCTTTTATGGAACAAAGAAGGATATCTGCGAGCCAATCATTGAACCAGAACCACTACCGAAGAACCGCTTATCCGGACACCTGATTATACTTATTCTAATCCCCACCCTCTCAGCAGCACTTCTCACAGGGATACTCCTAGTAAAAGACATCCCTGCCCCAAACAACACCATGGTGATTGCCCACCGTGGAGCGGCCGGGAAGGCACCGGAGAACAGTATCGCAGCACTCACATCTGCCATAAAGGACGGTGCCGACTGGATTGAGATAGACGTGCAGGAGTCTGAGGATGGAGAAATCCTCGTTATCCATGACAGCGATTTCATGAAGCTGTCAAATAATCCTCTCAACGTCTGGAATGGTAGTCTGGAGGAAATCAAACAGCTCGATATCGGTTCCTGGTTTGGCCCGCAATTTTCAGGAGAACGGGTTCCAACCCTGCAGGAAGTTCTGGAACTTGCCAGAGGTCGATGCAGGGTGCTCATTGAACTGAAATACTATGGCCACAACCAACATCTGGAAAGACGAGTTGCTGAAATTGTGGAAAAGTTGGACATGGTCGGTGAAATAGCCATCATGTCACTGGAATACAAGGGAATTGAAAAATTTCGCAGTCTCCGACCTGACTGGCCTGTCGGTCTGCTGCTCTCTAAAGCCATTGGTAAAATCTCTGAGATTGAGGTAGACTTTCTTGCAATCAATATGACATCTGCCAAACCAGCCTACATAAGGCGTATTCAAGAATCCGGAAAACAGATTTTTGTATGGACCGTCAACGACCCGGCATCCATGTCACGGATTATGGCCCTAGGTGTTGACGCTATCATCACCGACGAGCCCGCACTGGCCCGACAAATACACAACCGCAACATGGAAATGACACCTGTAGAACGCATTCTGATACACACTGCGGCGCTGATAAACAAACCTACCCCCACTAAAAAATATCGTGACGACTCACCATGAGAATTACATTCTACATTACCATCCCCCTGCTCTTCATCTTTTTTTCAGCCCATCCTGGCACCGCAAGTCGGGCTCCAATAAGAACTGTAGCAACATCTCCTTATGCCTCAGCCATTGTGGTCGACGCGCACAGTGGTGAAACCCTGTTTTCCAGAAACGCGGACCTGCAGGTATATCCCGCATCCACCTTAAAACTAATGGTGCTCCTCGTTATCCTTGAAAAAATCGAACAGGGAACACTGCAGCTTGATGAGATGGTGCAGGTTACAGTCGATGCCTACAGAATGGGAGGCTCGCAGGTCTATCTTGATCCCAAAGAGAGCTTCTCTGTCGAAGATCTTCTTTATGCCCTGATGATTCAATCGGCAAATGATGCCGCCGTAGCCCTTGCCACCCATATTGCCGGTACCACAGAAGAATTTGTGGAATTGATGAATAAAAAGGCAGAAGAGCTTGGTATGCAAAACACCCGATTCTATTCAGTACACGGCCTGCCACCCGCCAAGGGGCAAAAGGTTGACGTAACCACAGCACGCGACTTTGCCACCCTCTGCCTCTATCTCAGTAAAAAACCCGAGGTCTATGCATACACCGGAACAAAAGTGAGAGACTTCAGGGATGGTAAATTTGTAATGCGTACCCATAACCATCTCTTGAAAAAAGTGGACGGATGTGATGGTTTTAAAACTGGGTATTTTTCAAAAGCCGGATTCTCAATTGCTGCCACTGCCAAAAAAAATGGGGTACGAATAATCGCTATTGTCATGGGAAGCAAGGAACGTAAGGTGCGGGATGCCGAAGCAATCAAACTGCTGGCCAATGGTTTTGCAAAGGTACCCAGGAGTAATGCACCACCCGCAGCTGTCATTCAGGTTGATGAAAAAATTCCGGTGGAGCCAGTCTCAGCAGAGATCAGTGCTCCGGCAAAACAAAATGATCCCTTCCACAAAGAATCCGCATCAAGTGGCTGGGATAAGTTCTTCTTTGGTCTGCTCACCGGCTTTCTCCTATGCGCCAGCCTCAATTTTTATATATTTAAAAGACGTAGCAAAAGCAAATGGCATACAAGAAGAATGTAAGAACTCCCTTTAACTGCTGGACAAAATAGATTGGCAGTACTATTATCCATGAATAATAATAGATATTATCGAACTTTCCGGATTTATGCTATTCTTAAATAAGACAATCTCGTAAAAAGGTCAGTTAAGAGATGAATAGGCAGATAAGGGTAGACTCCGAAAAACCTCAGCTGCGAGGTGCGTATTTGTTGTTTAATTTCGGTGTACCGGGGTACGCCGAAATTAAACAGAAATGTACCTAAGGGTACTTTCCTAAAGGGCGCAAAACGCAGCTGGTGAAGATTTTTCACAACCTCACTATGATAAGAAATTTACAGTAAAGAAAGAGATAATGAGTTTTTACGAGTCCATCACATATTTTTATTCACTTTTTTCCTAAGGGGACATATCATGATAGTTACAGACTGGATACACACCATAGCTGGTTTTTTTATCCTACTCACCATGGCACTTGGCATTGATTGTGGCAACAATCCGCTTTTCATGCACAAATACTGGCTCTTTGGTACAGCTTTTGTCGGCTTGAATCTTTTTCAATTCGGATTCACCAAATTCTGTCCTTTGGGGCTTATTTTAAAGGCACTCGGTGTACCCGAAAATAGAACCTGAGTCATAAAAAATTAGCACATCTTTAAGAGAACAACCGGCAGTCCCACATGATTATAACGTTAATCCTTGGTAGAATTAAGACTGCTGTTACCGACCTGCTTCCCATAGTTCTGGTAATTGCTTTTTTTCAGATTATTGTCCTGAAGCAACCTCTCCCCCAAATGGGAGAGGTTCTTCTGGGTGCTCTTCTTGTCGTTCTGGGACTGAGTTTTTTTATCCAGGGCCTTGAAATGGGCCTCTTCCCCATCGGTGAAGCCATGGCTCACGCCCTAGCCCGAAAAGGCAGCCTTTTCTGGCTCCTGTGCTTTGCTTTTGCCTTAGGATTTTCTACCACAGTGGCCGAACCGGCACTCATTGCGGTAGCAGCCAAATCTGCCGACATTGCCGCTCGTGGCGGTCTTATAGACCCAAGCCCCGAATCTCTCAAACAGTACGCATTCTGGTTGCGAATGTCCGTTGCTTTTTCGGTGGGCTTTGCAATTCTAATCGGAGTGTTACGTATTTTGCGCGGCTGGCCCATCCACTACCTGATCATTGGTGGATACTCTCTGGTTATGCTGATGACCATTGTCGCCCCCAAAGAGATTATCGGCATTGCCTATGATGCAGGAGGTGTCACCACCTCAACAATTACAGTTCCTCTGGTTGCAGCACTTGGTGTGGGTCTTGCCTCAACCATCCGTGGCAGAAGCCCGCTGATCGACGGCTTTGGCCTCATTGCTCTGGCTTCTCTCCTGCCCATGATTTTTGTCATGGGCTATGGACTGATCATCTTTGGATAATACCGGGAGAGTGACACCATGACTTTCATACACGATTTCACCTTAATCCTTCTCAGTACCTGTCGGGACGTGTTACCCATCATTATCCTGATAACAGTATTCCAACTCCTGGTACTGCGACAAAAGATACCCAATCTGAAACAGCTGCTCTACGGTGCCCTCTATGTAATCTTAGGCCTCACCATGTTTCTGGCAGGACTTGAAAAGGCCCTGTTTCCCCTTGGGAAAATCATGGCCACTCAACTCTCAGACCCTGCCTTTATTTTTGGATCTGAAGGAGCTGCAAACAGTTCCGACTGGATGGCCTATAGCTGGGTTTATCTCTTTGGAGCCATGATTGGATTTGCCACCACCATTGCAGAACCTTCCCTCATTGCAGTTGCCTTCAAGGCCAACGAAGTTTCAGCAGGAACAATCTCCACCTGGGGACTGCGAATTACTGTTGCCATTGGAGTTGCCTTTGGAATCAGCCTTGGAACTTTCCGTATTGTCAGCGGAACCCCACTCTACCTCTACATCATGGCAGGCTACCTGATCGTTATTGTCCAAACGTTTTTTGCACCCAAAAGTATTGTTCCCCTTGCCTATGATTCCGGAGGTGTCACCACCTCAACAGTAACTGTCCCCCTAGTTGCCGCACTGGGCCTTGGCCTCTCTGCAGCAGTTCCGGGACGTAATCCCGCCCTTGACGGTTTCGGGCTGATCGCCTTTGCCAGCCTCTTCCCCATCATTGCTGTGATGGGATACGCACAGCTGATGGACCTGAAAGGTAAACGTAACAAAAAAACACTGGAGAAACCCAATGCGCTTTAAAGTCATTTTATCCTCTGTCAAACCGGATATCACCGACAAAATCGTAGATGCAGCTAAGGCAGCAGGAGCCACAGGAGCCACAATCATCCACGCCCGGGGAACAGGTATCCATGAGGCCAAGTCATTTTTCGGACTCACCCTTGAGGCTCAGACAGATATTGTGATGCTTCTGGTGGGAGAGCATCATGTGGATGAGATTCTTGAGGCAATCCGGGACAAAGGGGAATTCCACAAACCTGGAACAGGAATAGCCTTTGTTCTCCCAGTTGAACAGGTGATAGGACTGGAAAGCCAGATGGAAAAAATCCAGGAAGATTTTAACATTTAAGAAAAGCGCGAGAAGTGAGCAGGGGGCTTTGTAAACCTAACCAGTGTCCATCCAGAAAAGGGGACTTTTTCTTCTCTATCGAGGCGTAGAAGAAATTTCACGGCAGATATATGTCTAATATTACAACGACAAAACTCTAAAGCAAGGACAAGTCAAGAAAAAAGGGCCACTTCCGGACAAGCGCTTCCCCCCCGAAGGTCATCATTCCATTTTGGCCCCGCAGGAGAGTTGCCAGCAGCAGCCGGACTGAGTGCAACTCTTCTCTCTCTTAAAACAACTGCTATGCCCCTCTTTCTCCTGTATCATCCAGACAAGATTGGCAAGCTTCATACCTTTTCCGTCAAGCCCCAGTTCCTGTGCCTTTTTTCTCGCATAGGCTGACAATGGCGACCCTTTCAGAAGTTTTTGTTTTTTTATTTTTTTTGCCATGACACGCTCCTTGTTTAACCACCTTTTTTCAAGTATCAGATCGGCAGGATATGCATTTCTTCACGGGTTTCATGCAATCCAGTCAATACCTGGCCACTTCTGCCATCGATGGAGACCGGATCACCAAACCTGATCACAGTATCCCCCATCTCACAATATGTCTTTGTCTCATACACCTTCAGATGTTTACAGCCAACAATACAGGTTTTCTCGAGGCGCACCGCAACAACCGAAGCATGGGAAGTCTGGCCGCCCCTGGAGGTGAGAAGTCCTTCTGCCATATTAATAACCTTGATATCCTCAGGCACAGTATCTGAACGAATAAGAATCAACGGCGTATCTGGATCGGAAAGCCGCAGTTCCCTGATATTTTCTTCGGTGAACACCGCACGCCCCGACAGAGCGGACCCAGACACCCCGATCCCCTTGCCCAGGTAAGCCTTTTCAACCTCTTCAGCATCCGCAAACACATGGAACCGTTCCTGCTTTTTAATGGTTATCATATCACGGGTCTGCAACAGGTAGAGCTGACTGGCGTCCGGACCTTCAAAGGTAAATTCAATTTCCTGCGGATTCCAGCGTTTCTCATACACCAACTCCCGGGAGATGCTGAGAAGCTCCTGGTATATGTCAGGATACCGCACTTCAAGGGTCTTATCAACCGCTCTTCCATCAAGTTCTGCCTGTTCCACAGAAATAGGATAACTGGTCACCAGACCGGAAACGATATCCTCCCCCTGATCACCATATGCATAATCACCCCAAAGCGCAACCCTCTGTACCTTTCGATAGGGATGAGCCGTAAACAGCACCCCAGATCCCGACGATTGACTCTTGTTGCCATAGACCATGGCCTGGACAATAACGGCCGTTCCCCAGGAGTCAGAGACATCCATGATTTTACGATAATCTGAAGCCTTATTTGTCTCCCAGGAGTCAAATACCATCTCAATGGCAGTCACCAACTGCAACCATGGATCATCTGGAATTCCTAGCCCCTGTTTGCGAATCACTTTCTGATACTCCAAGGCAAGCTCCTTCATTTGCTGCGGCGAAAAATGCCCTTTCATGCTCACATTGTGTCGTTTTTTGGCCTGATTCATCAGGATCTGGAACTCTTCACGCGGGACTCCCGAAGTCATGGCCCAGGATTGTAGAAAACGGCGGTAATTATCCCAGGCAAGATAAGAATCGCCATGCTCCTCGGCCGCCTCCTCAATCAGTTCCTCATTGGTCCCGACATTATGAACCGTAGCCATCATCCCGGGCATGGATACTGCGGCACCGCTGCGCACTGAGAGAAGCAGTGGACTTTTAGGAGTAGCAAACACCCTGCCGGTACGTTTTTCAAGTTCGGTAAGAGAAGTCCTGACCCGCTGCATAAACTCATCCCTGGCCTTATCAAAGCTGTAGATCACCTCTCTGCAGCGAAAAACTTCTGTGGTTATGATGAAGGCGGGTGGCACCGGCTTGTTATCATCACTGAGTACCACCAGATTAAAACCCTTATTGCCAAGATGGATAAGATCATGGGTGTAGGGATTACTTCTGTGGAGCTGGGAAATGGCACACTCCGGATTATAGGTCATAAGCAGGTCAAGGCGGCGCTCGTCAAGAATTTCCCTCTGGCTCTCAAGTGTTCCAATCACTCTTGTTATAAAATTATCAAGGTGCTGCAGGCCGAAGGTGGTGGCAATCAGATCCCGTAAAAATGCCTCTGAGAGACTGTGAATTGAATTAGTCACCTCGTCATCATTCCACAGGGAACGGTAGTTTGTAAGAAGGTTACCGGCCCCAATCTGGGGTATTACAATGGAGAGATTATTCTGGTGTATGTTGGTGTAATAGGAGTAAATTACATCCTTCACTCCTTCTGACAGACCTCGGAATATATCAAGGTACTGGGTATAAGAAAATCGCCTGATTTTCAGAGAACTGCTAAGAAGTGAAATATAGATATCCAGCCGTCTCGAAGATATACCATCCACCCGCAGGGCTCGTAAATAGAGCTTCAGGCACTTCACAATACGGTAAAAAGTGGCCTGGGTGATAATGGAGAGATTCACTGTCTCAGGAAGGCGTTCCAGATAAATGTTGGTGAGATTTTCAAGGCGGAAACTTAAGGACAGGCTATCGAATTTCTTTTCCCGGTATTTACCATACACTGATGGAATATCCACAGCAATATGACGCTTATAGTAGATATCTTCCCGGGCCTCAAAAACCTCACTTGAGAGGATAATTTCCTTTAAACCCTCAAGGGTGTCAAGCAGTGCCTCGACGCATTCCACTGTTTCACAGTTTTCAAGGGTGTCAAGAAGCTCCTCCATTTCCGGAAATCCTTCTTGAGCTGCATGTTCAAGCTCAGAACGAAGCTCCTGAAAACCAAGATTATACTTCTGGTTCAGAAGCTGGAACATGTGAACTAGCAGGTCAAAACGACGCAGTTCTGCTGGTTTGATATCTTGCTGGCTGGCCAGGTATTTCTGTCGCTCCTCCTGTTTCCAGGAGAGCAGATCGTCAACCCCTCCGAAATCCAGCTCCTTGTGGATGCGGTTGGCAATGATATGCTGGTCATCAATAAACTTTCCTTCAAGGGGAACCTCACTGTACACCTCTTCCGGAAGAAAGGGCTGCAGTACCTTTTTGTCAAGGGTCAGCCAGAAGACAAAAATTGCCCGAATAAAGTCAACAATAAGGTTGGAGCTCTCTACATGGCTCTGCTTTCGCAGAAAATGAATGAGCAGATCCCTTCGTTTATGGATCTCATCAAGCTCTGTCGACACCTCACGTAGATCCCCTTCTGCGCCAATTTCATTAAAGAACACAGGCATGAGTTTGGTAAACTGCTTGGTGAGATTATAGACAGGTTCAATTGGATGATTAAGGAGATTGGTGATATCACGCTGGAACAGATCCGTATCTTTTACACAGGTACCTGAGAGCTTGATATTAATGATCAGCGCAGAGAAGAGAGTGGCGCACCACTTGGGTTCCTGCATGATAAGGTTCAGCCAGACTCGGATATTGGCAAGATGGGCCGGATTGGTAATAGGCTGCCAGTCTTCATCCACCCCCATAACATTGGCATACTGAAACCCGAAACGCACCGCCTCCCAGAGAAAGGTCTCAACCATCCTGCCGTTTTTACGCTGGAATACCTCCCCCCCAAGCACCTGAATACATTGCAGTGAAGTGTGGGGGTATCTTCGTACGTTGGCTTTCAGAAGGTGAAAGGCTGTGATGAGAAATTCCTCAATTTCCTCGAATTTCTGGAGCCGGATAAGCTGAACCAGGGAGCGGTTGATCTCGCGCAGGGTCTCCTCATGAATAAGGTACAGACCCTTGGTATCCATAATCCGAAAGAGGAAAAGCAGTTTCTGGTTTTCAGCAAAGCGGTTCAGAGGCAGGGCCTGTTCCTTAACCTTTCCAAGCTCAGCCTCATCAGCCTGGGCCAATCGGGCCGGGATCTCTTTATAGAGACGTACAATATCGACGTGGGCCGGTAATGCCAGTATTTCAGTAAGGGCAGAGACGGGATCAGAACTGATATCTATATTCATTACCGCACGCTTATTTTCTGTCATTGCCTCATGGGATATGGCAGAAAAGAGCTGACCCGAGTGAAAATCCTTACAAAGATCTCCGCAATGATCGAGAAACCAGGGCAGCGGGTCCTCTTCCTGAAGCCAGTAATCGTAATTTCGCTTCAAAATGGCCTGCATCAGCTCTGCCATTTGATAATAATTAAAATCTGTGGCCCCTTTCTCAACAAAGGCCAGTAACGAGGTTGCCAACTTCTTCATGGGATGCTGGCCCTGGACAATATGCATCATGATGGGGCTTTCCCCGTCATCCAGACCCCGCAACTCCTTAAAATAATTATTCAAGACATCCTGATAGCGATACAGGTCATCCACTGAAAAAATACTGACCATCTTGGCAACCCAGGCCACCTGCGATTCGATAATCTGCGAGAGAAGCTTGGAATTCTTCTCGCTGTCTTTCATGGCCTCCACAAAGAGCCCTGCAAACAGGGTAAAGGCCTCTGGCCCCTTTTTGTGACGAACATAATAATTACTGTTTTTAAGAACAAAACTCCGTAATTGAGGAACCAGGATGTTCCAGTTGCGGTAAGGATGACATATTTCATAGAGAAGATTTTCAAGGGTCATATAAAGCCCTTTGTAACGGCTGACCACATCAAGAAGAGGCTGTAATCTACTCTCGATAACCACCTCTTCTGCTGTCTCCAGTAGATTTGCTACGAGGGCATCCGATTCTATTTTCTCTTTTTTCTCTATCATCTTTTAATGCTCTGGCTGATGGCCGACACGCACCTTACGCCGATGCGCTACGGAACAGGATTACCGGACTGAAACAAACAACAACTGAATTCAAGTATCAAACATTTATCCTGCAAGTTCAAGGATCTTCTCACCGGACAAGAAAAAACGCCCTGGCGAAAATATTCCCCAAGGCGTTTCCCAAAAGGCGACCTCCTATCCTGCCACACAGACACACTGTCAAACAGGGTACAACGCTGCAGAACCCCGGCCTGAATCCATCACGGATTCAGAGCGATGCAAAAAAGATTACTTCAGAATCGGCCGTGCATTTACCGGCTGAACAGGACGGTTATTATCACCACCCATCACATCGTTAAACTTCTTCGCCTGGGCTTTAGAAACATTCACCGGAACCTTCATAACCATCCAGCGCACCCCTTCAGTACAGGGTGGTGTTGTCAATGAGGCATTGAATCTGTAATAAGCCTTATTTGATGGAAGCATATCTGCCACATTGAGACTCACCTCAGAAACCATTTTGCTTTCTCCTGTCTTTTCAGGCATGGAGGCCCAGACAGTATCTATTAGTGGATTGGACGCACCTTCTTCAAACAAGACACTTACCACAGCAAGGTTCCCATCCTTATCGGCATGAACCAGATGCGCCTCCATGGCAAAAAACTGCCCTTTCACAGTGTTCTCACTTGGGGTGTGAAAATGAAACTGGAGCAGGTTAAAGGTATGATTATCCACTGTGATAGTGGAACCCGGAGCATAATTCACCTGAATGGTGTGGCCATTGTTCACGATATCCATCTGGGTGCTGGCATAGTGAAACACAATGGGACTGAGTTCAGCCTCGGTCATTCCATCAATGTCAATGGGAGCCTGGTTTTTGCCACTCTTGCACACTGCAAACTCATTGGACAGATCCCCCCAGAACTCGGGTCCATCATGTCCTGTGTATCCCCAGTGCGCACCATGCCCTGACGCAAATGCGGTTCCGGCAAACAATAATCCAGTAAAAGCTGTGGCGATAATCGTCTTTTTCATACTTCATCCTCCTGATGAATAAAAATATTAGTATACCACCCAGACCGTCAGGAATGGGCTTCTAAACAGGAGGTACTACATCTTTTCACAATAAAAATCAACCACATATTACATACTTATAATTCCTATTACCAACCTACAGGGCCTTATTGGCATCCATATGAAGAATAAGATCTAACATTCTATTAGAGTACCCCCACTCGTTGTCGTACCAACTCATCACCTTCACTGTGGTTCCGATGACCTTGGTGGACTGTCCGTCAACAATGGAAGAATGGGGATTTCCCTGATAATCGATGGAGACTAGGGGCAGATCGGAATACCCAAGATAGCGATTTGCCGCCTCCTTCAGGGCCTGATTTACCTCAGGTACAGTTGTGGACTGCTCCACCTCCATCACAGCATCAACCAGAGAAACATTAGGAGTAGGAACCCGTACTGCCAGACCATCAAACTTACCCTTTAACTCCGGAATAACCAATGCCACAGCGGCGGCAGCACCAGTAGAAGTGGGGATCATAGACAGTGCTGCTGCCCGTGCCCGCCGCAAGTCCGAATGGGGAAAATCAAGAAGTCGCTGATCTCCGGTATAGGCATGTACCGTTGTCATAAGCCCATGTTTAATGCCAAAATTATCCAGAATTACCTTTGCAAACGGCGCCAGACAGTTAGTGGTACAGGAGGCATTGGAAACCACATGATGGATGGTAGGGTCATACTCATCCTCATTTACTCCCATTACAAACGTTTTCACCTCTCCTTTTGCAGGAGCGGAAATCACCACCTTTGCGGCGCCGGCACTGATATGTTTCTGAGCAGAATCGCTGTCACGGAATAACCCGGTACACTCAGCGACATACCCAACACCGGCATCCCCCCAAGGAATATCTGCAGGATCACGATGATCTGTCACCTGTATATGGTGTCCATCAATACTTATCCCATGTTCATCGCTTCCAACCTCAGGTTCATACACTCCCATTACCGAATCGTATTTAAGGAGATGGGCCAGAGTTGCATTATCAGTGAGATCATTGATCGCCACAACTTCTATATCAGCAAAATCCGGATCTTTTGTGAGTGCCCGAAACATACTTCTGCCAATACGACCAAAGCCGTTAATACCGATTTTGATTGTCATGTTGTACCTCCAGATAAAATTAAAAGCGTATCACTTCATTTTTTGGTCAGTCTCCACTCATTAAATCAAAAGCTGCGCCCCTTGAACAGGAGAATATTCTTTACCGTTCAAGGTGCATGTACTCTGTTTCGCTTTGCCCTCTTATAGAGATCCAGATATTTCCGACTCACAGTGGCCCAGGTATAGCATTCATGGATCAGTTCCACTGCTTGCCGTTGCATCTTCCTGATGTTTGCAGGGTCATTTTTATACAATTCAAGAGCCCGCTCTATGGCCCTTTTTAAAGTGGCAACACTCTGCAACCCATAAGTAAAACCGGTTTTGCCATCGACCACCTTCACCAGTCCGCCCACTGCATGAACGATGGGAAGATTACCAAAAAGCTGAGCCATAAAATCGGTGAGGCCACATGGCTCATACTGGGAAGGAATAAGGAAGAAATCCCCTGCGGCAAAAACCTTATTGGCAAGAATTGTATCAAAACCACGCAGAATACAGACACGGCCCCGGTTCTCTTTCTTTTCGGCAAGGCGTACAAGTCCCGCCTCATCATACCGACTCCCCGTACCAAGAAGCAGAAACTGGAAGTCCTCTTCTCCTGCCAGTAGCTCTTTAATGGCACCTGTGAGCACCCCGACCCCTTTCTGAGCACTGAGCCGCCCGATAAATGTAATAAGAGGGATCCCGGGATCTACCATAAGAATACCGGACTGCCGAATCCCAGGAAAGCCCTTTTCATCCAGCAGCTGCTGAAGCAACGCAGTTTTACAGGCGAGCTTTCCATCGAGGGCCAAATCACCCAGAGGATCAAACTCGGCCGCGATCTGGCTGCGCTCCGGATCTTTTGCAGAAAATGCCTCCGGATCTATTCCATTAGTAACCCCCTCAAGAACGACCCCCCTCTCAAGCAGGGTATGGCCAAGCCATCCTGTGAGGTGATCATCTATGGTTTCCCGAAGTTCTCTTGCATAATTTTCACTCACCGTATTCAGTATCGCGTAGGGGGCGCCAGCCAGAAAAGGATCGAAGCAGTCTTCAAGCAGGGAGCTGCGAATCAGGGATAAGGGCAACCCGGTACTGGCCTGGGCGAAGGGAATATCGGCAACCTCCTGATGGTATCCCTGTCCCGCGTTGTGAACAGTTATCACACAGCCGGTGTTACGAAAATAATGCCTTAAACCTGGATATTCGGAAATAATTGCAGGCAGCACAGCAGTGTGCCCGTCATGACAGTGAATCACATCGGGGCGAGTCCCAAGAAGAACCATCAGATCAACGGCAGCCTTCTGCAGCAGAATATTCATGGCAAAATAGTCGATATGACCCTCACCCATTTTCTGCCAGGAGAAATTTTCCTCTTCGTCTGCGGTGTAGGTATAAACATTCTGCTTTTCACGAAAACGTTCCGCATCTACCAGGTAAAGAGTTACACGGTTAATCCGTGCCCACCATATCCTTACCTCTTCACGCCGCTCTTCATCCGGGTAGTTAAGGTCAACCTCAAAGAGCAGTTCCTTTTCAGGAAAAGCAGGGTCTGCCAAGAGGGTAAAGCCGAGTTTTTCAGGCTCCATAAAACCGTAACGGGGCAGTACCACATGGACAGAACGTCCAGACCAGCGGGCCAAGGTAACAGAAAGCTGTGAAACAACATCCTTGACCCCGCCCGCACCTGCCAGGTCACCATATTCTCGGCTGAGCATCCATATTTCACGGATGGGCACCTGTTTGTTAGCCATTCTCCAACTCCTTAAAGCTTCTCCCTAACCCCGTAACAGTTTTATGCATTTCACTATCCAACATATAATTTGTCGCAACAGAAGGAACACAAACCAGATATGAAAAATCCACACGGCTCCCTGAAATTATCTCACCCACGGTCCCGGTCGTTCAATCCTGTGGAAATGCGATGGCCATATGCCGCAGTAGATGGTCTACCAAGGTGAGGCGCACCATTGCCTCACAAACGGGAATTATACGAGGAATTGCTGAAATATCATGCCTTCCACCCACCTGGATCGTCACCGCATCATTTTTAAGATTCACACTCTGCTGCTTTTTTGAAATAGATGGAATGGGCTTGACAGCCACCCGGACAACAATTTCATTGCCATTGGAAATACCAGCCAGGATTCCTCCGGCATTATTTCCTGTAAACCCCTCAGGGGTTATGGCATCGTTGTTTTCTGAGCCTAGCATGTCCGCAACCTTGAATCCGGCTCCAATCTCCACCCCTTTCACCGCACCGATGGACATCAGCCCATGGGCAAGCTCAGCTTCAAGTTTATCAAAAACAGGCTCTCCAAGCCCCGCCGGGCAATCTGCAACAATCTCAACTATGCCCCCTACGGTGTCGCCCTGCTTGCGCACTTCAATTACCCGCTCTTCCATCTTTGCTGCAGCCGCCGCATCAGGACAGAAAAATCGGTTACCGGTAATTTCTTCAAAATTTCTTTCGGTGATCTTCACCCCACCAAGAGCTACAGTATAAGCAAGTACACTGATTCCGGTCTGCTCAAGCACTTGGTTGGCCACAGCACCTGCAGCGACGCGGGCGGCGGTCTCACGAGCCGACGCCCGTCCGCCACCACGATGATCCCGAATACCATATTTGGCCAAGTAGCTGATATCACCATGACCCGGCCGAAAGATATCACGAAGATTGTCGTACGACTTTGAATGGGCATCCTTATTATAGACAGCAAGGGAAATTGGCGTGCCCGTGGTACGGGGCAGATCCTCACCTTCAGGAGTAAAAATTCCAGACAGGATTTCGAGTTTATCAGGCTCTTTTCGAGGACTCGACGCTCCTCCCTGACCGGGTTTGCGCCTGTCCATTTCAGCCTGCAACACCGCAGGGTCCAACACGATTCCAGGAGGACAGCCATCAATTACTGCTCCAACACCTGTCCCGTGCGATTCGCCCCAGGTGGTCACCCGAAAGGCTTTACCAAACGTATTTCCTGCCATTACTCTTATTCCTCTTTATTTTTTTTCTCAAACTGTCTGCAAAACTGATCAATTTCCCGCACAGCATCATAAACCATCATTGCACCACTATCAATTATACAATCTGCTGTCTCTTTGTATAGGGGATTTCGTTCCCGTAAAACCTCTTCCATCTCCTGACAAACATCTTTTCCAGTGAGACTGGGACGCTGCGCTGTAGAATTACCGTCACCCATGATCCGCTTTGCAAGTGTTTCCAGATCCGCTTGCAGCCAGACCACAATGGCATGCTTTCTGATCTGCGGCCACAGCTCCCGATGTAAAATCGCGCCGCCTCCCGTAGCCACAACACAAGACTCTTTTCCAACAAGATCAAGCAACACCTGTTTCTCGTACTCACGAAAGGCATTCCATCCCTCACGCTGAACTATCTCTGCCACTGAAGAACCGTGCCGTTCCGTTATCATCCTGTCAGAATCTAAAAAATCATAACCGAGATGCTGCGCGAGCTCCTTACCAATACTGGACTTACCAACGGCACGCCCTCCTATAAGATAGATACTTTTTTTCATTCTACTCTTATTCACTGCTGTCCGGTTAAGGAAATAGATACGGCCTGAAGGGCTACTTTTGTGTATAGTGTTGTTACCCCTAACAGCCTATAACAAAAGGAGATTCAGGCCATGGCTCATAGTAACACGGTA
>JALSMA010000038.1 GCA_026988015.1 Desulfobulbaceae bacterium | reverse complement strand
AGCTTGCAAAAATGAGAAACCGCCTAACGTTATCCAGTTGAAATTATTTGATTAAACGTTGGGACACTAGTGATATTGCCTATTGTCAGGATGAACTGAAGCGGCATCGGCACGAGTTGAAAATGGCAAAAATTTCTCTTCGGGCCTGTATGGAACAATTTAACCAAGGGTGGGTATTTTGAACGATATGTATTCTGCACATGAGACACAAATAGCACAAGAGCCTTGACAAATGGAATACACAGTGATACACAGTCAAGATAACAGCAAATAAAGCGCTATGAAATCAAGTAGATAAAAAAAACTGGTATCCCCTCCCTTTGGGGTCACCAAATCTGATTTTTTTTCAATTAAAATCAGTTAGTTGAAAAAGTAGTTTTGTTCTTGGTTTCATTAGTGCGACACACGGTGAGGCACATGAAACCAAGAACAAACTCTTGTTATTTCTTTCTCTCCCCGCCAATGATCCTGTTATTTTTTCCTACCTGCACTTACCCCATCAAGTCGTCAACAAATTCTGGTGCAGAATCAACACTTGTTACCAATAACTGATCCCTGGCACAGGTACAGGCAACATAGAGCTGGTGACGTTCCGTATTATAAACTTCTTCAAGATCCGTATCATCAGCAACGCTTTCTATGCGCTCCTGCAGAGGAAGAACTTCATCATCACAGGCCATGACAACAACCCTTAACTCGATACCTTTGGCCAGATGCATTGTACTGATAGAGGCAGAGTTGTTCACCATTTTAAGATTTTCATTAAGGAGCTTAAAAGGGAACGAAGCAGAGTCAGCCGCAGCCCGTATTTCGTCATTTTCACTCATCACAATTTTCATAACGGGTGCGAGGCCGTTAAACACAGATACTGTTCCGCCTCTTGTTTCAGTATTACCATCGACATCTGAGAGTTCAGGCTCAAGCAACCGATCTGCCTGTATCCTGATCCGGTGAGAGGTTCGATAATTGACCCGGAGAGTGCGGGATCGACCACGAATATCAACGCCCAAAGCCTTCCAGGAAAACAGCTGCTGAAAAAGCTGTACCGCTCCATCCAGATCACCAGTGTTACGACTCTTAATATTGATGAGTTCAGTATCCGTAAACGCCACAGCTACATGACCATCTTTGTTGACCTGGCCAGTGGCCGCATCATCCATGCAGTCGAGGGAACAGCCAAAGACAGAATCATACCCTTTCTCAGGAAACTGCAGAAACGGGCAAAGTCCCTCAAGGCCGTTGCCATGGATATGAGCCGTTCTTTTTTTTGGGCAATGTACGAAGCTCTTCCCAAAGTTACAGTTGTCTTTGAGCGGTTCCACATCATGGCCTTGATGAACAAGGCACTCGATGAAATTCGCAGGGCTTGACAGGGTCAACTTGACAACCACGGGCAAAAGACACTCAAGCGTCAGGCTTACGGCTACCGCGACATGGAATATTATAATTTCGGTTATACCATCTGCACCAGTTCAGGTACTCATTTGCCGGATGAATCAAAATACCACATCCCCGTTGACAGAATCTCCATGCAGGGCTATAAGCGAATACAGGAAATAATTACCGGGCCATTATGGCTGAATCGAAAAATGCATCACCAGGCAATATATAAAAATGGCTGAAATGAATCTTAGAAAAATGTCTAGAAACCAGACCGGTATCATCAAAGCTGTGAAGATCGGCGGTGAACTAGGAAGAAGAATCAGGGAAATGGGACTGGTTCCCGGAACAGAAATCACAATCCAGGGACGCGCACCTCTCTATGACCCCGTTGCGTTAAGAGTAATGGGAGGCACCCTTACCCTTCGTAACCATGAAGCTGATCATATAATCGTTGAGGTAGCAGACAACAAATAGTCGAGAACTGTTTTGAACAGTCCCTCCCTCTTTTTACTCCGCCATTTCGAATTTGGCCTTTAAAATTAAACGATTCCATCAATCGCAAGAAGGCCCTGAGTCTGGTGCAGCTTCGCGATTGGTTCCCATAACACATTGAGACACAACCTTAAAACTCCTATTCTGTTACATTTGAAAAAACCTACTACTCCTTTCCGGCGATCGCTGCCGACCTATCTCTCTAAAGCCATTGATACAATTTACTCTAACCAACAAATTAAAAAAACAGACTGCATCACCATCAAATGCCCGCTGATTCATAAAAATGTTTAACAGAGTCATTATTTATCCCGGTATCCCTACACCTGGCACTAGCTTGATCTGCCATATTCCCCCATGCTTTCCTGACAAAATACCCCCCTCCCCCTTGATAATTATATTGACAGTCCATAATGTTTGGTGTACCTAAACATTATCTTCAATGGAGAGATAAATGACTCTGAAAGAATTAAACAAAAAATGCCACTGTTTCGCGAAAAAAACACTGCGCAGATGTGGTAAGGGCAGGCGCAGGATCCTTCACCACGGTCCCCTTTCTGAAAGTAATTATGCAGGGAAGGTTAAAATCTGTAAGGTAACGGGTGACAGAAAACTCTGTGCTAGAATGGCCTCACTTGGTGTTATTCCAGGTGAAGAAGCAGAATTAATCTGCCCCAAATCTGGTTCCAGGTGTATTCTGAGGATCAATGGAGGAACACTCAGCCTTGACCAGACAACGAGCAACAACATAATCGTTCAATCTGTTTAAAACTTGAATCCGTGACAGAATGACGGAATAATGCTTTAGATTAATTTTGTGGTGCCTTGATGGACTGCTTTTTTTTCACCATGGAAATTAGCCTACCCTAACTAGGGTCATCCATTGATGAAATTTTCCCATCTCAAGCGTGGCACGAGTAAGATTGTTCAACAACTGCACCGCAGAAAACACTCTTGCGGAACGTATAATTGATACTATTGGGATGATAAATATATTGCAGCAACAAAACGTTAAGGTGAAGAGGCCATTTATGAACAGGTGCAAACTATGGAATTCGCCATGTGGCAAACTCTTATAACAGTATGTATTGTTGGTTTTGCAGCATTTTTCGTTGGAAAAAAGGTTTATCATCAGGTCCGCAGGGCCATCGATCCAAAGCAGAATGTCGACTGCAACTGCAGTTGCAGTAGTTGTGAGGCCACTAATTGTGACAATAAAAATGAATGACAGGACTCGTAAAAATCCATCATCTGCTTTCTTGCGCCCTTCAGGGAATGCCCTTGGAGAACGGAAATTAAGATTTTTACAAGTCCATCCTGTTTTAGACATTTTTACGACCCCATCATGAATAAACTTATTAAAAACTTTCAATAGTCGGACATATGAGTCACAGCAAAATCACAATGGCGCTTGCGGGAAATCCCAACGCCGGTAAAACAACACTTTTCAACAAGCTCACCGGTGCACGCCAGCACGTGGGGAACTATCCAGGAATTACTGTCTCCCATAAAGAGGGTTACTTTAAACACCAGGACCACAAGATAATCATCACCGACCTGCCGGGAACCTACTCTCTCACCGCCTATTCAGTCGAAGAAATTGTCAGTCGCGATTTTCTTACCAACGAAAAACCCGATGTAGTTATAAATATTGTAGATGCCTCGAATCTTGAACGCAACCTTTACCTTACCACCCAGTTTCTTGAGATGGGAGTTCCCCTGATTATTGCATTGAATATGATGGATGTTGCCAGGGATCGGGGAATAGAAATTCGATTCAAGAAACTTTCTGAGCTTCTGGGGATCCCAGTTGTACCGATTATAGCACGATCGGGAAAAGGAAAAGAAGAGCTTATCAGCGAAGCCATAAAAATAGCAAACAAGAATCTGCCCCTCATTTCAAAGGATATTTCTTATGGGGAAGATCTTGATGAAGTTCTTATGGAGCTCATCGATACTATAGCAGAAGCCTCCTTTCTCACCCCGAATTACACTCCCCGTTTTACTGCCATTAAATATCTTGAGCATGACGATCAAATGTTGACCAAAGGTGCTGAATCAAACCCCGAACTTGCCAGACACCTGGAGCAGACAGTAGGGGTTGTCTCTGATCATCTGTTAAAGACCATGGATGTCTACCCCGAGGCCATCATAGCCGACCATCGTTACGGTTTTATAAAGTCCATCGTCAGGCAGGGTGTTATGACCCATAAGTTTGACACAGATCGACTCTACACATCCGACCGCATTGACAAAGTTCTCACCAATCGTCTCATGGGGCCCGTTGTTATGCTGGCCATTCTTTTTGGCCTGTATCAATTCACCTTCAGTTGGAGTGAACTTCCTGTTTTGTGGATGGAAGGATTTTTTTCCTGGCTTGGAGCTACTGTTGAGTTTTATCTGCCCGACGGAATGTTGAAGTCCATGGTCATTTCAGGTGTAATAGACGGAGTTGGTGGGGTACTTGGCTTTGTACCACTCATAATGTTTATGTTTTTTGGAATTGCAGTTCTCGAGGATTCCGGATACCTGGCAAGAGTAGCTTTTATGATGGACAGGATTTTTCGAACCTTTGGACTCCATGGTTCAAGTGTAATGCCTTTTATCGTTTCCGGAGGTATTGCAGGTGGCTGTGCAGTCCCTGGGGTGATGGCAACGAGAACATTGCGTTCTCCTAAGGAACGCATGGCAACCTTGCTCACAGTTCCTTTTATGAACTGTGGTGCAAAAGTTCCAGTACTGGTTCTGTTGATAGGGACATTCTTCAACGAACATAAAGCTCTCTATATGTTTCTTTTCACCATGCATGCATGGTTAGTCGCCCTGTTTGCAGCAAAATTCCTCCGCATGACAGTCCTTAAGGGAGAAGCCACACCATTTGTCATGGAACTGCCTCCTTACCGATTTCCGACTTTTCAGGGACTTCTGATTCATACCTGGGAGCGAACCTGGCAATATATTAAGAAAGCAGGAACGGTAATCCTTGGAATTTCTATCCTCTTATGGGCCTTAATGACTTTCCCGGGACTCCCGGATTCACAGTCTGAATACTACGAGACACTTCGCAATCAAACACTCAGCAGCTTCACGCCACATGTTCAACAGGAGTTGGAAAAAAGGATATCCAAATCAAACCAGTTATCTGCAGATGCTGAGATGCTCCGTAACAAACTTAACTTGATTGATCAACAGCAGTCAGCTGCAACACTCAAAAACTCAGTGGCCGGGAAAATTGGTAGTTTCTTTGAGCCGGTTTCAAGTTTTGCCGGGTTTGACTGGAGAACAAATATTGCCATGCTTGGTGGTTTTGCAGCTAAAGAAGTGATTATATCAACCTTGGGCACTGTCTATTCAATGGGTGACCTTAGCTCAGAAAATGCCGGATCTCTTGGCCAGCGACTGTTTAACGATCCGAACTGGAACAGAGTTGTCGCCGTCTCCGCCATGGTGTTTATAATGTTTTATGCACCCTGCTTTGTAACTCTAGTCTGCATTGCCAAGGAAGCCTCATGGAAATGGGCATTTTTTTCCATGGCCTTTAACACTGTTTTTGCCTTTTTAGCAGCCGTCGCCATATTTCAAATTGGGAGCCTGTTTGGATGATGAACGCTATAAAATGACAGGGGTACTGAAAATTATCACTTAAACTCTGCGTTTATTTCAGTCCCCTGTTGCCATCTCCTTCACCTGAGTTCGGTGACCTCATGTTTACAAATCACAGATTCAAGTTTGTTTCAGTAAATGTCGCATAACCTTCTGAAAGGAATCCCAGTCCGTGATACGCCACAGATACATCTTGGTAAAACTCCGCTCGTATACAATCATAATAAAATCTCCTCAGGCAAAAACCTGTTTGTGGCCTGGAAATAAAAAAAATCCCAGACTGAAAAACATTCAGACCTAGGATTTCCCTGTATATCCACAAGATCAGTGATCGCCATTGTTCCTCGACAGCAATCATCTTCATTGTTTCAGGCAGGTTTTCTGACTCCCGGATTCATTTCACTCCGCTCCTTCCCAACCGCTCAATACAGTCAGTGGCTTAACACAGAGCTTCAATCCGATTACAGCGGCGGGCCCGTTTTCGATTCGCACGAAATTCCCTTTTCAGTCTTGTTACAGACACCAGAAACTGCAGTATATGCTATCGCCTGCAAACAAGATTGTCAAGAAACAAAAAAAGGAACCACCGCAATATGCTGTGGTTCACAGCAACCAGCAATACACCATAAAGGTCACCCACTTGAAAACAAGCAAAAAAAAAACCCCTTTGGAACAGACCAAAGGGGCTAGGGAGGGGAAGAAAAAAATGAAGTTCATTTTCCTTATACTAATACAACATACGTGCCAGAATTCGCCAAACAACTATAACATTGTTTTTACGCATTAAAAAGAACACGCACGCAAAAGCAACGGCAATGTCCACCCCAAAGTTGTATCCTTTTTACCCAGGCAGAACTCATGATGCATATAATATACTCAATTAAACCATGCTCAGGTGATTTCGATAACCTTACCGCCTCTCCTGCCATCTGCCGCTCCACCGACACCGGGGATAACAGCATGAACCCCTCCAAAATATACTCCCTTTGACTGCCATTCATTTACTGGAAACTTCTTCCTGAGCAGAGCCACATTTTCCAGTGGAAACCCGGGTTCCATCTGTACAATTGCACCATCCCAATGCAGCCTGGAAGCATCAACCGATTCCTGAAACTCTCTTTTCAGATCAAATTTGCATTTTCCCCCCTGGTTTTGTAACCTGATTTTACTTCTTACTGAAAATTTTTCAGGGATTGCAGGTCGCTGTCGGGGCTACAACCAGCAGCCAAAGAGGTGTTTTCGACAAGAAACCCTGGAAAATTACCCCGGAATTTTAAGGAATCTTAGTCCTCCTGCTATACTCTGAAAGCGATTACTTATCACCTAGTATTACCAGTGGCCGTCCGCATTAGCACCCGTGCTGTACTCAACTGGTCCTGTTTTGAATTTTTCAACAGCTTCCCGTATGGTACCACTTACATCGTTAACCACCTTTATGCCAGCGGCATCGACGGTCTTGAATGCGTTGGGGCCGCAATGACCGGTGAGTAGAACATTTACATTTTTTTCGCTTATCATGGTTGCCGCCTGGATTCCGGCACCTTTAAGAGCGTTGACATTTTCACTGTTGTCTATTGCTTCAAAATCCATGGTTTCAGAATCAACTACAATAATATAAGGTGCTCTGCCAAAACGCGGGTCAACGTCATCGTCAAGGGTTGTTCCTTTAGCTGTTATAGCAATTTTCATGGTAGCTCCTGCTTGTGTGTATTTCTCACGAGCATGTGGGGTTTTGTTCAGCTCGTGAGTGGAAATTGTCCGGTAAGAGTCGTAATTATTGGCCGCCTCCGCCACAGACCTGATCCGGTTCAATGACTGGTATTTTCCCAGCTATCATATCTTCAACCACGGGTCTGATATCCATTCTTTCAGAATCATGGCATACTTCAATGCCAACCTGCTGAAAGCCCATAAGGGGGCGCATGCCAATTCCGCCAACAACCAGTTTTCGCACATTATTTTCAGCAAGCAGATTTACCGGTACCATACAACCACCCTGTACATGCTCTTTGTTAGGGAGAATCGAAACTTCCTTGATTTCACCATCTTCATAATCTATCAGGGTGAAGACATCACAGTGTCCAAAATGTCCTGCCCTTTTACCATCAAGTCCGCCTTCACCTTCAGATGGAATTGCTATGCGTATTGTTGTCATGGTTTTCTCCTTGTAGTTTGATATTTTGTTAAAAGGCCTCATCTTTGAGGGATATAATCATCGTATTGTTTTGCTCATGTCTTTTAAACCAAGGCGGTTCATCGCCGTGGAAGAAAGAATTTTTTTCCATACCTGTCGAACTGTTACCGTAGTGGGCGAACGCGGTGCAAATTCCAAAATATTCTTCTTTTGCACCATGGCTCTGGTGAACTCTGGGTCAAAGGGAATGCAGCCAACAAGTTCCATGTTTCTTTCCCGTGCAAATCCTTCGATTTTTCCTGACATTCCGGTATTGAGATCATACTTATTGATGCAGACCAGCCCAGGAACCTGAAAATGTTTTGCCAAGTCTGCTACCCTCGACATATCATGCAGTCCGGAGACAGTGGGCTCCACAACAATAAGCAGGGCCGTTGCTCCACCAATGGCAGCAATCACAGGGCAACCGATTCCCGGTGGCCCATCGGTTAGGATCAGATCTCTGCCTTCCTTTTCAGCAACAGCCGTGGCCTGTTGGCGAACCAAGCTCACCAGTTTACCGGAATTTTCTTCGGCAATTCCCAGGCGGGCGTGAACCATGGTGCCGTATCTGGTGTTGGAAATATACCATTCACCACATTTTTGGACGGGGAAATCTATAGCCTCCTGGGGGCAAAGATCCACACAAACTCCACATCCCTCACAGGCAATGGGGTCTACCACAAATTGTTCCGATATTGCCTCAAACCTGCATAACTCCAGGCAGTTGCCGCATTGCGTACATTCGTCTGGGAGAATAAATGCCAAAGACCCACCCATGAAGTCATTTCTTTCCCGAATTTCGGGGTTCAGCAGCAGGTGCAGGTCCGATGCGTCCACATCAGCATCACAAAAAATAGCGTTTTCTGCCATGGCTGCAAAAGTTGCCGTGAGACTCGTCTTTCCCGTTCCTCCCTTGCCGCTGACAATTACCAGTTCTCTCATTGATTTCTTCTCCATCAGGTGTTGCTAAGGGCTGTCATTTGTTTGTATAACTCACGAAATTTTTCCTTCCATTCAGGCATAATTTCAACAATCAGTTTACCAACGGAATAAGCCTCGGCAATTTTTCTCTCAAACGGAATTTCAAGTAATACAGGGATCTTTTCCCGGTTTGCATAGTTTTTTACTCCATCATCTCCAATATCAGAGCGGTTAATTACCAGTCCACAGGGAATGTTAAGCGTTCGGATTGCTTCCACACCCAATTGCAAATCATGCAGGCCAAAGGGAGTGGGCTCTGTGACCATAAGGACAAAGTCAACTCCGCGAGTGGCTGCTATGACCGGGCAGGATGTTCCAGGCGGAGCATCAATGATGGTGATTTTCTCTCTGTCTTCGAGTGTGCGAACTGCCTTGATCAGAGGAGGGGACATGGCTTCACCGACTCTCGTTCTGCCGTGGGCAAACAGGATATCTCCGGCATTTCCGTATTCTATTATACCAAGGCTTCGGTTACCTTCACTAATGGCATCTTCTTCGCACACCTCTACGCAACCACCGCAACTATGGCACAGTTCCGGGAAAACCAATACCTTTCCAGCGACAACTGTAAGTGCACGAAAACGGCATATTTCCATACACTTTTTGCAGCCGGTACACCGTTCATCATCTATTTCAGGAATGAAAGTCGTGACATCCTGTGTTTCTTTAAAATCGGGGTGTAAAAATAGATGGGAATTTGGTTCCTCAACATCACAATCCAAGAGTTGTACCCTCTGATCCAAGGATGCCGCAAGATTAGTGGCCACCGTTGTTTTTCCAGTACCGCCCTTGCCACTTGCCACGCTGATAATCATTATAAACTCCTTGTGTTACTACTTATGTTTCCTTGAGCAGGACATTGATGGAATCGAGAATTGAAAGCATTTTTTTTGCTTCTTCCCGGGTGGGCTGTGGAGGGAGTTGCATGAGCACTCCAAGGCCTTCTGTGTACTCGTGGAAGTCATCTGCGGGAAGCGTGTTGACCATGACACAATTAACAAGAGGAAACTTTTGTACCAGTTGCTTGACTAATTCCAGACCTTTCCCATCACTCAGTTCCTCATCTGTCACCACAACATCAAGGCTTGTGCTTTCCGCGTTTCGCAAAGCTTCCTGTGCTGATTCGACCATGAGCAATTGAATCGCATCTTTTTCTTTTAACTCGCTTGCAAATTCTGAAAAATTTGCAGAATTATTGCTCACAAGTAATATTTGTTTCATCTTTCTCTCCGGGTTGGCCGAAAAAACATGAATTCCGGCTAGACTATCCTTTAATTATCCCTGGTTTCCAGCCTGCCCCTTTCCCTTCGCTCTTCCCCTGCCAAGCCCACAATTACGTCCTGCACCTTGACCGCGCTTCATACCACAACCGTTAGGGTCGGAAGCACCAGTGCCAGCATTGGCAGAATCATTAACGTCTTGTCTGCGGCATTTGCCCATCCCCATTCCTTTTCCTCTGCCGTTTCCAGTTCCCTGGGGTGTTGCATTGTTTTTGTTGAATCCTGGCATTTTCATACCTCCTGTCCTTTTCCTTTACTTTTTATTTTACTGTCACTGTGACAGCAGCTTTCTGTCTGCCGATTTCTCCCGCATCGTCTGCCTCGACCGTATTGCCTCCGAAGACATCCCGGCATGATGAAATCAGTAAGATTTTTACCCTCTATATAAAATGTTAAAACCTTTTCTGTGTTACCAGCAATGAAAGGAATTATATCGATCTGGCCGCTCTCAAAAAGGGTAGCCGTGTCTTTGGTCATTGCTCCGCAGATTAATACATCAATACTTAGCTTTTCGAGAATGTCTGAAACTTTTCCAAGTATGCAACATCTCATTTGTTCCATCTGCCTGGTGATTATCTCATTTCCCTGAACCTCAATCAGCAGGAGAGTTCGGGCAGAATCAAATACAGGGGAAATTCGATTTCCCCATACGGTGATGGCTATTTTCATTGGTCTTCCTCACTGTCGGTTCCTTCCACATTAAGCAACTAGCGTGCCAGTTCATGTTTTGTGTGAATTTTTCTAATGTTTTCAGATACAAGGGTGAGTAGTTCCTGAGAGGAGAACGGTCGCTTTGGTGGCTAGTGGTGCGGATGTGCGACTGTGCAGGGTCGCATTGAGAACCTTTTGCTACCCTTGCTGCGTGTTTAGTAGACTTTTCTGTCTGTCGGGCTGGTTTGAGGGCTTGTTCGACCATCAATTTTTGGCAGACTGATCTGGTACTTTTTAATTTTACGGAACAGGGTACTTTTGTGAATCCCCAACTCTCTGGCAGCGGCCAAACGGTTGTAGTGGTTTTTTTTCAGGCACTCAAGAATGAGTTCCTTTTCTGTTTTGCTGATGACCTGGTGTACGGCTTTAGTGGTGGTGGGGAGTTTTGTGTTTTTTTGCAGAAGATAGGGGGGGAGGTGGCCGGTGTTGATTTCTCCTTCCAGGCAGAGGACAAAGCAGTGCTCAATAATGTTTTCCAACTCACGGATATTGCCAGGGTAGTCGTGGGCTAGGAGGACCGCCATAACTTCCTGGTCGACATCGGGTATGGTTTTTTTCTGGATACGGTTGAGTTTTGTGATGAACTTTTCAACTAGGAGGGGAATATCCTCTATTCGTTGCCGAAGTGGAGGCAGGCAAAAACTGATAACATTAATTCTGTAGTAGAGATCGCGACGAAAACTGCCATTGGCAACCATTTCTTTGAGATTGTGGTTGGTGGCGGTAATAACCCGTGCCTCTGTTTTTATCGTTTTCACGGAACCAAGTGGCTGGTATTCCTGTTCCTGGAGTACACGCAGTAGCCGCACTTGAAAGGCACTACTTGTGTCACCGATCTCGTCCAGGAAAATAGTCCCTTGACCCGCTGAAGCGAAAATACCCATCTTGTCTTTCACCGCACCGGTAAAAGCTCCGGATTTGTAGCCGAAAAGCTCTGATTCCAGTAAATTGTCTGGCAGTGCTCCGCAGTTAATGCTGACAAAGGCCTCGTCTTTTTTCATTGACAGGGTGTGGATGGTGGTGGCCAGCAGCCCTTTACCTGTTCCTGTTTCACCCTCTATGAGAATGGTGGCGTTGCTTCTGGCGACCTGGGGGAGAATCCGGAAAATCTGGTTCATGGACTCGCTGCGACTGACCATATCTGCAAACGTATGTTTCCCTTCTAATTCCCGTCGTAGTTCCTCGACGAGGCTATGGTCTCTGAAGGTCTCCACGCCACCCAGAATACAGTCCTTTTCATCGCGGAGAAGTGAGGTGGAGACGGAAATGGGAATTTGTTGCTGTTGGTTGTTGATAATGTAGGTGGATTTGTTGACGTAGGGTTTCCCCTCCTGCATGGTACGTTTCAGGGCGCAGTCGGTTTCGCACATATTGGAGCGAAAAACCTCCCAGCAGTACCGGCCGATGGCATCTTCTCTGCTTGTGCCGGTGATTTCCTCTGCGGCTCGATTAAAAGTCGTAATTCGCCAGTCATGATCTACCGTGAAAACGCCGTCAGATATGGAATCAAGGATGGTCTCGTGGGCTCTTTGGCCGATTGATTTGTTTTTTTTTGTCACATTAGTGTTGTTTCTTCGCTTATTGATAATTTATTCCTTTCAGATGCATGGTACATACCATATGTGTAGTTGTACGTCGACTCAACATAAAATCGTAGAGAAAAGGGAGTGCTTCTGAAGAGTGGTGCTCCCATGTGACTCAGCACCTCTCTCAGCAAACGAATCCAACTCATATCCCGTAAAACCATTAATACCCTGAAACCTAATCCCATGCATTTTCCTTCAATCGTCCATGTTATAGGGCTTTTACTTATTGTTACCGATTGTTCCATGTCATTGCCGATTGCCTGCTCTTTTATTTATCACGAGAACGATCTTCTGCCCTCATCTATTCAGCTATAATAACCACTGGTATGGGGAGCCCTGTATTTCTCGCATTCAGAAAAAAATGAATTAAAGAATAAAGACGGTTTTTTTATAGCTCTGACCGGATGGATTGTTGTCTCAGCCTCTTCTGCTATCCCCTTTATGATACATTGGACGATTCCGTCATTTACCGATGCGTTTTTTGAAATGATGTCAGGATATACAACCACAGGTGCAACTATTCTGAATGACATTGAAGCTGTACCCCATGGCTTGTTATTCTGGCAAAGCCAGACCCATTTGCTGGGTGGAATGGGATTCTTTACTCTTGCAATCATTTTTTCTCCCTCATGGTATGGGGGACTGCGACTCTTCAGGGCAGAATCAAGGCCCGGACAGGTGATAACCAGGGAAAAATTTTTCCAATAATTCTGCGTAAGTTTTTTAACGCTCAAAGACGACCCATTGAAAAAACAAAAAGAATTTTACCATATCCGGCGCCGAAGAATTTATCGCCGCCATAACCCAGCATATTTCCGATAAAAATTTCCAGTTGGTGAGATATTTCGGCTGGTATTCAAACCGGATGCGGGGAGAACGGTCTAAACAGGAAACGGAGAAAACTGAAAGCGAAAACGGAAGCAACGAAATTGAAATTATTGATATCTCAAATTACAAGCCGCGCAGGATCCCGCCACCGATCTGGCGGGAGTGTATAAAAAAGGTGTGGGAAGTTGATCCTCTGAAATGTCCCCATTGCCAGGGGGAAATGAAAATCATCAGCTTTATTAATGAACCTAAAGCTATCCGAAGAATAGTCGAGCATCTCGATCTATGGCGCATACCGGCACTTTGTTTTGTCTTCAATCCGATGCTGCGTCCGAGATCATTCTGACTGCAAAAAAAACTATACCAAATCACTGCTGTCCGGTTAAGGAAATAGATACGGCCTGAAGGGCTACTTTTGTGTATAGTGTTGTTACCCCTAACAGCCTATAACAAAAGGAGATTCAGGCCATGGCTCATAGTAACACGGTACTTGC